>DASTZY010000044.1:0-71913 GCA_035764085.1 Gaiellaceae bacterium
GTACACCGTCTCTGCGGGCCCGGTCTCGACGATCTTCCCGAGGTACATGACCGCGACGGCGTCCGCCACGTGTCGCACGACGGCGAGGTCGTGCGCGACGAACAGGTACGTGAGCGACAACCGCTCCTGCAGGTCGTCGAGCAGGTTCAGCACACCTGCGCGCACCGACGCGTCGAGCGCCGAGACGGGCTCGTCGAGCACGACGACGTCGGGATCGAGCGCGAGCGCGCGTGCGATCCCGACGCGCTGGCGCTGCCCGCCGGACAGCTCGTGCGGGTAGCGGAAGCGGTGCTCCGGCCCGAGCCCCACCCGCTCGAAGATCTCGATCACCCGGTGCTCGCGCTCCTTCCGGCCGGCGAGCCGGTGCAGACGCAGCGGCTCGGCGACGATCTCGCCGGCCGTCATCCGCGGGTTGAGCGACGAGTACGGGTCCTGGAAGACCATGTGGAGGCTGCGCCGCAGGGAACGCAACCGGCGCCGCGACAGATGGGTGATGTCCTGGCCGTGGAGCCGGATCGAGCCGGAGGTCGGCTCGAGCAGCCTGACGACGCAGTTCGCGAGCGTCGTCTTACCGCTGCCCGACTCCCCGACGACGCCGAGCACCTCGCCCGGGCGCAGCGTGAACGAGACGCCGTCGACCGCGTGCACCGTGCCGGTCGAGCTGCCGATGCGGCCGCCGACGGCGAAGTGCTTGACGAGATCGTCGACCTCGAGCACGGGAGCCGTGCTCATGCGGCTGCGACGCGTTCGGACTCGGGGTGGAAGCAGGCGACCAGGTGTCCCGGCCGCACGGGGCGCAGCTCAGGAATCTGCGTCAGGGTGACCTCGTCCGAGTAGCGGCACCGGTCGGCGAAGACGCACCGCTGCAGCGGAGCGGCCACCGCCGGGACGCGCCCCGGGATCTCCTCGAGCCGCTCGCGCCGCTCACCCGGGCGCGGGATCGCTCCGAGGAGCCCCACCGTGTACGGGTGCTGCGGCGCCGCGAACAGCTCCTCAGAGGCCGCTTCCTCCACCTTGCGGCCGGCGTACATGACGATCACACGGTCGGCGATGTCCGCGACGACGCCCAGGTTGTGGGTGACGAGGATGATGGCGGTGCCGAGCTCCTCGCGCACCTCGCGCATCAGGTCGAGGATGCCGGCCTGGATCGTCACGTCGAGCGCCGTGGTCGGCTCGTCGGCGATCAGCACCTTCGGGTCGCACGCGAGCGCCATCGCGATCATCACCCGCTGGCGCATCCCGCCCGACAGCTGGTGCGGAAACTCGTCGACGCGCCGCTTCGGGGCGGGAATGCGCACGAGCTCGAGCAGCTCGACGACGCGCCTGCGCGCGGCGCGACGCGAGAGCCCCAGGTGCCGGCGCAGCACCTCCCCGATCTGGTCGCCGACGGTGAACACCGGATTGAGCGAGGTCATCGGCTCCTGGAAGATGTACGAGATCTGCCGCCCTCGGACGCGCTGCAGCCGCCGCATCCCCAGGGCGAGCAGATCGACGCCGTCGAAGACGACGCTGCCGCTCACCCGCGCGGTCTCCGGCAGCAGGCGCACGAGCGACATGCAGGTCACGCTCTTCCCGCAGCCGGACTCGCCGACGATCCCGAGCACCTCGCGCGGGGCGAGCGCGAACGAGACCCGGTCGACCGCCTGGAGCGGCCCCTCGTCGGTCTCGAACCGGACCGAGAGGTCGTTCACCTCGAGCAGAGGCTCCGCGCTCACCGGGTCGTCCGCGGGTCGAGGATGTCGCGCAGCCCGTCTCCCAGGACGTTGAAGGCGAGCGCGGCGAAGACGATTGCGAGCCCGGGATAGACCGCGAGCCGCGGCGCCTGCGTCAGGTACGGCTCCGCCTCCTGGAGCATCGTCCCCCACGAGGAGGCGGGCGGCTGCACGCCGAGCCCGAGGAAGGAGAGGATCGCCTCGCCGACGATCGCGGCCGGGATCGTCAGGGTCGCCTGCACGAGGAGCGTGTTCGTCATGTTCGGGAGGATGTGGCGGAAGATGATCGTCGCGTCGTTGGCGCCGTTCAGCACCGCCGCCGGGACGTAGTCCTCCTCGCGCAAGGCGAGCGTCTCGCCGCGCGCGATCCTGATGAAGACCGGGACCGTGCCGATCCCCAGGGCGAGCGTCGCGTTCATCAGCGAGGGCCCGAGGATCGCCGCCAGCCCCACCGCGAGGATCAGGAACGGGAAGGCGAGCAGGACGTCGGTCATCCGGGCCACCACCGTGTCGAGCCAGCCGCGGTAGTAGCCGGCCAGCATCCCGATCGGGACCGCGACCACCATCGCCAGCACCGTCGACAGCACGCCGACGAGCATCGAGGCGCGCGCGCCCCAGATCAGGCGCGAGAGCACGTCGTGCCCGAGGTCGTCCGTGCCGAGCAGGTGCTTCGACGACGGGTGTGCCAGGACTGCGTTGAAGTCGGTGTGCCCGGCCGAGTAGGGCGCGAGCAGCGGCGCGAAGATCGCCATGATCACGAACCCGAGCACGACGACGAGCCCGGCGACGGCCATCGGCCGCCGCAGGAAGCGCTTCCGGAGCAGGCGGAAGCGGCGGTTCCGCCCGACCGCGAGGGGGGCTTCGACGTCCTGTGCGACGACGCTCATATCGTCCGGATCCTCGGGTTGAGGAACGAGTAGACCACGTCCACGAGCAGGTTCGCGAACACGTACGCGGCGGCGGCGACGAGCACGACCCCCTGGATCAGCGTGTAGTCGCGCTGGTTCACCGCGTCGATCGTCAGCGAGCCGAAGCCCGGGATGCCGAAGATCTCCTCCACCACGACGATGCCGGAGATGAGACCGCCGAGCTGGAGGCCCATCACGGTCGTGATCGTGATCAGGCTGTTGCGGAACGCGTGCTTCCAGACGACCGTCTTCTCGGACATGCCCTTCGCCCGCGCCGTCCGGACGTAGTCGGCTCCGAGCGAGCCCAGCATCGACGAGCGCATCTGGCGCATCAGCACCGCCGCGAAGCCAGTCCCCAGCACGATCGCGGGCAGGATCAGGTGCTCGAGGTTGGCGATCGGGTGGTGCACGCTGACGTAGCCCCCGGCGGGGAGCCAGTGCAGGTCGACCGCGAACCAGATGATCAGCATCAGCCCGAACCAGAAGTGCGGGACCGACAGGCCGGTGAGCGCGAACACCGTCACCGTGTAGTCGCTCGGTTTGCCGCGGCGCACCGCCGCGATCACCCCCGCCGGGATGCCGATGACCACGGCGACGAGCATGCTGAGCAGGGCGAGCTCGATGCTGATCGGCAGGCGCGACGCGATCGTGTGCCCGACCGAGAGCTGGCGCTGGTCGGTGCCGAGGTCGCCCTGCACGGCGAGCCAGATCCAGTGCCCGTACTGCACCGGCAGCGGCTTGTCGAGCAGGTACTTGGCCTTCACGGCGGCGATCACCGACGGATCCCGGTTCTCCGCGCCGAGGGCGATCGCGGGGTTGCCCGGGATCGCGCGCACGCCCACGAACACGAGCATGCTGGCGAGCACGAGCACGACGAGGGCGGCTCCCGCCTTGCGGATCAGGAAGCCGCCCATGTCGCTTGCTCTAGCTCGTGTAGCCGGCGAACGCGACGCGCAGGAGCGTGTCCGGGTACAGGTTCACGCCGCTGACCTTCTTCGAGATACCGGAGTTCGTGATCGGGTGGTCGAGGTAGATCAACGGCCGGTTGTTCAGGATCAGGGTCTCGGCCGCCTTGTAGTAGTTGCGCCGTGCCTTCGTCGTCGAGGCGCTCCGCGCCCGGTTCAGGAACCGGTCGAGGTGGGCGTTCGAGTAGCCGGAGTCGTTCAGCGTCCCCGGCGTCGCGACGAAGCCGTAGATGTTCCCGTCCGGGTCGACGCGACCCGACCAGCCGATCAGGAAGGCGTCGAAGGTGCCCGCGTCCGCCTTCGAGAGCGAAGTCACGAAGTCGGTCGACTGCACGTTCACCTTGATCCCGACCGCGGCCTCCTCGGCCTGGATGAACTGCGCCTCGCGCAGTGCCACCGTCCCGGTCGGAACCATCAGGTTGACCGTCGGGCTCGAGATCCCGGACGACTTCACGAGCTGCTTGGCCTGATCCGGGTTGTACGGCGTGCACTTGATGCTCTTGTCGAACCACGAGCTGGACTGGGAGATCGGGGTGCAACCGGGGAGAACCGTGTTGTTGAACACGACCTTGTTGAGCGTGTTGCGGTTGATCGCCATCTCGAACGCCTTGCGCAACGCAGAGCTGCGCGCCAGGTCGGTGCCGACGTTCTGGTACGGCAGCTTGAGCAGCCCGTTCTTGTTCCCGATGTTGATCGTGATCCCGCCGTACCCGAGCCCGGCCGCCTTGATCACGTTCAGCGCACCGTCGGACTTGATGCTCGGGATGTCGGTCGGCGCGATCGCGTCGATCGCCTGCACCGTCCCCGCCTTCAGCGCCTGCGCCGCGGCGGTCGTGTCGTTGTAGATCTTGAACACGATCTTGGAGAAGTGCACCTTGTTCTTCGCGTAGTAGAACGGCGACCTGACGACGGTGATGCTGTCGCCGGCGACGCGGTTCTTGTACATGAACGGACCGACGCAGACCGGGTCGCGGGCGAAGTTGGCGCCGAGCTTCGAGACCTGCTTCGGCGACAGGATCATCCCGGAGCGGTCCGCGAGCTGCGCGGTCAGCGGCGAGTACGGAGCCTTCAGGTGGAAGACGACGGCGTACTTGCCCTTCGCCTTCACGCTCGTCACGGCCGAGATCTCGCTCGCGCGGACCGAGCCCTTGAACGTGAGGTAGCGGTTCATCGTCTTCACGACGGCAGCCGCGTTGAAGGGCGTCCCGTCGTTGAACTTGATTCCGTGGCGCAGCTTGACCGTCATCGTGAGCTTGTTCTTCGACACCGTCGGCAGAGACGCGGCGAGCTGCGGCACGATCTGCGTCCTCTTGTTGAGGTCGTAGAGCTTCTCGCACATGGTGAGGAAGACCTCGCGGCCGGAGAACGTCCGGGCGAGCGTGGGGTCGAGCGCGTCCGGCTCGCCGTTCGTCATCGCAACGGTGAACGTGCCGCCGTTCTTGAACTTCGCCGAGTGCCTGGCCGACGCGCCGGCGGCGGCACTGATCGTGAGTGCAAGCAGCCCGGCCACGACCCCCACGCCGATGGCTGCTCCCAAGCGCTTGCGATTCATCTGGACCGTCCCTCCCTGGTGGGCGAACCCTAGGTCGCAACCCTACATATGGATACATTCTGACGTCAACTGGATCCAAGTGTTAGTTTGACATGAATGCGGGCTACCGCCGGCACACCCGACTCCCGAGTCCATCTGCGCACCTTCGCGCTCGATCGGAAGCTGCTCGCGATCGGTGTCGGCGGGGGCGTTCTCTCGGGATTGCTCGGAGTCGGCGGCGGGATCGTGATGGTCCCGCTGCTGGTGCTCTGGGCCGGTTACGCGCAGCGGGACGCGCACGCCATCTCGCTCGGCGCGATCATCCCGATCAGCGTCGCCGGCATCGCCACCTACGGCGTCGCGGGCGAGGTGCGGTGGTGGTACGCCCTCGGCCTGGCGGCGGGATCGATCGTGGGCGCCCGGATCGGCGCCGGGTTCCTGGCCAGGATCGACGAGCGGCTGCTCAAGGTCGTCTTCGGCACGTTCCTGCTCGCCGTGGCTGTGCTGCTCGGAGCACGCGGGTGAGCGGGCCGACGCTCTACGTGGTCCTCGTGGCGTTCGGCGTCGTCGTCGGCGTCGCCTCGGGGCTGCTCGGCGTCGGCGGCGGGACGCTCGTCGTGCCGTTCCTCACCCTGGCGGTCGGCCTCACGCAGCACCAGGCCGAGGCGACGTCGCTGCTCGTGATCCTGCCGACGGCGATCGCCGGGAGCCTCGCCCTGCGGCGGCGCGGCGTCGGCGACCTCGGGCTCGCACTCCGCTTCGGCGTCGTCGGCGCGGTCGGCAGCGTCCTCGGCGCGTTGTTGGCTCTCGCGTTGCCGGGGTCTACGCTCCGACTCGTGTTCGCGATCTTCGTCGGGCTGGTCGGCCTTCGCCTCGCGCGCGACGGCTTACGCGGAGAGGAGGGCGCCGAGGCATGAGCCAGGCGGCGGAGGAACGGCGGGCGCTCGTCGACAAGCTGGCGAGCCAGCTGCACGCGCGGGTGCTCAGCGGCGAGCTCCCGTCGGGAACACGGCTGCGGCAGGAGGCCCTCGCCGAGGAATTCGGCGTCAGCCGGACACCGGTGCGCGAGGCGCTGCGCAAGCTCCAGGCAGGCGGGCTCGTCGAGCTGCAGCCGAACCGCGGCGCTGTCGTCCGCGGGCTCTCCCCCACCGAGATCCGCGACGCCTACGAGGTGCGCGCCGCCCTCGAGGCGCTCGCCGCCGGGCTCGCAGCGGAGCGAGCCAACCGCGAGCAGCTGCAGCGGCTCGGCAACGCGCAGGCCGAGTTCCGCGCCGCGCTGGAGCAGACCGTTGCGCGGCGGCAGGGCGGCCGCGAGGTCGGCGCGCGCGAGATCCGGCGCTGGGGACACGCGAACGACGAGTTCCACCAGACGATCCACGAGGCGAGCGGCAACGACGTCCTCGTAAGCACGCTCGCCCAGCTCCACCGCAACTTCCCCCGCGATCTGAGCAGGCTCGTGATCAGCGAGAGCACCACGATGCTCGAGACGAACGTCCGCGAGCACAAGGAGATCCTCGAGGCGCTCACCCGCCACGACGCGGCGGCCGCGTCGGAGCTGATGCAGCGGCACGTCGCCCGCGCCGGCGGCCTCGTGACCCTGCGCGTCGAGCAGCGCGCCACCGCGCACGGCTAGCGGCCCGCAAATGGCCCCGGGAGGAATCGAACCTCCGCACGCAGCTTCGAAGGCTGCCGCTCTGTCCGCTGAGCTACGGGGCCGAATGCCCGTGAAGGGTATCCCGCTACGCTGTGGCCGCTCGGTGGCGGTAGCTCAGTTGGTAGAGCTCCGGGTTGTGGTCCCGGTGGTCGCGGGTTCGAGTCCCGTCCGCCACCCTCGCGCGAGTCTCGCTACGCCGACGAGCGCACCCTCCGCACGCGGCGGCGTTTTCTGAAGTTGTCTCGCGACGGGGCCGCCTCGCGCGCGGCCCCGTCGCGCCGAGTGCCCTAGGCCGGGACGCGCTCCCCGGAGAAGATCCGCAGCATCTCCCGGTTGAAGGCCGGGATGTCGTCGGGCTTCCGGCTCGTGACGAGGCTGCCGTCGACGACGACCTCCTCGTCCACCCACTCGCCGCCGGCGTTGCGGATGTCCGTCTCGAGCGTGGGCCACGACGTGACCCGTTTCCCCCGGACGGCGCCGCTCTCCACGAGCATCCACGGGCCGTGACAGATGACGGCCATCGGCTTGCCCGCCCGGTGGAAGCCGCGGACGAACGCGACCGCGTTCTCGTCCCCGCGCAGCTGGTCGGGATTCCCCACGCCGCCGGGGACAAGGAGCGCGTCGTAGTCGCCGGGCGACACCTCCTCGACCGTCTTGTCGACCTGGACCTTGTTCGCCGGCTCGAAGTGGTCGAAGCCCTCGATCTCGCCGTCGTGAATCGAGACGATGTCGATGTCTGCGCCCTCCGCCTCGAGCGCCTTCCGCGGCTCCTCGAGCTCGACTCGCTCGAACATGTCCGCAGCGAGGATCGCCACCTTCTTGCCTTTCAGCGTGTCTGCCACGGCAGACCCCTCCTTCGTGTCGTTTTCTGCCCGGAGGGCTACCCGGCGCGCCGAGACCTATGCGTACGTGCGGCGCAGGTACTCGAGGTACGGCTGCGCCTGGATCGCGGAGCCCGTCGCACGGCGGAGCGTCTCCTGTGGCGAGAACTTGCGGCCGAGCGCGTGGACGTGCTCGCCGAGCCACTCGCGCAGCGGTTCGAACTCGCCGCGGCCGACCTGCTCCTCGAGCTCCGGCAGGTCGCGCCGGGCCGCTTCCCAGATCTGCACCGAGGCGACCGTCCCGATCAGGTAGGTCGAGAAGTAGCCGATCGAGCCGCCCGACCAGTGGACGTCCTGGAGGACACCGTGCCCGTCGTCGGGAACCTCGACCCCGAGGTACTCCCACATCTTCTCGTTCCAGCGCTGCGGCAGGTCGCGCAGCTCGACCCGTCCCTCGACGATGTCCTGCTCGAGCTCGAAGCGGAGCATCACGTGCATCCCGTACGTCACCTCGTCGGCCTGGATCCGGATCAGGCTCGGCCTGACCGCGTGGACGCCGACGTGGAAGCGCTCGAGATCGACCCCCGCGAGCTGCTCCGGGAACGTCTCCTGCAGCCGCGGATAGAAGCGCCGCCAGAACGGGAGGCTGCGGCCGACGAGGTTCTCCCAGAGGCGGCTCTGCGACTCGTGGATCCCGAGCGAGCAGGCCTGACCGGTCGGCAACCGCTCGAGGTGTTGCGGTAGCTGGTGGTTGTAGAGGCCGTGGCCGTACTCGTGCATCGTGGAGAAGACCGACTCGAGCGAGTCCGGGTGGTAGTTCGTCGTGATCCGGACGTCGTCGCGGCCGGGGCCCGAGGCGAACGGGTGCTCCGTCGGGTCGATCCGCCAGCTCTCGGGCCGGTGCCCGAAGAGTTCGACCATGTCGTGCGCGAGCGCGCGCTGGCGGTCGGGCGGGAAGTCCCCGTGCAGGAAGGAGTCGTCGACGCCCCGCTCGCGCAGCTCGGCGATGAGTTCGACGAGCGGCGGTTTCAGCTCCTCGAACAACGTCCGCACCTCCGCGGTCGTCGTCTGCGGCTCGTAATCGTCGAGGAGGACGTCGTACCGCTCCGCAGTACCGTCGGCGACGCAGTCGACGTACCGGAGCTTGAGCTCGACGATCCGCTCGAGCGACGGCAGGAACGACGCGAAGTCCGATTCCGCCTTCGCCTTGACCCAGACGGGCCGCGCCTCGGCGGCCGCGCGTGCCATCTCGGCGCGCAACGAGGAGGGCACGTTCACGGCCTTCTCGTAGTCGCGGCGCACGACGGAGATCAGCGCGGCGTCGTCCGAATCCGGGTCGAGCGACTCCGCGAGCGGCGCGAGCTCGTCGAGGAGCCGGCCGACCTCGGGATCGGTGAACCGCTCGTGCGCGAGGCGCTGCACCGTGGACGTCTGGTCGGCGCGGTGGCCGGTCCCCGCGGGCGGCATCATCGTCTGCTGGTCCCACGAGAGGAGGCGCGCGACCTTGCCCAGGTCCGTCACCTCGCCCAGCCGCTCCTTCAGCCGCTCCAGCGCGTCCATCGGCGGCACCCTACCCACGCCGCCTCGCGCTCTACGCTGTGAGCCTCACGCGCGCCCGTAGCTCAGTGGACAGAGCGGCGGACTTCTAATCCGCGGGTCCCAGGTTCGAATCCTGGCGGGCGCATTGCTCGTGTGTGGCTCGGGAACAAGCTGACCGTGACGCGGCAGACGGCTCTGCGCCGCCTCTGGCAGCGCGGCCCCTTCAAGGTGTTGTTCGCCCACCACCGCGAGCACGAGCCGCACCACGTGGTGATGGTGATGGTCGTCGCCGGGGCCCTGTCCCTGATCGCGGCGATGCTCGTGGCGGGGGTTGCGGGCTACACGAACATCGCCTCCCACGTCCGGCACGCGCACACCTACTGGTTCCCGTTCGCCATCGTGGGCGCCGTCGCGGCGCAGGTCGGCTACACGTTCGCCTACCGGGAGGTCGCGAACGTCGGACGGGGCGTCCGGCTCGGCACCCTGCGCGCGGGGGCGATCGTCGCGGCGGGCTTCGGGATGTTCATCCCGCGGGGCGGCTTCGCCGTGGACATCGAGGCGCTCGAGGATCTCGGCGTGCCGCCGGGCGAGGCCCGGATCCGGGTGCTCGGCCTCGGCTCGCTCGAGTACGCCGTCCTCGCCACCGGCGCGCTCGTCTGCGCGATCCTGCTCCTCCTCGACGACCCGCACGCGCAGCGGGCGGTCACGCTCTCGTGGACGATCGGCGTGCCGGTGGGGACGGCGCTCGCGCTGCTCGCGGTCCGCTACCGGAGGTGGATCTGCCGGGGCTGGCTCGGGAAGCTGCTCGGGCCTCCTCTCGAGGCGCTCCGGGTCGTCGGGCAGATCGTGGCGTCGCCGCGGCGGCACGGCGCGGCGGCCTTCACCGGGATGGCCGTCTACTGGGCGGGGGAGGTCTTCGTCCTCTGGGCCTGTCTCGCCGCCTTCACGCGCGACACGCCGGGTGTCACGGCGGTCGTGGTCGGCTACGCGACGGGCTACGCGCTCACGCGGCGGACCCTGCCGCTCGCGGGCGCCGGCGCGGTCGAGGCTCTGCTGCCGTTCGCGCTCGTCTGGGTCGGCTTCGGCCTGCCCGCGGCCGTGCTCGCGGTCTTCACCTACCGGATCTTCAACCTCTGGCTGCCGCTCGGCCCCGCGGCCGCCGGGCTCTGGGCACTCCAGCGCCGCCCGCCGTCGGAAGAAGAGCGCTAGCGCCGGACGCCGAAGTCCGTCGTGATGATCGTGACGCTCTGGCCGTGGTAGATGCCCGGCGCACGGGCGACGTGCACAGCCGAGACGCCGACCTGGCGCCACTGTGGCGCCAGGAGATTCTTGAGGTGCTCCGGGCTGCCGATCCACATCCGCATCGCGCGCCCCGCGCTCACCGTCGGCGCGCTCCAGAGGAGGTTCTCGCCGACCGACCAGTACGCCGCGCTCCCGGGCGCGTAGTAGCGCTGGATGCGGCGCCAGAATGCGGTGCCGTCGGCCGAGGAGTGCGCGAAATAGCCGTCCCTGCCCATCTCGACCGAGTGCTGCTGTGCCGAGCCGTCGAGTGCCCTCGACTCGCGCAGCGGCGCGAGTCCGTGCGCGACGCGGAACGAGTTCACCGCCGCCAGCACCTGCCGGTTCAGCGTCTGCAGCCGCCGCTCCGAGCGGCTGGTCGCGAACGCCGATGCCGTGAGCAGCCCGGCGGCGACGAGCACCCCCAGTGCGACTGCGAGCCGGAGTGCCCTCGCGCCCGTCACGCCTACACCGTCGCCGCAATCGCCGGCCTGCGCCATGGGCCGTTCGGCGCAAATTGGCACGTGGCGGGTCCTACGCGCGCGGACTCGACCGGGCGGACTCGGGCAGAATGGCACCCGATGTCCCTGCGAGGCGCACCGGTCGAGGCGGAGGCGACGCTGCCGGACGGCCGCGTGGTCGCGGTGCGCGTCGGCCTCGCCGAGGATTCCTACATCCCGCGGCGGGACGTCGACACCGTTGTCCTCGAGCTCTGGGACGAGAGCCGCGGCGAGCACCTCGCCGGTGTCTCCACCGTCCTCTCCGCGGAGGACGACGCCGCGGCGAGCGCGCTCGTGCGCGAAGTCGTCGCCGGACTCGGGGACGGCTCGCTCGAACCCACCGCAGGCGCGCTCGAGCCGCTGGCAGATAGCGTTCCGGCCCAGTGAGCTCCGCGACCCTGCACACGAACCACGGCGCGATCGCGGTCGAGCTGTTCGACGAGGACGCGCCGAAGACGGTCGAGAACTTCCGCAAGCTCGCCGCCGAGGGCTTCTACGACGGCGTCATCTTCCACCGGGTCATCCCGGACTTCATGATCCAAGGCGGCGACCCGACCGGCACGGGCTCGGGCGGGCCCGGCTACACGTTCGAGGACGAGTTCAACGACCACCCGGTCGCCCGCGGCGCCCTCGCGATGGCCAACGCCGGCCCGAACACGAACGGCAGCCAGTTCTTCATCGTCACCGCCGACGCGTGCCCGTGGCTCGACGGCAAGCACACCGTCTTCGGCCAGGTCACCGACGGGATGGATGCGGTGGATGCGATCTCGCAGCTCGAGACCGACTCGGGCGATCGCCCGCGGGACGAGGTCGTCATCGAGCGGATCGATCTCTGAGCGCTGCCCGCAGCGGCAGCGCGTACCAGAGCGTTGCGACCACCACGAACAGCGAAACGGCGGACACGATCGCGGCGCCGAGCGAGACGACCGCGTCCATCACGAGGAGCACGACCGCCTCCAGCGCCACGGCCGAGGCCGCGATTCCGGCGATCGACAGGCGGTTGCCGACCCGGACCATGTGCTCCTTGTTTCCCTGACGGAAGCGGAGCCGGTGATAGGAGCTCGGCGCGGTGAGGAACGCGACCGAGACCGCGGTCGAGAGGAAGGCGACCACGAACACGTCCCGCTGGAAAGGGGTGACGCGCTTCCAACCGTTCGCGAACGGGACCGCGAGCAGGAAGGCGAAGAGGACGGTGACACCGGGGAGGACGATCCGCAACTCGTTCAGCAGCTCGATCAGCTCGCGGTTCGCTCGCTCCTTCGGCGTCTCGTCCTGCTGTTGCGGCTCCTCCCCCACTCGAGGGACGCTACTCGTTAGACACGATGCCGACACCCTTACACGGCTCTTGCAGATTGCTTAGATGCGGCTCATCGACTCGTGTTCTCATGGTTCCGTGCCCGGCCTGACGCGACGCCTCCTGCTCGCCGTCCTGGCGACGCTCGCGCCGGCCGTAGCCGCCTCTCCGGCCGGCGCGGCCGGGCACACGTATAGCGCTCGGCAGTCGATCTCGAACGTCGGCATCGTCGACATCTACACCACGCTCGGCTACCAGAACGGAGTCGCCGCCGGCACGGGGATGATCCTCACGCGCGCCGGCGAGGTCCTGACGAACAACCACGTGATTCGCGGCGCGACCCGGTTCAAGGTCGTCGACGTGACGACACACAAGACGTACAGCGCCACCGTCGCCGGTTACTCGGTTGTGCGCGACGTCGCCGTCCTGCACCTGGCACACGCCGCCGGCCTGAAGACGATCAGGCTCGGGAACGGCGTGCCCGTCCGCGTCGGCCAGCCGGTGGTCGCCCGCGGCAACGCCCAGGGCCTCGGCGGCGCGCCGAAGGAGGCGCGCGGCCGCGTCATCGCCCTCCATCGCCGGGTCCTCGCCAAGGACGAGACGGGCGACTCCGAGACGCTGATCAACATGATCGCGACGGATGCGCCGGTGGTTCCCGGCGATTCCGGCGGCCCGCTCGAGGACGCCCACAACCGCGCGATCGGCATGGTGACCGCCGGCTCCACCACGGGAGTCCATCGCGGCTTTGCCATCCCGATCCGGCAGGCGCTCACGTACGCGCGGCTGATCGAAAGAGGCAATGCGAGCGCAACGGTGCACGTGGGCCCGACGGCGTTCCTCGGCGTCGACCTCAGGGACGTCCGCGGGGGCGCGGCGGTCGACCAGATCATCCCCGGCAAGGCAGCCGAGGCGGCCGGGCTCGTCGCCGGCGACGTCATCACCTCGCTGAACGGCGCCGGGATCTCGTCGAGCGCGGACGTCCGCAAGGCCGTGCTCTCGCTCGTCCCGGGCACGGCCGTGGCCATCGCCTGGACGGACGCCCACGGCGTGGCCCAGACGGGCACCATCACGCCCACCAGCGGCCCGCCGCAGTAGCTCCTGCGGAGAGAGAGCGGGTGGCGGGAATCGAACCCGCGTAACTAGCTTGGAAGGCTAGGGCTCTACCATTGAGCTACACCCGCGGAGCGCTGGGTACGGTAGCGAGATGCATCCCTCGGCGGAGGCGATCGGGCTGGCGCCGGCGCTCGCGGTCGGGCTCGCGGTGGGCCTCCGCGGCACGGGCTTCTCCCGCCCGCGGCTCGTCGCCGGTGCACTCGGCGTCGTCCTCGTCTTCGCGGCCTTCTTCACCCAGCTCGAGCCGCTCGCCAACCACACCTTCCTGTGGGCGCACCTGCTGCAGAACGTCGTACTCGCGGAGTGGGCTCCCGCCCTGCTGGTGCTCGCAATCCCGATCCGGCTCGCCGAGCGCGCCGCCGGGTTCCCGCTCTTCCGGCCCTTCGTCGCGCTGCCGCTCTGGCTCGTCGCGTACTACACGTGGCACCTGCCCTGGATCTACGACAGCGCGCTCCGTCATCCCCACTCGCTCCTGCACGTGGAGCACCTCACGTATCTCGCGGCGGGGATCTGCGTCTGGTGGCCGGTCGTGCACGGAAGGGCTTCCGCCGGCGCCAAGGCGGCGTACCTCTTCGCCGCCTTCGTCCTCGCGTCGCCGCTCGGCCTGCTGCTCGCCCTGATCCCGCGAGCGATCTACCCCTTCTACGTCCACGCGCCGCGCACCTGGGGGCCGGGCCCGCTCGCCGACCAGCAGATCGCCGGCGTGACGATGGCGGCGGAGGAGGCGGTCGTCTTCTTCGGCGCCTTCGCGGCCTACCTGCTTCGCTTCCTGGCCGACGAGCAGGCGGCCGGCGTGTTCAGCCCGAGCGCGCCTGGACCTGCAGCTCGCGCTCGGCCGGCAGGCCTGCGCGCAGCTCCCGGCTCCGTTCCACCTCGGCATTGAACTCGGCGCCGAGCAGCAGCGCGATCGCGGCGAGCCAGAGCCACGTGAGCATCACGATCACCGCCGCGAGCGAGCCCCACGTCTTGTTGTAGGAACCGAAGCTCGACGTGTAGAACGCGAACGCCCCCGACGCGGCGAGCCAGACGGCCGCCGCGAGGATCGACCCCGGCGTGACGAAATGCCAGCGCGGCAGGTCGACGTCCGGGGCGAGGTAGAGCAGCGTCGCGAACGCAGTCAGGAGGCCGCCGAGGAGGATCGGCCACTCGGCGATCCACCAGATCCAGCCGATTGCGCCTGAGAGCGGCCCGGCGTGGGAGGCGACGAGCTGCTCGAGCGGCGGGCCGAAGATGAGGAGGACGGCGACGAGCAGGAAGGCGAGGCCGATCGCCGCCACGAGCTCGACCGCGACGAGGCGCTTGCGAACGAACGAGCGGCGATCCTTGCGCCCGTAGGCGAGGTTGACCGCGGTCATGTACGAGGTCATCGCGCCGGTCGTCGACCAGAGCGCGAGCGCGAAGCCGACGGCCGTCATGGCGATTCCGGTCGACGGGTGCTGGTCGAGCCGGTGGAGGCTTCCGCCGAGGAGGTTGGCCGCCTGCGCCGGCATCACCTGGGAGAAGTGCGCCATCAGCGCGGTGATCGTGTCCGGCCCGACGACGAGCGTGAAGACGCCGACGACGACGAGCAGGACGGACGGGATCGCGAAGAACGTCGCGTAGGCGAGCGCGGAGGCGAGCATCGTCCCGTTGTGCTCGAGGAACGCCTTCACCGCCCGGACGAAGCTCGCGCGCCAGTCCCGGAACGAGAGATCCCGGACTCCGGGATCCTCGAGACGGGGCTCGTCCGGTTCGGGACGGGGAGTCGCCGCCTGGTCGTGCCGCTGTTCCACCCGGGCCATGGGGGAGAAACGCAGCCGGACGAGCTCCGGTTGCGCAGTCGGCTTGCCCAGTCGGGGCGGGCAGATTCGAACTGCCGGCCTCCCGGCCCCAAACCGGGCGCTCTGACCAGGCTGAGCTACGCCCCGAGAGCGCTCAGTCTAAGCCGCCCGGGAGCCGGCTAGTCCGATTCGATCAGGGCGCGGAGCTCGGCGAGCTTCTCGCCGCGGAGCTCGTCGCGCTCGCCGCGCTCGATCCGGTCGAGCAACTCGCGGACCAGCGGCGCCAGCTCGAGCGGATTGAACGGCTTCGTCACGTAGTCGACACCGCCGATGTCCAGCCCTCGCGCCCGGTCGCGGAACTCGGCGCGCGCCGTGAGGAAGATGATCGGGATCCCGCGCGTGCGGTCGTCGTCGAGCATCTCCTCCGCGACCCGCCAGCCGTCGAGCCCGGGCATCATCACGTCGAGGAGGACGACGTCGGGCTGCTCCGCGCGGGCCAGCTCAAGCCCGGTCGTCCCGTCCGCGGCCTCGAGCACCTCGATGCCCTCGGCCTCGAGATTGACGCGGCAGAGCAACCGGATCGGCGCCTCGTCGTCGATCACGAGCACCCGCACCTCTCCTCTATCTGGCACCGGCCGCGTATACCCATCCATTTCTGCACTCATACCCGCTCCTGCCCTGTCGTGACAGGATCGGCAACCGCGGCCGGAAGCTCAAATGCGAACCGCGAGCCTTCTCCTTCCCGGGACGAGACCCAGATCCTGCCCCCCATCGCGGTGACGAGGCCGCGGGCGATGAACAGGCCCAGCCCCGTGCCGCCCGAGCCCGCCCGCTGCTCGGCATCCGCGCCGCGGTAGAACTTGCGGAAGATCTGCTCCTGGTCGGACTGCGGGATGCCGATCCCCTCGTCGGCGACGCTGATCTCGACCCGGTCCCCACGCCGGGACGCGCCGACCGTCACGGTGCCCCCCTCGGGCGAATAGCGAAGCGCGTTGTCCACGAGGATCGAACACACCTGGCGCAGCTTCTCGGCATCGGCCTTCGCCGCGAGCGGCTCCTCCGGGAGCTCGACGACGAACCGGTGCGCGTCTGCCTCGGCCGCCGGGACGGTCTCGATCACCTGCCCGACGACGTCGCGGACGTCGGTCTCCGCGAGGTTGACCTGTAGGTCGCCGGTGTCGAGCCGCGCGACGTTGAGGAGCGTGTCGACGATGGACGTGAGCCGCTGCGACTCCGAGGCGATGTAGCGGAGGAACGTCTGCCGCTCCTCCTCGCCGAACATGACGTCCTGGCGGAGCAGCGTCTCGGCGAAGCCGTAGATCGAGGTGAGCGGCGTGCGGAGCTCGTGCGAGACCGTGCTCACGAAGTCGGACTTGACCTGCTCCACGAGCCGGTCGCCGGAGATGTCGCGGAAGGCGAAGATGCGGCCCGAGACGGCGCCGACCGGGTCGCGCATGACCGCCTCGGTGACCGACAGCCACACCTCCTCGCGCCCACGCATGATCGAGACGAACCGGTCGCCGCGCGCCCCCTCGTCCGGCGCCTCGAGGCTGCGCTGCAAGACGTCGATCGGCGGCCGGCCGAGCGCGGCGGGAGCGGGCACGCCGGTGATCCGCTCGGCGGCGCTGTTCCAGAGGACGACGTCGCCGTCGCGGTCGACCGCGACGATTCCGTCGGCGATGTTGGAGAGGATCGCCACCGACCGTTCCCGCTCGAGAGCGACGCGCTGGTACAGCTCGGCGTTCGACAGCGCCGCCGACGTGCTCGCCGCCACGGCGAGCAGCGCCTCGATCTCCTCCTCGCGCCATTCGCGCGGCGCAGAGGCGTAGACGGCGAGCACACCGAGGATCGCTCCCTCGGGCCCGCCGACCGGCACGCCGAGGAAGGCGGCGTGCCCGGCCTGGAGCAGCGGGTCGAGGCGACGGAGCCGCTCGTCGTCCCCCGCCCGCGCGAGCGACACCGGCGCACCCGACTGGACGACGTCGCCGGAGAGCCAGCCTCCCGCGGGGCTGCGCGAGCCGAGCGCTGCCTCGGCACCGGCCCCGTCCGCAGCCGTCACGACGAGCTCCTCCTCCTCCAGCAGCCGGAATGCCGCGGCGTCCGCATTGACGAGCGCCGGCGCCTGCTGGACGACCTCGTCGAGCACCGCCGCCGGATCGAGCTCGCTGGTGAGCAGCCGGCCGGTGCGCGTCAGCTGCTGCGCGAGAGCGCGCGCCCCGCGCTCGGCCTCGAACAGCCCGCTCCGCTCGAGCGCGCCGCGGGTCGCATCGGCGAGATGGCGCGCCAGCTCGATGTCGTCGTCGCTGAACGAGCGCTCCTCGGCGAAGAAGATGAGGACGAGCCCGCGGCCGGCGTCGCGCGGCGCGTCCACGGGCACGGAGATGAGCGCCCGGTAGCCGTTCGCCCCGGCCGCCTTGCGAAGGTCGGGCAACAGCCGCTCGTCGTCCGAGATCACGGACGAGACGAGGATGCGGCCCTCGGCCGCTGCGCGGAACAGCGCGCCCTGCCGCTCGGCGGCGCGCTCGTCGAAGATGCGGCCCAGGTCGCCGGGGAGCTCGTACGCTCCGACCGCCTCGAGCCGGCCGCTCGAAGGCACGAACACCGCGGCCGAGCTTCCTCCGAGCGCCTCGGCCGCGGCCTGGGCGATCGCCTCGAGCGTGGCGGAGCGGGACAGGGACTGCCCGAGCACCGAGGCGATCCGGTAGAAGCCACGCTGGACGCGCGCCTGCTGCGAGCTCTGCGTGAACATCTCGGCGTTGCGCAGCGCGAGGGAGGCGAGGCCCGCGAACGCCCCGAGGACGTCTGCGTCGCGCTCCGCGAAGCGGCGACCCGCGCGCCGGCCGACGCCGAGGACGCCGCGTACCTCGTCGCTCCAGACCATCGGAGCAGTGATCACGTCGGTGAACCCGTCGTATGCCGGATGCGGGATCGGCTCGGCAATCTCTTCGTAGGCACTCTCGATCAGCGGTCGGCCCTCGCGGACCGCGGCTCCGGCCAGGCCCTGTCCCGCCGGGAACTCGAAGCCGAGCAGCGTGCGGTCGAAGCCGTGCACGGCGACGCAGCGGAAGAGGCCGCGCTCGCCGTCGAGGAGGTAGCAGTCCGCGGCGTCCGCGTCGAGCAGCTGCGCGAGCTGGTCGGCGAGCCGCTGCAGGACGATCGCGAGGTCCAGGTCGCTGCTCAGGACGTGAGCGGCGCGGAGCAGTGCGCTCTGCTGCGCGAGCCGCTCCTCGTTCTCCTCGAGCAACCGCGCGAGTCGGAGGGCGAGCCCGATCTCCGCCGCCACCCCCTGGAGGAGGGCGAGGTCGCCCTTCCCCCACACCCGGGTCGACGACCGATGGACGCTGACGAACCCCGCGGGCCCCTCGAAGACGAGCACCGGCACGGCCACCGCGGTCGCCCCTTCCACCGTCTCCACGACCGGATGCCGTGCCGCGGCGGCGCGCTCGAGCAGCTCGAGCTCGGGCGCGGTTCCTTCACCCAGAGGCGCGAGTCCGCCCCGGTGCCACTCGGCGCCGACGTGCGCCTGGTCGGGCGTCTCTCCGATGCGGACGACGCAGCGCGAGGCGTCGAGCGCGCGCGCCGTGGCCTCCGCGGCGCCGGCGAGCGCGGACGGAAGGTCGAGCTCGCTCCGCAGGCGCCGGGCGATCGACGCGAGCAGGCGCTCGCGGGTCAGCGCCTCCTCGAGCGCGACGCTCGTGCGCAGCTGCTCGAGCGCGACGGCCGCCTCCGAGGCGAGCGTCTGCATCACCGCGAGATCCTCGCTCGAGAAGACCCGCGGCTGGTCGAGCGTCGCGACCGAGATCACGGCGGTCACGCGCTCCTGCACGAGGAGGGGGACGAAGGCGGCGCTCTTGGCGCCGACGGCCTCGGCGAGGCGGCTGCTGACGACGCCGGAGCTCGCCGTGTCGTAGACCGTCAACGCAGTCGCCTCGAAGACCGCGCTCGCGATCCCGGACGGCTCGCTGCCCAGGTCGATGCGCAGCTCGCGCCACCAGTCGACGTCCTCGCCGAGCGAGCGCGCGAGGTATCCCGACGCCTCCCGCCCGTCGTCGGACACGAAGGTCAGGCCGACGAAGCCGACGGCGAAGAGCGCCGAGATCTCGTCCAGCAGCGTCCGCGCGACGCCTTCCACGTCGGTGCTGCGCGACAACTCCTCCGCGAACCGGCTGATGCTCTCGAATTCGCGGGCGCTCGAGGCCCGTCGGCCCTGCCGCGCCCCGCCGCGACCGAGGATCGCGGGCAGGAGAAGAACCGCGGCCGCGGCGCGGCCGAACGCGCGAACCGTCAACAGCTCCTTCGGGGTCCTCACTGGGCCGGACAGATTGTACGGAGCGAAGTCCAAATGGGCCAGAAACCGGCCCCGGACGTGAGAAAGCCCGCCGCTCGGGGGGTCGGTGCGGCGGGCTCTCCCGATTGCTCCCCGCAAGGCGTCGAAGACGCCGCGGTTCGCATCGCCCAGTGCAGGGGAGGCTAAAGACCGTTTGCGAAACCGACAATGGGCCGTCCGGCCCATCTTTGCAACGCTCAGGAAGGATCGTCGTACGGGGTAAAGATCGCCTCGTGCGCTTGCCTCTCATATCCGCCTAACGCGTCCCGGGTATCGTGGCCGGGCGGTGGTGAAACGCCTTCTCCTCGCCTCCCCGCGAGGCTACTGCGCCGGGGTCGAACGGGCGGTCGAGACGGTCGAGCGTGCCCTCGCGCTCTACGGTCCGCCGGTCTACGTCCGGAAGCAGATCGTCCACAACTCCCACGTCGTCGAGGACCTGCGCGACCGCGGGGCGATCTTCGTCGACGCGATTGCGGACGTGCCCGAGGGTTCGCACGTCGTCTTCTCCGCGCACGGCGTCGCGCCGGCGGTGCGCCGGGAGGCGGAGGGACGAGCACTGACGACGATCGACGCGACCTGCCCGCTCGTGACCAAGGTGCATGCGCAGGCGCGCCGCTACGCCGAGGCCGGCTACGCCGTGGTCCTCATCGGCCACGCCGGACACGAGGAGGTCGAAGGGACGCTGGGAGAGGCTCCCGGGGCGATCGTCCTCGTCCAGTCGACGGAGGATGCGGAGCGTGTCGCGCTGCCGGACGACCGGCCGCTCGCCTACGTCACCCAGACGACGCTTTCGGTGGACGAGACGAACGAGATCGTGTCCGTGCTGCGTCGCCGCTTCCCCCGCATCCAGGGGCCGGCGCGTGAGGACATCTGCTACGCGACGTCCAACCGGCAGTGGGCGGTGAAGGAGCTGCTGGGCGCCGTCGACCTGCTGCTCGTCGTCGGCTCGCCCAACTCCTCGAACTCACAGCGGCTCGTTGACGTGGCCCGGGCCGACGGGACTCCGGCCCACCTCGTCGACGACGTGCGCGGCATCGACGAACGCTGGCTCGACGGCTGCGAGACGGTCGGCCTCACCTCCGGCGCTTCCGCGCCCGAGCGGCTCGTCGCGGAGGTCTGCGCCTGGTTCGCAGAGCGGGGCGCCGAGGTGCGTGAGCAGGCGCCGGTGCACGAGGACGTCAGCTTCAAGCTGCCCGTCGAGCTGCGTCGCGCCGAGCGGCGCGCGGCCGCCTAGCTCTTCTCGAGCGCCAGCTCGTCGCCGGCGACGCGGATCTCCGTCGCGAGCACCTCGCGCGCGATCCAGTCGCCGTGCCGGGCGGCGACCTCGCGTTGCGCCTCGGGCACGCTGAGCACGATCCGATCGCTGAGCTCGAAGCCCTGCTCCTTGCGGAGCGAGTTGACGCGGTGGATGAGCTCGTACGCCTCGCCCTCGAGGAGGAGCTCCTCGTCGAGCCCGAGGTCGAGCGCCACCGTCACCCCGTCGCCGGACGCCACCGCCCAGCCCTCGCGCCCACCGCGCTCGACGAGCACCTCGTCCGGCTCGAGCTCGTGCCCCGCCGCGCGGAAGCGGCCGCCGCCAAGCTCCTCGAACTCGCCCGCCGCGAGTGCCTCGCGCACGACGCCGAGCTCCTTGCCGAGCTTCGGCCCGAGCACCGGCAGGTTCGGCTTGACGCGCAGCTCGACGGCCTCGACCGCCGCGAGCTCGACGGCCTTCACACGGAGTTCGTCCGCCACCTCCTCGAGGTGCCCGTCGAGATCGGCTCCCTCGACGACGAGGCGCCGGAGCGGCTGCCGCAGCTTGATCCCCGAGGTCGAGCGCGCCTGCCGGCCGAGCTCGACCACCCGGCGCACCTCGGCGATCTCGTCCAGAAGCGTGCCGTCCGGCTCGTCCACGTCCGGCCAGCCGGCCAGGTGCACCGACTCCGGCCCGTCGAGCACCAGCGTCCGCCACAGGTGGTCCGTGACGAACGGCAGGATCGGCGCGAGCACCCGCAGCGACTGCACGAGCGCGTACCAGAGCGTCCGCAGCGCCGCCTCGTCGTCGGCCCAGAAGCGGCGGCGCGAGCGGCGGATGTACCAGTTGGAGAGGTCGTCGAGGTACGCCTCGAACTCGCGTGTGGCGGCGACCGTGTCGTACGCCTCGTATGCCGCCTCGCCGGCGACGACGAAGGCATTCGTTCGCTCGACGAGCCAGCGGTCGAGCGGCGTTGCGAGGTCGGCCGGCTCGAGCTCCGACCACGACGGCCGGAATCCCTGGACGTTCGCGTAGTCGACGAAGAACTTGACCGAGTTCCAGAACGTGAGGAAGCGGCGCTTGACCTCCTCCGCCATCCCGTAGCCGAAGCGCAGCTCGTAGGCAGGGTTCTGGGAGCAGTAGAGCCACCGCATCGTGTCTGCGCCCATCCGCTCGAGCGCGTCGTTCAGGTCGATCGCGTTCCCCCACGACTTGTGCATCTCGCGGCCCGTCTCGTCGACCACGTTCTCGTACGTCAGCACGCGGCCGTACGGCTGGCGCCCCTCGAGCGTGATCGCCATGAAGCACTGCGAGTAGAACCAGAGCCGGATCTGCGCCCGCCCCTCCGAGACCCAGTCGGCCGGGAACCACTTCTCCCAGTACGCGTGGTCGGGGAGGTCGGCGCCGGAGAGCCCGGTCGACGAGCCGGTTGCGTAGCCGTGCTCGACCCACTCGGGGTTCTTCCAGCCGAGCGTCGAGAAGTGGACGATGCCGGCATCGAGCCACGCATCGCCGACGTCGGGGATCCGCTCGACCTCGGCGTCGCAGCGCTCGCAGCGGATCCGGACCGCGTCGATCCAGGGCCGGTGCAGCTCCTCCAGCTCGTCGAGGCCGGAGACGGCACGCTCCTCGAGCTCCGCCCGCGAGCCGATCACGTTGAGGTGCCCGCACTCGCACTCGTAGAAGGGGAGCGGCAGCCCGAAGTAGCGGCGCCGGGAGATGTTCCAGTCGCCCATGTTGCGCAGCCAGTCGTCCATCCGCTTCCCGTACTGCGGCGGCGTCCACTCGACGGTCGCGTTGCCGTCGAGCATCGGCTGCCGGATCTCCTCGGCCGAGATGAACCAGTCGTCGACGACGCGGAAGACGAGCGGCGTGCGACAGCGCCAGCAGACCGGGTAGCGGTGGACGATGGACGTGGCCTCGACGAGCAGGCCGCGCTCGCGCAAGGACTCGATCACGGGGTCGACGACCTCGTTCGTCGACGAGCCGGCGAGGTCGCCGTAGCCGGCGAGCACCCGGCCCGCCTCGTCGATCGGCGCGAGCACCGGCAGGTCGTGGACCCGCGAGAGCTCGAAGTCCTCGGCGCCGCAACCCGGCGCGATGTGGACGATGCCCGTGCCCTCGTCGAGCGAGACGTCGTCCCACGGGATCACGCGATGGACGACGCCCTCCTGCGCCTCGAAGTGGTCGAACGGCCCGTCGTACTCGAGGCCGACGAGCTCCGACCCGCGCACGCGCTGATCGAAGTGCTCCTCCGGGTAGCGCTCGACCGCGACCCATTCGCCGACGTCGTTGCGCCCGTACTCGGCCTCGGGGTTCACGGCGGCTGCAACGTTGGCCGGCAGCGTCCACGGCGTGGTCGTCCAGACCACGAGCGACTCGCCGTCGCGGCCCCGCAGCGGGAACCGGACGAACAGCGACGGGTGCTCGAGCTCCTCGTAGTTCTCCTCTCCCGCCTGCTCGTGCTTCGAGAGCGAGGTGCCGCAGCGGGGGCACCACTGCGTCGAGCGGTGGCCCTTGTACAGCCAGCCCTTCTCCCGGACGGTCTTGAGGAAGCGCCAGATGTACTCGATGTTGGTGTCCGAGAAGGTGAAGTAGTCGTTGCCCCAGTCCATCCACATGCCGAGTCGCTTCGACTGCGCGGTCTGGATGCCGGAGAACTTCGCGACGAAGTCGCGACACTCGCGCGCGAAACGCGCGATCCCGTACTCCTCGATCTCGTGCTTCGAGTTGAAGCCGAGCGCCTTTTCGACCTGCACCTCGACGTGCAGCCCCTGCGAGTCGAAGCCGTTCTGGTAGCGGAGTTCGTGGCCTCGCGAGGCCTTGTAACGCTGGAAGACGTCCTTCAGCGTCCGTCCCATCCCGTGGTGGACGCCGGCCGGCCCGTTCGCCGTGATCGGCCCGTCCATGAAGGAGAAGGTCGGGCCGCCGCGGTTCTGCTCCCGCAGCTTCGCGAACGTGCTCTCCTCCTCCCAGCGCGCGAGCATCTCCCGCTCGAGCCCGGGATGGTCGGGTTTGTCCGGCAGAGGCTGGAAGCAGCGCCGGCTAAGCCGGCGCTGCCCGGCCGGAAGGTCATCATGGGGCTGGAAGATGGGCTGCGGCATCGGGAAGGCAAGTCTAGGCCGACGCGTTAGGCACTATCGGGTGCCTGGGTAACAGGTCCCGACACAGCGAAACCGAAAGGAACCAATGGCAACGATCGTCACCGACGCCACCTTCGAGACCGAGGTCCTGCAGTCGGACGAGCCCGTGCTCGTCGACTTTTGGGCCGAGTGGTGCGGACCCTGTCACGCGGTCGCGCCCGTGCTCGAGCGCATCGCCGACGAGCACAAGGTCAAGCTCGTGAAGGTGAACATCGACGAGAACCAGGATCTGGCCATGCGCTACGGGATCCAGTCGATCCCGAACATGGTGCTCTTCGAGGGCGGCGCGCCGAAGGCCTCGGCCGTGGGCGCGATGCCGAAGGGCATGCTCGAGCGCCAGCTCGGCTTCGAAGGTCAGTAGCGACCGAACAGCGCGGTGGAGCGTGCGGCTGTCGCCGCGCTCCCCGCGCCCTCGAACGAATCCTGCGAGCTACTCGGCGGCCGGCTGGGGCGTCTCGTGCCCCTCGACGAACCGCAGGAAGTCCGCATGCTTCGCGAGATACGCCTCGAGCTCTCCGAGACCCGCGCCCGCCCAGTCCTCGAGCCATGTCTCGGCGATGTCGTCTTCGATGCGATGTAGGCCGCGCTCGCTCATCCCTGGGCGCATGATCGACACGAAGTCGGGCAATGGCTATGGGCCGTTCGGCTCAACTTCGCGAACGGCCGGACCTAACCCCGAACAGGAGGTACCGGTGCACGACAACCCGCGCGCGAACGAGGAAGAGCAGGAGCTGGCGCAGACGGAGCGGATGCACGAGGAGGAGGAGCAGCGGAGCGGCTACGCACCGACCGAGGCTGCGGACGAGGACGAGCCCGAGGAGTAGCGGCGGCTCAGGCCAGCTCGGCCAGCACCGCGTCGCTGAACGGCGGCCACGCCTCCCTCGCCCAGCCGCCGAACCGCCGGTCGGTGAGGGCTCCGCAGGCGACGCCGGCTTCCGGGTCGACCCAGAGGAAGGTGCCGCTCGCGCCGAAGTGGCCGAAGGTGCGCTCCGAGTTGCGCGAGCCCGTCCAGTGCGGCGACTTCGCGTCACGGAGCTCGAAGGTGAGGCCCCAGTCGTTCGGCTCCATCCGCCCGAGCCCCGGCAGGACTCCGGCCAGGCCCGGGAACTGGACGGTCGCCGCCTCCCCGAGCGTCTCTGACGCGACGAGGGTCGGCGCGAGCAGCTCGCGCCCGAGCGCGAGCAGGTCGTCGACCGGACCGCGGTAGCCGTGGGCGGGTGAGCCCTCCAGGCGGCCGGCGAGCCCGAGCGGCGCCACCACCGCCTGCGCGAAGTAGTCGGCGAACGGCATCTCGGCCCGCTCCTCGAGGAGCTGCGCGGCAAGCTCGATCCCGGTGTTGGAGTACATGCGGCGCAGGCCGGGCCGGGTCAGCGGCTCCTCGCCGTCCAGCGGTAGGCCGGACGCGTGGGAGAGCAGGTGGCGCAGCGTCGCGCCGGACGGCCCTGCCTCCTCCTCGAGATCGACCGTCCCCTCCTCGAGCGCGACGAGGATCGCGAGGCCGGTGAGGATCTTGGTCACGGACGCCCACGGCACCGCGGCGTCGCTCGGGCCGTGCGCCGCGACGACGCCGTCGGCCCGCACGACTCCGGCTGCGGCGGTCCCCGCGTTCCAGCCGTCGATCGCCCGCAGCGCCTCCACGTCGCGGGGATACTAGGAACGTGGCACGCACCAGCGTCCCAGCGGTCTCGCCCTTCGCCGGCACGGTCGGCTACTCCCGCGCCGTGCGGGACGGGCGCCACGTCTACGTGTCGGGCACGGCTCCGGTCGGCGTCGAGTCGGACGATCCGTACGAGCAGGCGAAGCGTTGCCTCGAGATCATCGTGGACGCGCTGCACGAGCTCGGCGCCGGGCCCGAGCACGTCGTCCGCACCCGCGTTTACCTCGTCGATCCCGGCGACTGGGAGGCGGTGGGCCGCGCCCACGGTGAGCTCTTCGGGAGCCACCTTCCCGCGTCCGCGATGCTCGTCATCTCCGGACTGCTCGATCCCGCCTGGAAGGTCGAGATCGAGGCGGACGCGCTCCTTCCGGAATGAGGCTCGTCACCCTCGCCGGGCTGTACGTCGCCGTCGTGCTCTCGGCGCAGATCGGCGCGAACAAGATCATCACCCTCCCGTTGACGCATCTCCAGGCGCCGGGCGGCGTGTACTCGATCGGGATCGCGCTCGCGCTCGTCCAGCTCGCGCACCACACGGGCGTCACCCGCCGCGACGGCGCGATCAACGCGCAGCTCCTGATCTGGCTCGGCTTCGTCGGCTCGGCGCTCTTCGCGGGCTACATCGCGCTCGTCGTCCACTCGCACCCCGCGTTCCCGGGACAGGGCTTCGACGACGCGGTCGGCTCGACCTGGCGCATCGTCGCCGCGAGCCTCGCCGCCTTCATCGTCTCGGAGACCGTGGACAACCTCGTCGGTGCGCCACTCCGGGGACGCGTCCACGACGGCGTGCGGGTGGTCGTCTCCTCGGGGGCGAGCGCGCCGATCGACAGCGTCGTCTTCCTCGTGCTCGCGTTCGGCGCGTCGGGGCTCCACTTCTTCTCCGGCCAGCTCGTGGGCAAGCTCGCGTCGTCGGTCGTGATCGGGATCCCGCTCGTCGTGCTCGGCCGACGCTTTCTTCCTGCAAAACCCGGGGATATGGTCGCGGCGTGAGCCATTCCCTGATTCCGCCTTCGATCACGGGCAAGGGCTCCAGGTTCCCGCCCGGCGGCAGCGTGCTCGACCACGCCTACGGCACGAGCGACCCCTACACGCTCGGCGTCGAGGAGGAGTACATGCTCCTCGACGGCGAGACCTTCGACCTCGTCCAGCACATCGACACGGTGCTCGCCGCGGTAGCGGGGCACGAGCTCGAGCCGCGGATCAACGCGGAGCTGATGCAGTCGGTGCTCGAGGTCGCGACGCCGGTCTGCCATACGCCGGCCGGCGTGCGCCAGCAGCTTCTGCGCATCCGCCGCTACGTGACGGATGTCGCGCGGGAGAAGGGGCTGCGGGTCGGCTCGGCGGGGACGCATCCGTTCTCGCTGTTCGAGCGGCAGCGCATCACCGCCAAGGACCGCTATCGGGCGCTCGTCGACCAGATGCAGTACATCGCGCGGCGCGAGCTGATCTTCGGAATGCACGTGCACGTGGCGGTCGACGACGCCGAGAAGGCGATCCAGGTGGTGAACGGGCTGATCACGCACCTCCCGGACCTCGTCGCGCTGTCGGCGAGCTCGCCGTTCTGGCGCGGCGAGCCGACCGGGCTCCGCTCCTCGCGCCACATGGTCTTCGCGGCCTTCCCGCGCTCCGGCCCGCCCCCGCGCTTCCGCGACTACGCCGACTACGCGCAGGTCGTGAACCAGCTCGAGAAAACCGGCTGCATCCAGGACTACACGCACATCTGGTGGGACATCCGCCTGCACCCGCGGCTCGGCACGATCGAGATCCGCATCTGCGACGCCGTCACCCGGCTCGAGGACGTGATCGCGATCACCGCCTACTGCCAGGCGCTGGTCAAGCACTACGCCGAGCTCGTCGAGCGAGGCGAGGAGATCCCCTCGTTCCACCGTATCCTCACGACCGAGAACAAGTGGCTCGCGGCGCGCTACGGGCTCTCGGCGCCGGTCATGGACCTGCACACGGGACGGCGCAACCGGCTGCCCGTGGCCGCGCTCGTGCGACGGACGCTGCAGACGCTCCGCCCGCACGCGCGCGAGCTCGGCTCGGAGGAGGAGCTGGCGGGGATCGACGAGATCCTCGGCCGCGGCAACGGCGCCGACCGGCAGCTGCACGTCTTCAACGCAAACCGGGACATCGTGGAGGTCGTGCGTGAGATCGCGGAGGCGACGGAGGTCGCACCGGAGCCGGAGCCCGAGGCGACGACCGCCGCATAGGATCCGGCGATGCTGGAGGCCGGCGAGAAGGCGCCGCTCGAGGCGGTGATCTGGACGACGCCGCGCGAGCGCGCGTCGATCGGCGACCTCATCCACGACCGCCCCCTGCTCCTCCTCTTCTACCTCTTCGACTGGTCCTCGACCTGAACGAGCGAGCTCGAGCTCCTGCGTGACAGGAGAGCGGAGCTGCAGGAGGCGGGAGTCGAGCCGTTCGCGATCTCGCGCGACTCGCCCTACACGCACGTCGCGTGGATGCAGGCGCTCGACCTCGACTTCCCCCTCCTCTCCGACTGGAACGCCGAGGCGACCCGGGGCTTCGGCGTCGGCTACGAGCACAACGGGATGCGCGACGTCTCCCGGCGGAGCGCGTTCCTCGTCGACACCGAGGGCCTGGTGCGCGGCGCCTGGGCCTACGAGCCGAGCGAGCTGCCCGATCTCGACGTGCTGCTCGAGGCCGCGCGGGCCTTGTAGCCGTCCGCCGGATCGCGTTTACTCGCGGTCATGGATACGACACCCCCCATCGCGGAGGCGCCGAGCTCGACCCGCGCCTCCACCTGGATCACCGTCGGCATCGGCCTCGCCGTCGCCGCCGTCGGGCTCGTCTTCGCGCTGAACACGACCGACGCGCCTTCGCACTGGTTCGCCGTCTTCAAGCTGATCCACGTCAGCGTCGCCGTCTTCTGGGTCGGCGGCGGACTCGTCCTCACCGCGCTCGCGCTCTGGGCGGAGACCAAGCAGGACCCGGAGGAGATGGCGACGCTCGCCCGCCAGGCCTCGTTCGTCGGCGAGAGGCTGTTCGCGCCGGCCGGCCTCGTCGTCCTCGCGATGGGGATCACGATGGTGGTCAACGACCACATCGGATTCGGCACGACCTGGGTGATCATCGGGCTGGTCGGCTACGCGCTGACGTTCACCACCGGCGTGGGGTTCCTGGCTCCGCGTGCGAAGCGGATCGCCGAGCTGCTCGAGACCAAGGGAGCGGCCGCGCCGGAGACGCAGGCGGCGATCAAACAGATCCTCCTCATCTCACGCATCGACGTCGGCGTCCTGCTGCTCGTCGTCGCCGACATGTTGATGAAGCCGTTCAGCTGATCACTTGACATGTGACCAGACGGTCACATAACCTCCAGCTCGTGGACGACGACCAGGTCTTCAAGGCGCTCGCCGACACGACGCGGCGCCACCTGCTCGACCGGCTCTTCGAACGTGACGGCCGCACGCTCACGGAGCTCGAGTCCGAGCTCGAGATGACCCGCTTCGGCGTGATGAAGCACCTGCGCGTCCTCGAGGGCGCGGGGCTGGTCGTCACCCGCCGGCAGGGCCGGGAGAAGCTCCACTTCCTCAACCCGGTGCCGATCCGGCTGATCCACGACCGGTGGATCGACAAGTACACCGAGCACCGCGTGGCGGCGCTCGCCGATCTGAAGCACGAACTGGAGGACACTGCATGACGACGATGACTGCACAGACGACGCAGGTCTACTCCGTCTTCATCCTCGCGACGCCCGAGCAGATCTGGGAGGCGATCACGAAGCCGGAGTTCACCGAGCGCTACTTCCACGGCGTGCGGATCGACGTGCGCGACGGGCGGCGGTTCTCGGTCGTCGGAGACCTGAGCTGGGACGAGGCCGTGCTGGAGGAGGATCCGCCGCGGCGGCTCGTCCACCAGTGGATCGCGGCCTACGACGAGGAGATGGCCGCGGAGGATCCGAGCCGCGTCACCTGGGAGATCGAGCCCCAGGAAGACGGGACGACGCTCCTGACGGTCGTCCACGACCGGCTCGAGGGTGCTCCGAAGACGGCGGAGAGCGTGTCCGGCACCGGCTGGATGTACGTCCTCAGCGGCCTGAAGACGCTGCTGGAGACGGGCGAGCCGCTCGCCCGCTGACCGATTCACGAGACGGGGCTGCGCGGAGCGATGAGTTCCGCGCGGCCCGCCGGTCTGATAGACGGAAGGAGACACGACTGCACGAGGAGGGCATCGGATGCCGAAGACACTGTTGACCGTCGCAACCCGCAAGGGCACGTTCGTGCTCGAGAGCGACGACCGCCGCGACTGGACGCTGCGCGGCCCGTACTGCGAAGGATGGCCCGTCTACCACGCCATCTACGACCCGACCACCGGGGAGATCTACGCGGCCGCCGCGAGCGAGTGGCACGGCTCGACCGTGTTCCGCAGCCGTGACCTCGGCGAGACGTGGGAGCAGTCGAGCGAGGGCCTCTCCTACGGCGACGGGGACGGGCGGAAGATCTCCAAGGTCTCGACGCTCGCGCGCGCGGGCGACCGGCTGCTCGTCGGCGTAGAGGCGCCGGGGATCTTCGAGAGCCGCGACAACGGCGTGACGTGGTCGCTCCTGTCGACGCTCTCCGGACAGCACGGGAGCGAGAGCTGGGACGATCCCGCAAACCAGCCGCCCGGCCATCTCGGGATCTCCGGCTTCGTCACCGATGCCGGCGACTCCGACAGCTTCTTCGCCATCGTGCAGGGCGTCGGCGCATTCGAGACCGAGGACGGCGGCTCGTCGTGGACTCCGCGCAACAACGGCCTGCGCCGCGACTGGCCCGCCGACTACGAGGACGTCGGCTTCTGCGTCCACAAGCTCGTCCGCTCGTCCGACCCGGAGCGCATGTACCAGCAGAACCACGTCGGGATGCACCGCTCCGACGACGCGGGCAAGTCGTGGACCGAGATCACCGAGGGCCTGCCCGGCGACTTCGGCTTCGCCGCCGCGGTCCACCCGCACGACCGCGACACGTTCTACGTCGTCCCGGTCGACGGCGGGCACGGGCGCACGATGCACGACGGCAAGGCCACGGTCTGGCGCACGCGCGACGCCGGCTCGAGCTGGCAGGCGCTGCGCACCGGCCTGCCGCAGGAGGACGCGCACCTCGGAGTCCTGCGCCAGGGGATGACCATCGATACGCACGACATCCCCGGCGTCTACTTCGGCACGAGCACCGGCCAGGTGTTCGCGAGCGGCGACGAGGGCGAGACGTGGAGCGAGATCGCGAGCTACCTGCCCTCGATCTCGTCCGTCGACGTGGCGGTGATCGACTGACGTGGCGGACGTCAGGCTCCCAGGGACTCTGACGCCGCTCTTCCCCGGGCTGCCGCGGAGGGTCGAGGTCGAGGCCGCGACGGTGCTCGCGGCGATCGACTCGCTCGAGACGCAGTGGCCCGGGCTGCGCGACCGGATCGTCGAGGAGGGGCCGGCCCTGCGCCGGCACCTCCACGTCTACGTCGACGGCGAGCGCGCCGGCCTCGACACACCCGTGGCCGAGCGCTCCCGCCTCGACGTGATCGCCGCGATCAGCGGCGGCTAGCGCACGCGCGTGGGCGCGCTGGAGGAGGTCGACGCCGGCGCCTTCGCCGTCGTCATGGCGACCGGGATCATCGGCGTGGGCGCGCGGCTCGAGGGCTTCGCGCCGCTCGCCGACGCTCTGCTCGCCTGCGCCGGGCTCGTCTGGCTCGTCCTCGCCGGGACCCTCCGTTCGCGGTCGGTCCGCTCGTTCGCCGTCGTCGCCGCCACGGCCGTCGTCGGCGCCGACGTCCTGCTCGCGGGCCGGGAGGAGCTCGCCCTCGCGCTCTGGTGCCTCGCGGTCGCACTCTGGGTCGGCGCCGGGCTCACCGTTCGCGAGGAGGCGGCGAGCGCGCTGCTCGCGATCGTCGCGACGCAGTCGTTGAGCGTGCTCGCGGCCGTGCTGGACCGTCACCATGTCGCCCCGCTGCGCGTGCCCGCCGTCGTCTTCTGGGTCCTCGGCCTCGCGCTCTATCCGCTCGTCGCCGGAAGGGTCGTCCACAGCTCCGTGCGGGAGCGCGACTTCAGCCCCACCCTCTGGATCGTGATGGGCGCGCTCGCGATCACGACTCTCGCCGCCGCCGAGCTCCTGCTCGACCGGGGAGCCCTGGCCTCAGGGGTCGCGCTCGGCACGTGGGCCGCCGCCTCGGCCGTGATCCCGCTCCTCGTGGCGACGGAGCTGCGCGTACGCGACTGGTCGTACGAGGTCGCCCGCTGGAGCTTCGTCTTCCCTCTCGGGATGTACGGCGTCGCCAGCCGGGTGCTGGGCGGGGCAGACGGGCTCGATGCCCTGAGCGACCTCGGGACCGTCTTCTTCTGGCTGGCGCTCGCCGCGTGGCTGCTGACGGCAGGCGGTCTCGCGCGCCGCTCGCTCCGCGCCTTCGGCACGTGACCGCCGTCAGTGGAAGGGCACGGGGACGTGCACGGAGGCCTCGACCGGCCCTCGCAAGGTCGCGTGCGGCGTCTCGACCACGATCACGGCGTCGTCGTGCGTGACGCGCAGCGCCTGGCTCACCGTGAGCTTCAGCGCGCCCTTCGCCCCACGCGTGCACTGCCTGCAGAGCACCCGCGCGGCGCCGACCTCGAGCGACGCGGTCTTCGACCCGCGGAGCGACGGCAGGCTCAGCTTCCACGTCAGCTCCCAGCGACCCGGCACGCCGCCGTTCACGAGCAGCCCGCCGAACTTGCCGGGGGCATTCGCACCCGACACCCGCGCCAGGCTCGCGCGAACCTGCACCCACGTCGACGGAATGATCGCCGCGGCACTTCCACAGGCGACCGCCGCAACCGCGAGCGCCGCAAGGAACATCCACGCTCTTCGTGTCCTGATCACGAGCGAAGCGCATCGTAAGGGAGATCGATGGTTTAGGATCGGGCCGCTTCAGTTGAGGGTGTCGCCGGCACGGATCGTCCGTGACCGGCTCCGGCCTGGCACTAAAAGACAGGGGACCGATCGCCAGGAGGGAGTTATGAGGCGACAGCCAACTCGGCGCCGCATCACCGCGACGCTGGTGGGCCTTCTTCTCGCCGTCGCAGCAGCCGTCGCGTTCAGCGGGTCCGCGGCCGCAGGATCGACGGAGAGCGTCAAGCCGGCAAGCATGGGCGCGCTGGATTGCAACGGCTTCAGCCCGATCCAGCTCACCGTCAAGTCCACAGGCGCCTGTACGGACATTCGAGGCTTCGTCGGGACGGAGAACGCCAACAACCGCGACGGGCGCTTCTTCGACAACGGCCACTACATCGGCCACGACGAGCCCGACCTCACGTTCCTGTCCAACCGGCCCGGCTCGGGGAACGACGTGACGTGGACGGAGACACTGCCGATGGATCCGGCCGCGGCTCCCACCGTGGCGAATCCGGGCAGCGACGTGACGCACTTCTTCGAACTGTCGGTGGCGCCGTGGTTCTCGATGGCGCTGTGCAACCCGCAGTCGTATCCGTTGAATCCGTGTACCCCGAATTCGGACGCGAACGCGCCGAGCGGGAGGTTCACCGGGGGCGGCAGCTCGTTCCTGGAGGTGCAGTTCTATCCGCCGGGCGAGGCTCCGTTCTTCGACAACGTCAGCTGCGACGCCACCCACTGGTGCGCGTCGCTGCACATCAACGACGCCGAGTGCACGTTCGGCTTCGCGAGCTGCAACACGAACTGCGAGGAGCCGACGAACTTCGCGTTCATCCAGAAGGACGGCGTTCCGACCGGCCCGCCGAGCCCCCAGGAGTCGAATCTCGCAACGTCGACACCCAACGGCGAGACGCTCCTCATGAGTCCCGGCGACACCCTGCGAGTCCACATCTTCGACGCGCCGGCCGAAGGCGGTGGTCACGCGCTCGAAGTGCAGATCGACGACCTGACGAGCGGTGAGACCGGCTTCATGCAGGCTTCGGCGGCGAACGGCTACATGCAGACGCAGTTCGCCGACTGCTCGGGCATCCCGTTCAACTACGAGCCCGAATACTCGAGCGCCGCGAAGGCCAACGTCGTGCCCTGGGGCGCGATCGCGGCCGACATCAGCACGGAGTTCGAGATCGGGCATGCCACGCCGTGCACGTCGCTCTCCGACCTGTCGACGAACTTCGGGCTCGACTTCATCACGGGCGGCGACCCGTTCTTCCTCACGTGCCACGGCCCGTACGAGGCGGCAGACGACGGCGCAGCGGACAATCCGGAAAGCCTCGGAGTCGCGGGGCTGGGTGGTGACGGCTTCTGCTATCCGGCGGGTGACACCCACTCCACGCTCTATCCGCCCGGCACGTACCTGGGCGGGAGCGTGCCGCCGAATCCCGTCGACTTCTGCCTGGACGCGCTGGCCGGTGGCGACCTCGACTTCGACGGGACGTCGTACTGGCCCGACTGGCCCACCGGAACGTCGCCGACGGCGACGAACCCCGGAAGCTTCGTCCAGTCGGCGCCGCTGTCCCAGGGTCACAAGTATCCGCAGTCGTTCTTCCAGACCGACGTCGCGTTGAGCGAGTCCGCCTGCGAGGAGTCGGCGGACACGAGTCCCTGCACGGTTCCTCCGGACGGGCCCGGCAACTTCTATCCGTTCTGGAGCACACAGCGGCATGGCAGCGACTGCTCGATCCTGTTCGGCAACGTCACGTCGGGCCCCGGCGTGAACAGCTACGGCCAGGAGGCGCAGTACGGCACCGATCTCCGCAACGAGATCGGATACGACGAGTTCGAAAGCAAGGTGGGGCCCGCAGTCTGTTGAGGCCTGCCTGACCGGTCGTTTGCCCGGAGGGCCCGCGCGTGCGGGCCCTCCGTCTTCCGCAATCCGATTCGGCCCCGAGTGCATAAGGCAGTACGACCGGCCCCTCGCGGGTAGGCCGCTCGCAGGGGCCTGTCGTCTACCCGGGCGACGCGGCCGGCGCGCGCGCTGGTCGGTCTCTAGAGGTTCGCGCACCAGGGAGTGTGATGACGACGGTCAACTTCAACCTGCGTCCGACTGGGCTGCCGGTCGACCCGGCTAATCTCCCGGAGGGAACGCGCATGAAGCGAATGGCTGCAGCACTGGTGCTCGTCATCGCCGTCGTGCTCGCCCTGTTCGTGCTGGGCGCCGGCGGCAGCGGCTCCGCGAGCGGTCTCCGCGGCACGGTGTTGATCTCCCCGAGCACTCCCGTGTGCAAGACGGGAACGACCTGCAGCCGCCCCGCCGCGCACGACCTGCTCCGGTTCTGGCGCGACGGCAAGGTGGTCGCCCGCACGCGCACTGACGCCAGAGGCCGGTTCCGGCTCGCCCTCGGGGCGCACGTCTATCGCGTCACCTCGGGAATCAAGGGGACGCTCAAGCCGGCCCGGGTGTCGGTCGCTGCCGACCGCTACCGGCTGGTGACGTTCAGGATCGACATCGGCATCAGATAGACGCCCCGGCGAAGAGGACAACCAGCCGGTCCTCGAGGTCGACGGCCCGGCTCTTGGCCAGGCCGCGGGAGAGGATCGAGAACGCTGCCCAGCGACGTGAGCGCAGGCGCACCCAGCCGGCGAGGGCCGAGACTCCGGCGAAGAGGGTGCCGGTCTTCGCCCTGACCGGGATTCCGGAGAGCCGTCCGGCGAGCGTCCCCTCTCCTGCCGTCGGCAGTGTCGACCGCAGAGCCGCGGCCCAGCGGTCGCGAGCGAGGAGCCGCGCGAGCGCGTCGCTGGTGACGGAGTCGCGGTAGGAGAGGCCCGAGCCGTCGTAGGCCTCGATTCTCGCTCCCTCCGCGGCCGCCCAGCGATCGACGGCCCGCGCGCCCTTGGCGAGCGAGCCGGGTGGGCCGAAGGTCGCGGCGCCGAGCAGCTTCGCGAGAACCTCGGCGTCGAAGTTGAGCGAGTCGCGGTTCTGTCGGCGGAGGATCGCCAGGAGCGGCGCCGAGCGGACGGTCGCGAGGACAGGCCCCGGCGGCGCTTGCGGGCGCGTCCCGGCGAACCCACTGACGCGGACTCCGAGCGCGCGCAGATCGCCGGTGAGGACGGCGGCGGCGTGCAGCTCGGGGTCGGCGGAGGCGTTCGCGTCATACGTGAGAGCCGTGGGAACGGTGACGAAGCGCCGCGAAATCGGCGACCAGCCGGGCGCCCAGCGCTCCCGGCTGAAGGTGCCGGTGACTCCGAGGACAGAGCCTCGGACGCTGCGGATGCCGGCGCTCCGAAGGCTCTTCGCGAGCCGCGAGAGCGTCACGTCGTCCAGCTCCGGGTCGCCGTGCCCGACGAGCCAGAGGTTCCCGTCGACCACACCGTGCCGCGGCGGGCTGCCCCGGACGCGCGTCGGAATGCGGTATCCGGGGCCGAAGCGGTCGAGCAGGGCCATCGAGAGCAGCAGCTTCTCGTTCGAGGCAGGCGCGCGGGGCACCGCGCCCTCGTGGGCGTACGCGAGCCGGCCGTGGACGACGAGCGAGGCGGAGACCGGCAGCCTGTCGACGATGCGCCCCGCCTCGGCTCTCCAGCCTCCGGCCGCTGCGGGCGTTCGAGCCTTGCGCCGAGAGAGAGCCGCGCCGAGCGTGAGCACGGCGTGCACGTGGCGGCGCACCTCCGCCGCGGAGAGGCTGCCTGCAGGGAGCTCGACGACGAACGATGCCGTGCCCGGCAGGCGATGGTTCTGCCAGTTCGACGCCGTCCCGTCGAGCCAGTGATGGTGGTAGAAGCGCAGCCCCGAGGCCCTGGCGTAGATGCGCCCGGCCGGGCTGCTCCCTCCCCACGCCCAGACGAGGTCCATGTGCTGGTGGAACCAGACGGTGGCCCGCGGCCGGATCCGCAGGATCAGCTTGCGGGCGATCCGCGTCTCCCGCTCGGAGAACGGCCGCGGCCCCGGGTAGTAGACGTCCCACGGCCTGCCGCCGCCCCGCCAGTGCGCCGGCCAGTTCCGGTTCAGGTCGACGCCGCGCCCGTTCTGGCGCCTGCCGATCGCGTAGCCGTCGGGGTCGAGGTTCGGGATCACCCACAGATCCAGGTCGGTGCGCACATGCTCGAGCGCCTGCGCGATCGCAATCCCGGCGCACTCGGTGCCGTGGATGCAGCCGACGACGAGCACGGGCGTCCCGTTCGGGTTCCCGATCCGGTACGCCACGATCGGGCGACCGCGCTCGGAGCGACCGAGCACGACCCGCTCCGGTTGCGAGCGATGCGCCGCGGTGGCCGTGGCTGCGAGACCAAGCAGCAACAGCGGTAGTAGGAGAAGACGCCTCACCGCAGACCACTACGAAGAAGCCAGAGCGATCGGTCCCGACCCGGATCGGCTTCACTTAAGGCATGACCTCGCACGAACCGAGCACCTGGCACCACGGGCTCGTCGCCGACTACTGGGCGACGGTCAACTTGGAGGCGCCGGAGCTGGACCTCTACAGGCCGTACCTGCGCAGCCCCGTCCTCGATGCCGGCTGCGGCGCCGGAAGGCTTCTCGTTCCCCTGCGGGAAGACGGCTTCGACGTCGACGGTTGCGATGCGTCCGCCGACATGATCGAGCGCTGCCGCCGGCGGGCGCCGGACGCGACGCTCTGGGTGTCTCCCCTCCACGAGCTGAATCCGCCGCGGCCCTATGCCTCGATCCTCTGTAGCGGCGTCCTCGGCCTGGGGAGCACCCGCGAGCAGGACATCGAGGCGCTGAGCCGGCTCCACGACGCCCTCATGCCCGGCGCCACTCTTGTCCTCGACAACGAGGAGAAGCCCTTCGACTGGCGGACACGGGACTGGAGCGAGCCGTCCGAAGGCGAGATCTCGCTGAGCAGCCGCGTCGACGCGGTCGACGACGACGACCGCTCGGTCCGCCTCACGATCCGCGCAGAGTCGCGTGACGGGCGGCGCGAGGAGCATGCGCTGACGCTGCGCCAGTGGTACCGGGAAGAGCTCGTGCCCCTTCTCCGCGCAGCCGGCTTTGCGACGGTCGACGTCCTCTGCGGCGTCCCCGAGAACACGCTGGTCTACATCGCCGCCAGGCGCTGATCGCCACCTCACGAGAACGCGTCCACGAGCACGTGGATCTCGCCGACCCGCGAAAGCCGAGAACGTGAGATCGCGCCGACGACTTCCCTCAGGCGTCTCTTGTGCCGCGAGCGGCAGCTGTCATCACCCGGTCCCGCACCAGGAGACTCCGAAAGAGCATCGTGTGGTTGCCTTTTCGACGCTCTCTGTCACGATCTTCGAAGGTGCGCACCGAGATCGTCGGACGCGAGGAGGAACTCGCCGCGCTGCGGGGATTTCTCGGCGAAGTGCTGCTGGAACCGGCTCTGCTTACGCTGGAGGGAGAGGCGGGTATCGGCAAGACGGTGCTGTGGCGAGCCGGCGTCGAGGAGGCAAGGCGCCGCGGGTTCCGGGTGCTCGTTTCGCGCCCCGCGGAGGCCGAGGAGGGATTCGCCCACTCAGGGCTCGCCGATCTCTTCGAGCCCGTGCGCGAGGAGGTGCTACCCCTGCTGCCGGGGCCGAGGCGGCGCGCGCTCGAGGTGGCCCTGCTGCTCGAAGAGCCGACCGCGGCGGATGAGGTGGACCCGCGCGCGCTCGGGTTGGCTGTCGTCGACACCTTCCAGGCGCTCACCGTGGAGTCACCGGTGCTGGTGGCAATCGACGACGTCCAGTGGCTCGACGGGGCGTCGATCGGGGCGCTCGCGTTCGCACTGCGAAGGCTGACCGACACTCGGGTTGCGCTTCTCCTTGCCCAGCGGGTCGTTACACCCCATCTGGAGCGATCGGAGCTCGAGGGCGCAATGGGTGGGGCGCACGTCCGTCGGTTGGAAGTCGGGCCGCTGAGCGTCGGAGCGCTGCATCGGCTCTTGAGCGAGCGGCTGCCCCGGCCGTTTGCCCGCCAGACGTTGCTGCGCATCCACGAGCATTCGGGAGGCAATCCGTTCTTTGCGCTCGAGCTGGCCCGGGTGATCGAGGCCGATCTCGATCCTTCGCATCCGCTTCGGGTTCCCGAGACGCTCGAGGACCTCGTGCGTGCGAGGATCGCCGGTCTCCCGCCGGCGACTCGGGAAACCTTGGGGCTCGTTGCCGCGGCGGGCCCGGTGGACGACGCGTTGCTGAGGCGAGCAGGCGTCGCGCTGGAGACGCTCGCCCCCGCGTTCGACGCCCATGTGGTGGCACGCGAGGACGAAACGATTCGCTTCACCCATCCTCTGCTCTCGTCCTCGCTCTACGCGGACCTCGGCGCCGGCCGGCCCCGCGTCCACGCGCGCCTGGCCTCGATCGTCGATGACCCCCTCGTGCAGGCACGGCATCTCGCGCTCTCCCACCAAACACCGGACGCAGCGGTCGCTGCTCTGCTGGATGAAGCCGCGGGCGTGGCCGCCGCCCGCGGCGCGTCGCGGATCGCCGCTGAGCTGGCGGAGCAGGCTCTGCGCCTGACTCCGGCGGACACGCACACGGAGCGGCATGGCCGGACGCTCGCGGCGGCCCGTGCCGAGCATGCCGCCGGCGAGTGGACTCGGGCGCGGGCCATGTTGGAGGACCTGCTCGACGAGGTCGAAGAGGGGAGCCTCCGTGCGCACGCACTGATGGTGCTGGCCGAGCTCGAGTCTCTCCACAGCTCGGTGGCGCTGCTCGAGACCGCGCTGCGCGAGGCCCCGCCGGACACCCCGCTCGAGGCGAGCGTGCACTGCCGCCTCGCGTGGGCGACGCGCTTCACAACCGGGCTCGAGCACGCGGACAGGGCGCTCGAGCTCGCCTCTGCGCTCGACGACGGGCTCCTGACGGCCCACGCACGTGCCATCCGGCAGGTCCTTGTCTGGTTCCGGGGGAACGCGGAGGCGCCCCCCGATCTCGGCCGCTGGACAGCGGACTTTCCGGCCGCCGTCGGCGGCGATCAGCTGGTCCAGGAAGCGGCGCTCGCCGTCGTCAACACGTTCGCACACGCTCCGGTGCGAGAGGAGGTCCGTGTGTTCTTCGAGCGCGAGTACGAGGCGTGGTGCGCGCGCGACGAGCCGCGCGGCGCCCGCGCACTCTGGGCTCTCGCGTGGATCGAGCTCTGGGCCGGACGCTGGGAGCTCGCTGCGGCGTACGCGCAACAGGCGCACGAGATCTCGATCCAGTACGGCCTCGAGCGGCCGCAGGATCACCTGCCGATCGCACTCGTCGCACTGCACCGCGGCGCACTCGACGTGGCGCAGGCGCATTCGGAACGAGCGCTCCGGCTCTCCGAGGAACAGCTTGCTCTCCACCCGCCGCAGCACCAGGCGATCCTTGGCCTGGTCGCGCGGGCGCGCGGCGACCGGACCGAGGCCGTGCGCTGGTTCCGGGGCGCGGAGCAGCGCGCAGCTGCGTTCCAGTGGCACGAGCCGAGCGTCCGCTGGTGGACTTCCGACTGGCTCGAGCTTCTGCTCGAGGACGGCAACCTCGACGAAGCGGAGCACGTGCTCGATGTCTGGAGGGCCGACGCGTTGCGCGTCGACCGCCCCTACGTCCTTGCGCAAGCGACGCGCTGCCAGGGCCTCGTCGCGGCCGCGCGCGCCGATGTCGATCGGGCCGTCCTCCTCTTGGAGCAGGCGGTGGACGAACACGCGGCGGTCGGCGACCCGTTCGGCCGCGCCCGCGCGCTGCTCGCACTGGGCATCGTCAGACGGCGTGCCCGGCAAAAGCGGCCCGCGCGCGAGGCGATCGAGTCGGCGCTCGCGGAGTTCGAGCGGATGGATGCGACGATCTGGGCGGCGAAGGCCCGCGGTGAGCTCGGACGCATCGGCGGGCGCAAGCGTGAGGAGGGGCTGACCGCCGCGGAGCGCCGCGTGGCTGATCTCGTCGCCCAGGGCCGAACCAATCGTGAGATCGCCGCGGCGCTCTTCCTCGCCGAGCGGACCGTAGCCAGCCACCTGACTCACATCTACGCCAAGCTCGGGGTGCACTCGCGAACCGAACTCGCGCACCGGCTACATGCCGGCGACCCCGTCTAGGGGCTCAAGGTTCAGATGTTCTGACGTTTCCAAGCAAGAAGCCAAGGCTTAGCTTCGAACGCGTGCCGAGCTACCTCGTCGAGACGTACCTCAGCAACAGTCCGGGTGAGCGCGCCGCCCGCGAACGGCGCGCCCGCACGGCCGCCGAGGAGATGGCACGAGAAGACACTCGCATCCGCTTCGAGCGATCAATCCATGTTCCCCAGGACGAGATCTGCTTCTACGTCTTCGAGGCAGGCGGAGCCCGCGACGCTGCGCTGGTCGCGGAACGCGCTCGCCTCGATCCGATTCGCATCGTCGAGGCGGTCTCGTCCGGAAAGGAGAAGGCATGAAGGTCTTCGACCGGCACCGACCCCTGGCCCTCGTCGCTGTCACCGCGATCGTCGCCTGCATCGCCGCCGTCGCCGCACCAAGTTCCCGCGCCGACTACGGATCCAACGCCCTGTACCAGATCGAGTTCTCGGCCAACAACGTCGGCGTCACGCCGGGGACCGGGAAGGGCCTGTGGCTGTGGATCGAGCTCGATTCCGCAGGCGGTGGCGACTTCGCCGGCGCCGGCTGCAAGCACAACGGCAGCGGCGGTGCTGACGGAGCCACTCCGCAATCCGGAGATGTCACGAGCTGGAGCGACGACGGCACCAACCTCGTGATCAGCCTCGTGCTCAAGATCGGCGGCGTCCCCAAGCAGGTCACCTTCACCGTCCCCGACTCGTTCGGGCACTACAGCGGCCCGACGGATAGCTACCTGTCCCCCGACCCCTTCGGCGGCGTCACTCAGCTGACCGTCGCCCCCTGAGTCTGCGACAGGCATTCACCCGACAGGCTGAGAGAGGTCCTAGGGCCTCTCTCGCCGCTGTCATCACCGACGGTTCTCGGGTTCTCTACATACCCATCGCGTGATAGCCGCTGTCCACGTACAGCGTCGTGCCGGTCACGTTGCCGGCGCCGTCGCCCAGGAGGTAGGCGGCCGCCGCGCCGACGTCGTCGGCGGTGATGTGGCGGTGGAGCGGCGAGCGCTCCTCGACGATGTCCTCCATCGTCGTGAAGCCGGCGATCGAGCGGGCGGCGAGCGTCCGTACCGGGCCGGCCGAGATCGCGTTGACCCGGATGTTCTTCTGGCCGAGATCCCAGGCGAGGTAGCGCATCGAGGCGTCGAGCGTCGCCTTCGCCACGCCCATCACGTTGTAGTGCGGCACCGCGCGCTCGCCGCCGAGGTAGGTCATGGTCAGGATCGAGCCGCCGCCGGCCTTCTCCAGCAGAGGCTCCGCGGCGCGGGCGCAGGCGACGAGCGAGTAGGCGCTCACGTCCACGGCGAGCCAGAAGCGGTCGCGGGGCGTGTCCGTGAAGCGGCCCTCGAGATCTTCGGCCGCCGCGAACGCGACCGAGTGGACGAGGAGGTCGAGCTCGCCGCCGAACGCCTCCCCCACCTCGCCGAAGACGCGCGCCACGTCGTCGTCGGAGCGGACGTCGCACTCCGTCACGAGCGGCGCGTCGACAGACGCGGCGAGCTCGCGCACCGTCGGCTCGATCCGCTCTCCCTGGAACGTGAAGGCCAGGCTCGCGCCGCCCGCGGCGAGCTCGCGGGCGATCGCCCACGCGATCGAGCGCTTGTTGGCGACGCCCAGGACGAGCCCGCGCTTCCCCTCGAACGGTCCGGCCATAGCCCGCGATCCTAGAGGTAGCCTCTTCGCCGTGGGCCGGGTCGCGGTGGTCACGGGCGCCTCCTCGGGCATCGGCGCCGAGATCGCCCGCCTGCTCGCGGCGCGCGGCGACCATGGCATCCTCGTCGCGAGGCGCGCTGACCGGCTGGAGGCGCTCGCCGAGGAGCTCGGCGGCGAGGCCGAGCCGTGCGACGTCGCCGACCGGGCAGCCGTCGCGGCCCTCGCGGAGCGTGTGCTCGAGCGGCACCCCCGGATCGACCTGCTCGTCAACAACGCCGGCATCCCCGGACGAACGAGCTTCGCAAGCGGCGACCCGGAGACGATCGAGCGCCTGATCCGGATCAACTACCTCGGCGCGGTCTGGTGCCTTCGCGCCTTCCTGCCTGGCCTGCGGGCCGCGGCGCCGTCCGACGTCGTGAACGTCGTCTCGGTCTCGGGCGTGGTCGCCTCGCCGCCGAGCGGCCCCTACTCCGCCTCGAAGCACGCCCAGCTCGCCTTCTCCCGCACGATCGCCGCCGAGCTGCGTGGCGAGGGAATCCGGGTCCACACCGTGAAGCCCGGATTCACCGAGACGGAGGGATTCCCGCAGTCCTGGCTGCCGCGGCACGTCCAGCGAGTCGTGATCGGCCCCGAGGACGTCGCGGCCCATGTCCTGCGCTCGCTGGAGGAGGGTCGCGGCGAGACGACGGTGCCCTGGTACTACGGTCCGGTCGCTCCGCTGCAGGACGCGATGCCCAACTGGTTCACACGTGTCCTTTCGCGCATGCCGAAAGCCCCCTAGAATCGCCACATGGCCACTGAGAGCGAACCCAAGATCGAGGACGTCATCGCCGTCGCCGAGTTCAGGTCTGCCCTGCGGCACTTCCTGCGGCGAAGCGAGAAGATCGCGCGTCGCTCGGGGCTCACCCCGCAGCGCTACACGCTCCTGATGATGATCAAGGGGGCGCCCGACGGCGCCGAGCAGTCGACCGTGACGGAGCTGGCGGACCGGATGCAGCTCGCGCAGAGCACCGTGACCGAGCTCGTGCGCCGCGCCGAGAGCGCGGGGCTGATCGAGCGGGAGCAGTCCCAGCGGGACGCGCGCGTCGCCCACCTGCGGCTGACGCAGGAGGGCAACAGGCGGCTCATGCTTTCGTTCACCGAGCTCGAGACGGAGCGCGCGCAGCTGCGTGAGGCGTTCTCCAACCTCGACGGCGGCGTCACCGGCGTCGGGCACTAGCCCCGCTCGAGCAGGTACCAGCCGACGCCGGCTGCCAGGAGGCGCGGATCGGCGTCCGCGAGCGACTCCGCGCGTGCGCGGCGGTCTCCCTCGCAGCCTGCGAGGTCGAGGTAGGCCGCGAGCGCACGCCGCTCCTCCTCGCGGCGGTCGCGGAGGAGGGAGAGCTCGTTCGCGGCGAAGAGTCCGCGCAGCTCCGCGTCGGCGAGCAGGCGCTCGTGCGACGGGTCGCGTGCTCGCTCGAACTCGTGGAGCGCGGCGGCCTCGGCCGGGTCCTCCGGTGCGAGCTGGTCCACGACGAGCACGCGGCCGCCGCGCCGCGTCACGCGGGCGAGCTCGGCGACGACGCGATCGGGCTCGGCGACGTGGTGGAGCGTGCGGTGCGTACCGGCGAGATCGAAGGCCCCGTCGGGGAACGGCAGGGCGGCTCCGTCCCCCTCGACGAACTCCGTGTTCGGCAGGGCGCGCGCCCGCGCGAGCTCGATCAGCTCCGGCACCGGATCGAGCCCGACGACCTCCCGCACGAGCGGCGCCAGCGCGAGCGCCAGCGCGCCGGCGCCGGTGCCGACGTCGAGGGCCCGCTCGTCCCCGCTCGGCTCGGCGAACTCGCGCACCTCCTGCGCGAGCCGCGACGCACGGGAGTCCTGTCGCGCTGCGACGCGCTCGGCCGTCCGCGCGAAGCGGTCGGGCATGCCCGCCTCAGTTCGTGATGACACGGTGCGCGCGCGACGGATCGGAGTTGATCCCACAGGCGATCTCGTAGCCGATCGTCCCGGCCACCTGCGCGTGACGCTCCATGAGGATTCCGTCGCCGACGATCGTGACCGGCGTCCCGACCGGCAGCCCGCGGTCGAGCTCGACGGCTACCGCGTCCATCGAGACAGTGCCGACGATGCACCGCGGCTCGCCGTCCACGAGCACCTCGGTGCCCGTCATGTCGCGGCGGAACCCGTCGGCGTAGCCCACCGGGACGATCCCGACCCACGTCGGCCGCTCGGCGAGGAACCGGCGGCCGTAGCCGGTGCTGTCGCCCGGCTGGAGCAGGCGCACCTGGGCGAGCCGGCTCCGCCACGAGAGCGCGGGCCGCAGCCCATCCTCGGCCGGGTCGGTCTCGAACGGCGAGATCCCGTACAGCGCGATCCCGCAGCGCGCGGCGTCGAAGCGGGCCTCGGGCAGCCGGAGCGCGGCCGCGCTGTTCGCGAGGTGGCGCGTGAGGTGCGCGTACGGCTCCGTGGCTTCGCGGAACCGCTCGACCTGCCGCTGCGCGAACTCCGGGTCGGAGTCCGCCGTGGCGAGATGGCTCATCAGCCCGACCACGTCGGCCGGCGGCTCGGGCAGCTCGGACAGCCCCCACCGGCCCATACCGGTGTCGAGCTTCAGGTGGACCGGGATCCCGTCCGGGATCTCGCCTCCCGAGACGACGAGCTCGAGGCCCGCCTCGCGCGCCTCGGCCAGCCGGTCGGTCGGGCACATGACGATGATCCGCGCCTCCGGGAGCTCACGGCGCAGCTCGAGAGCCTCGGCCACCGTGGCGACGCAGAGCGCCGATGCCCCCGCGCCGACCGCGGCCCGCGCGACGTCGACGGCCCCGTGCCCGTAGGCGTTCGCCTTCACCACCGCCCAGAGCTCCGCGCCGTCGAGCGCGTCGAGGAGCCGCCTCGCGTTGTGCCGGATCGCGCCGAGGTCGATCGTGATCTCGCTGCGGTGCACTCTCAGGCGGCTGTCCAGACGAGGCCGGCGGCAGCCGTCAGCAACGCGAGAGCCGCTCCGGCGGCGACCGCGAAGGACGGCGCCCGGAGCCGCGACAGCGCGATCATGGCGAAGATCGCCGCCGGAGCGACGAGGATCCCGATCGACGCCGCGCCGAGGATCATCCAGATGAAGAGCGTCGCGACCGCCCAGCCGGCGGCGACCCCGTCGGCAAGCCTCCCGGCGTCCTGCGCCACCGCGATCGCGAGGCCGGCCGAGGCGAGCGATCCGGCGACGAAGGCGACCCGGCCGCCCATCCCGTTGCCCTGCTGCGCGATCAGGGCGACGTAGAGCCCGTCGACGGCGAACGCGCAGAACGCGGCCATGTAGGCCACATGGACACCGAGCACGGCGCAACACGCGCGCATCCCGCGCCAGCCTACTCGCGGATGTGGCGCTCGAGCGCGCGCGGCAGCGCTTCGACCACGTCGCTCGCGACGAGGCCGTACCGCTGCTCGGCCTCGTGCGAGGCGAGCTGCTGCGCCGCGCAGGCCGCCGCCGCTGCCCGCTGCGGCTCGACGCCCTTCGCCAGGAACGCGGCGGTGACGCCGGTCAGCACGTCTCCCGTGCCCGCGGTCGCGAGGGAGGGCCGGCCGAGAGCCGAGACGAGGGCGCCGCGGCCCGGCGCCGCGACGAGGGAATCCTCCCCCTTGAGGACGACGACGCAGCCGAAGCGCTCGGCAGCTTCCCGCGCCGCTGCGAGCCGGTGGGCGGCGATCTCCTTCGAGTCGCGCCCCAGCAGCCGGCCGAGCTCGCCTTCGTGCGGCGTGAGCACGCGCGGGGCAGGCCAGTCGGCGGGCTCCAGCTCGAAGAGGGCATCCGCGTCGACGACCGCCGGCACCTCCACCTCCGTGAGCAGGCGACGGACGAGCGCCTTCGCATCCGCGCCGCGACCGAGCCCTGGGCCGACCGCGAGCGCCTTGGCGCGTGCCGCCGCGTCGAGCGCCTCCTCGAGCGGCCGCTTCACCGCCTCCAGCACGAGCGTCTCGAGCACCGGTAGCGACTGGGCCGGCGCGGCGATCGTGACGTACCCGGCGTCGGCACGGAGGGCGGCGCGCGCCGCGAGCGCCGGTGCTCCGGTCATGCCGCTCGAGCCCCCGACGACGAGGACGTGGCCCGCCGTGTACTTGTTGTCGCCCGTCGAGCGGCGCGGCACCTCCGCCAGGATCTCCGGCGTGACGAGCCGGTGCTCGGTCTCCGCCGGCTCGAGACCGATGTCCGCCACCGCCACCTCGCCGGCGAGGAACCGTCCGGGCGCGACCGCGAGGCCGACCTTCGGGCCGTGCATCGTGACGGTGACGTCGGCCCGAACGGCCGCTCCCGCGACCTCCCCGGTGGATGCGTTCACGCCGGAGGGGATGTCGACCGCGAGCACGGGGACGCCGCCGCCGTTGATCTGCTCGATGACGCGCGCCGTCTCCTCGCGCGGCGCGTCCTTGAGCCCCGTGCCGAGGAGCGCGTCGATCGCGACGTCCGGCCGTTCGTCCACGAGCTCGCGACCCTGCGCCTGCAGGATCTCCGCGGCGATGCGCCCGTCGCCGCCGTTCGCGCCGCCACCCGCGTGGAGCGCGATCCGGCGCGCGTCGGGGAAGCGGCGCATGAGCTCCTCCGCCACGGCCGCGCCGGCGCGCTGCATCATCGCCTCGACGTCGTGGCCCGCCTCGGCGGCGCGCATCTCCTCGGCGCTGTAGAGCGGCTCCAGGTCAGCCATCGAACGCGACCGCGACGGCCTGCGCGAGCTCGCGCGAGTGCGTCATCGAGAGGTCGACCGAGCCGACCCCGAGCGCGACGGCCCGCTCGGCGAGACGGCCGGAGAGCCGCACCGCGGGCTTCGGCCGGCCGGCGATCTCGATCTCCTGCCAGGCGAACGCGCGGGCCACGCCGAAGCCGAGCGCCTTGCCGACCGCCTCCTTGCCGGCGAAGCGGCCGGCGTAGCTCTGCGCCGGGTTCGGACGCGAGTCGCAGTACGCGCGCTCCGCCTCCGTGAAGCAGCGCTCGCGGAAGCGCTCGTAGCGCGCGAGCGCCCGCCGGATCCGCTCGATCTCGATCAGGTCGGTCCCGACCGCGATCATGCGATGTGCTCCTCGAGCCACTCGGGGAGGTGGGCGATCGAGGACACGATCCCATCCGGCCGGATCCGCGACGCGTCGACTGCGTCCGGGCGGAACTTCCCCGTGCGCACGAGCACCGCGCGCATCCCGACCCCACGCGCGCCGGCGACGTCGGTCTCGAGGTCGTCGCCGACCATCCAGGCCATCGACGGCTCGGCGTCGAGCGCACGGCACGCGGCGTCGAAGTACGCGGGACTCGGCTTGCCGAGCACGGTCGCCGCGGCCTGCGCCGCGTACTCGAGCCCGGCGACGTAGCACCCCGAGTCGAGGAGCGGCCCGCGCTGCGTCTGCCACCAGCGGTTGCGGTGGAGGCAATAGAGGTCGGCGCCCATCTCGAGCTCCGCGAAGGCGCGGGCGAGGTTCATGTAGGAGAAGACGAGGTTCGTCTCGGGCGAGTCGTCGGCGCCGCCGATCAGGACGGCGTCGACGTTGTCGCCGACGAGCTCGATGCCCTCGAGGTCGCCGACGAGGGCGTGCATCACGAGCGCGAGGACGCGTTTCCCCCGCAGCGCCTCGACGGCCGCGTCGGCCGTCGTCTGCACCTCCCCCACCTCGAGCTCGATCCCCATCGCCTGCAGGCCCGCCGCGAGCTCCGCCTTCGAGCGCGTGGTCGCGTTCGTGACGAAGCGGAGCCGGTGGCCGCCGTCGCGAAGCCGCCGCACCGCCGCCGCCGCGCCCGGCAACGGCTGGCCGGAGACGTGCAGGACGCCGTCCACGTCGAGCAGAATCGCGGCCATGGCCGCCGAGTCTATTCGCGTAACACGATCCGTCGTGCTGCCCGTGTCGGAGGTCGAGCTGCAGATCTCCCGCTCGAGCGGGCCGGGCGGCCAGCACGCGCAGAAATCCGAGACGCGCGTCGTCGCCGTCTTCGACGTCGAGGCCTCCGCAGCGCTGACCGAGGCGCAGAAGCGGCGCGTGATCGCGCGGGCCGGCCCGGTGCTGCGAGCCGTCGCGCAGGACGAGCGCAGCCGGACGCGCAACCGCGACCTGGCGCTCGAGCGGCTCGTCGCCGCGTTGCGGGAGGCGCTCCGCGTGGAGCGAAAGCGCGTGCCCACCAAGCCGAGCCCGGCAGCCCGTCAGCGCCGTCTCGACCAGAAGAAGCACCGCTCCGAGACCAAGCGGCTGCGCCGGAAGGTCGATTAGCACCGCCGCTGCGGGGCAGCAGGATCGGGTGAACGTCGTCTTCGACGCACTCGGGACGCTGTTCGAGCCGACGCCGCTGCGGGAGCGGCTCGGCGAGGCGCCGTTCGAGGCGTGGTTCGAGCGGACGCTGCAGTCGGCGGCGTCGCTGACGATGCTCGGTGAGTTCTTTCCCTTCGCCCAGCTGGCCCGCTCCACGCTCGCAACCACCTGCGCTGTGCTCGGGCTCGACGTCGACCCGGACGACGTCGTCGCCCAGCTCGGCCGGCTGCCGCCCGCCGCGGACGCCCGCGCGGCCCTCGAGCTCCTGCAGGAGTCCGGCGGCCGCGCCTTCTTGCTCACGAACGGCGGCCGCGCGACGGGCGAGGAGCTCGTCCGGCGTGCCGGCCTCTGCGAGCTCGTCGAGCGCGTCTTCGGGGTGGACGAAGTCGGGGCCTACAAGCCGGACCCCCGTCCGTACCGGATCGTCCTCGACGAGCTGGGTGCGGAGGCGACCCTCGTGGCGGCCCACGCCTGGGACGTCGTCGGTGCGGTGCGAGCTGGGATGCACGGCGTCTGGGTCAGCCGGCACGAGCGGACCTGGCCCTTCCCGCAGGAGACCGCGCCGCACGGAACCGCACCGGACCTGGTCGAAGCCGTGCGCTCGGCGTTTACGGGGACGCCGTGACGGGCCGCTCGACCTCGACGTGCGGCAGCCAGTCGAGCCAGCGCGGCAGGTACCAGCTGCGGGCGTCGAGGAGCGTCAGCATGCTCGGAAGCACGACCGAGCGGATGATCGTGGCGTCGAGCAAGAGCGCGACGGCGACGCCGAAGCCCATCTGCTGGAACATGACGAGCTCCCCGCGGGCGAAGCCGGCGAAGACCACCACGATGATCAGCGCCGCACCGGTGATGATCCTCGCCGTCGACGAGACTCCCCAGACGACGGCGTCCCTCGTCGAGCCGGTCTGGTCGAACCGTTCCTTGATCCGGCTCATGAGGAAGACCTGGTAATCCATCGACAGGCCGAACAGCACCGAGAACAGGAAGAGCGGCACCCACGCGTCGATCACGTGCGTGTGCCGGAAGCCGAACAGGCTCGCGCCGTGGCCGTCGAGGAAGATGAGCGTGAGCAGGCCGTAGGCGGCGCCCACCGAGAGCAGGTTGAGCACGATCGAGACGAGCGCGACCATGATCGAGCGGAAGGCGACCGTGAGCAGCACGAAGCTCAGGCCGAGCACGAAGAGGAGGACGTACGGGGTCGGGTTCGAGACCGCGTCGAAGTAGTCGACGTTCTCCGCGGTCGTGCCGCCGACGTAGACCTGCGCTCCGCTGTCGCGGAACACCGACGGGATGAGGCGAGCACGGAGGTCGCGGACTGCGGCCACGGCCGTCGTTCCCACCGGATCGCCGTGGACCGGGACGATGAGCAGCGTCGAATGGGCGGCGGGAGCGCGCTGGATCGTCCCCCTGCCGAAATGCGGGTCGGCCGCAAGATCGCTCCTGAGCGCGATGACGTCGAGCGGCGTCCTCGCATCTCCGCCCACGGCGATGATCCGTACCGGCTGCGGGTTCCGGACCGGGAAGGCACGCTGGAGCAGGACGTAGCCCTGCTTCGACGGCAGGCCCGACGGCAGCGTGCTGACCCCGTTCGCGCCGATGTGCAGGCCGAAGATCGGCGCCGCGCAGGCGAGCATGAAGCCGGCCGACAGCACGAGCGAGATGACGGGCCGGCGGAGCACGGCCTCGATGATCCTCCGCCAGAACCGGCCTTCCGCCGCGTCGGCCCGGCCGAGATTACGGCCGACGTAGGGCACCCGAAGCGAGTTAACGCGGTCGCCGGCGACGCTCAGCACGGCAGGCAGGAGCGTCAGCGCCGCTGCCACCGAGACGATGCCGACGAGGATCGCGCCGAGCGCGAGGCTGCGCATGATCGAGGTCGGGACGATGAACATGCCGAGCAGCGCGACCACGAACGTGGAGCCGCTGAACAGCACGGCGCGGCTCGCCGTCGCGCCGGTGTGCGCGATGGCGTCCTCCTTCGCCAGCCCGAGCAGGCGCTCCTCGCGGTAGCGGGAGACGATGAACAGCGAATAGTCGATCCCGAGCGCCAGCCCCATCCCCGTGAGCATGTTCACGATGAAGACCGAGAGCGAGAACCCGAGGGAGATCAAGGCGACGAGCCCCAGCGCGACGATGATCGACAGGATCGCCATGAGCACCGGCACGAGCCCCGCGACGACGGCGCCGAAGACGAGGACGAGGACGATCAGTGCCGCCGGAAGGCCGAAGGCGAGCTCGCCCTTCTCGAGGTCGGTCTGGGACTGCTTGCCGAAGTCGTAGCCGGTCGAGTGGTAGCCGGTGATGCCGACCGTGAAGGCTCCGCCGCTCGCCTTCTCCACGACCTGCTCGACCGACTGCGCGCCGGAGTCGCTGTCGATGAGAACCGAGACGAGCACCGAGTGGCGGTCGGGCGAGACGGCGACCGCATGGGCGCCGCGCACGTTCCCCGTCGCCTGGAGGGCAGCCTCGCCGCGCTTCACGAACGCACGGAACTGCGGATCGTCGACCGTGTAGCGGTGGGAGGAGATGACGATCACGTCCCCCTTGGCGGCGGCCGCCTCGCGCGGGAACGCCCGCGCGATCGCGTCCGCGGCCTTCGTCGACTCCGGCTTCCCGATGACGTTGCCGTTCGAGCTCAGCCCGTGCAGCGACGTCGCGATGAGCGCGAGCGCGGCGAGCACCGCGATCCCCCAGCAGACGAACGTCCGGCGCGGTCTCGCCGCGCAAGCGCGTGCCAGCCGCTCGGTCCAACCCATACGCGAAGTCCTACTCCACGGTGACCGTCTTCGCCAAGTTCCGCGGCTGGTCGACGTTGAGGCCGCGGAGCCTCGCAATGCGGTAGGCGAGCAGCTGGAGCGGGATCACGGCGAGCGACGCCTGCAGGAAGTTCGGCGTCCTCGGCACGTAGATCACGTCGTCGGCGTGGTGCTGGATGTCCTCGTTGCCGTCGGTCGCGATCGCGATCACATGCGCGCCGCGCGCCCGCGTCTCCTGGATGTTGGAGACGATCTTGTCGTAGACGTGGATGTTGGTCGCCACGACGACGACCGGCGTCCCCTCGGCGAGCAGCGCGATCGGCCCGTGCTTCATCTCGCCGGCCGAGTACGCCTCGGTCGGGATGTACGAGATCTCCTTCAGCTTGAGTGCGCCCTCGAGCGCGACGGGCAGGCCGATGTGACGGCCGAGGTAGAGGAAGAACGGTTCGTTGTGGAAGCGCTGCGCGATCGACTCGATCGGGTGGTCGCCGTCGAGGAACTCCTGCATCTTCTGCGGCAGCTCGTGCAGGCGGTCGAGGATGAAGTCGATCTCCTCCTGTGGCAACGTCCGCCGGATCTCGGCGAGCCGGAGGGCGAGGAGGCTGAGCAGCGCGACCTGCGCGGTGAACGTCTTCGAGGCCGCGACGCCGACCTCCATGCCGCAGCGGGTGTAGAGCGTCGCCTCGGCCTCGCGCGTGATCTGCGTCCCCATCAGGTTCGTGATTGCGAGCGTCCGCGCGCCGCTCTCGCGCGCCAGCTTGACCGCGTTGACCGTGTCGCGGGTCTCGCCCGACTGCGAGATCCCGATCACGAGCGTGTCCTTGGAGAGCACCGGGTTGCGGTAGATCCACTCGCTCGCGATGTCCGGCTCGACCGGGACGCGCGCCCACTCCTCGAGGATGTAGCGGCCCACGACGCCGGCGTGGTACGCGGTTCCGCAGGCGACGATCACGATCCGGCGGAGGTTGCGCACCTCGAGCTCGGTCATGCCGAGCGCCTCGAGCATGAGCCTGTGTCCGCGGACCCGGTCGCCGATCGTCTCGGCCACGGCCTCCGGCTGCTCCCAGATCTCCTTGAGCATGAACGTCTCGAAGCCGGCCTTCTCGGCGCTCTCCTCGTCCCAGTCGACCTCCTGCTGCTCGGGCGCCTCGACCTCGACACCGTCGAGGAAGAAGCGGACGCCGCCGGGCGTGATCTCGACCACCTCGCCGTCGCGCGGGTGCATGACGATGCGGGTCTCGTTGAGGAAGGCGGCGATCGAGGAGGCGAGGAAGTTCTCGCCCTCCCCGAGTCCGACCACAAGCGGCGTCTGATGCCGGACCCCTACGAGAACGTCGGGCTGGTCGTGGTGGATCGCGACGATCGAGAAATGACCCTCGAGCTTGGGGTAGACGCGGCCGAGCGCCTGCGCGAGATCGCCGTCGTACTCCTCCTCGAGGAGATGGACGACGACCTCGGCGTCGGTCTCCGACGTGAGCGTGTGCCCGCGCGCGGCGAGCTGCTCGCGGAGCTCCAGGTAGTTCTCGATGATCCCGTTGAGGACGATCGCCAGCCGGCCGGGCTCGCAGCCGGTGAGCGGGTGTGCGTTGCCCTCGGTGACGGCGCCGTGCGTCGCCCAGCGCGTGTGGCCCAGGCCGTGATGCGAGTGCGATCCGTTCGTTCCGGCGGCCTCGACGAGATTGCGGAGGTTGCCGACGGCGCGCACGTAGTCGAGTGCGGCGTCCTCGCGCAGCGCGAGCCCTGCGGAGTCGTAGCCCCGGTACTCGAGCCGGCGCAGTCCCTCGAGCAGAAGCGGCTTGGCGTCACGCGATCCGACGTAGCCGATGATCCCGCACACGTCAGCTCCTTTCCCCGCTGGGCCCGGAAAATGCTCCCTGGAAACACGAAGAGCCCGGCCTCGGACCCCGTCGCTGCGTCGCGGAGGGATCAGCCGAGCTCGTGTGTCACCAGGGCGGCAACCCTAGCACAGAGCTCCTCGGCGTCCTCCGCCGTCTCGGCCTCGGCCAGCACGCGCACGACCGGCTCCGTCCCGGATGGCCGCACCAGGACTCGCCCGGTTCCGTCGAGCTGCGTGTTGACCTCCTCGACGGCCGCGAGCAGCTCCTCGGGAAGGGCGCCGCGAGCCGTGCGCGGGAGGTTCCGCATCACCTGCGGGAAGCGCGGCATGACCGCGGCCGCGTCGGCCGGCGAACGCCCGCCGAGCGCGCGGCAGAGGAGGAGCGCGGCGACGAGGCCGTCGCCCGTCACGTGGCCGTCGAGCCAGATCAGGTGGCCGGACTGCTCGCCGCCGAGGAGCAGCCCGTCGCGGCGCAGCGCCTCGAGCACGTAGCGGTCGCCGACGTCGGTGACGACGACGCGGATGCCTCGCTCCTCCATCAGACGGTGGAACCCGAGGTTCGTCATCGTGGTGACCGCGACGCCGTCGACGCCGAGGTCGAGAGCGAGGACCGCGAGGATCTGGTCGCCGTCCAGCGGCGCTCCGTGCTCGTCGACTGCGAGCATCCGGTCGCCGTCGCCGTCGAAGGCGATCCCGAGGTCGAGGCTCTTCTCCTGCACGACCCGGGAGAGGAGCGCGAGGTCCGTCGCGCCGCAGCCGACGTTGATGTTGGTGCCGTCCGGGTCGTTGCCGATCGCGGTGACCTCTGCGCCGAGCTGCTCGAACGCCTGCGGCGCGAGGCCGGCATAGGCGCCGTTCGCGCAGTCGACCGCGATGCGCAGGCCGCTCAGGTCGGTGCCGAAGCGCTCGAGGACGTGCTCGAGGTAGCTGTCCGCGGCGATCTCGACCCGGGAGATCTCGCCGCCGCCCGGTGCGGGCGCGTCGAGGAGCGCCTCGATCTCCTCCTCCGCCTCGTCCGTGAGCTTGCGGCCCTCGCGGTCGAAGAACTTGACGCCGTTGTACTCCGGCGGGTTGTGGGATGCCGAGACGACCGCCGCTAGGTCGAGCCGCAGCAGCGCGACCGCGGGCGTGGGCAGGACGCCGCCGAGGATCGCGACCCCTCCGGCTGAGGCGGCGCCGGCCGCGAACGCCTCCTCGAGCTCCGGCCCGCTGCCGCGCGTGTCGCGCCCCACGAAAACGCGTCCGCTGCCGCACCAGAGGGTCGCCGCCTTCCCGAGCCGCCCCACGAGATCGGCGGTCAGCGTCTCGCCGACGATTCCGCGGACACCGTCGGTGCCGAAGTACTGCCGCGCCACGGCGCGGGACGATAGCGGCTCACATCGTCAGGACAAGCTTCCCTCGGACGTGTCCCTCGCCGAACGTGCGTAGCGCATCCTGCGCGTCGTCGAGCTCGTAGGTCCGGTCGATCGCCGGCTTAAGCGCACCGCTCTCCAGCAGGTCGGCGAGCGCCTGCAGATCAGGCTTGTTGAACTTCGCGACGAAGAACCTGACCCTCTCCTTGCTGCGCAGCGAGGCGAGTCGCACGGCCGCGATGTGTCGCAGCTGGCCGCGGCTGCCATGGGCGCCGACGACGACGAGCCGCCCATCCGGCTCGAGGACGCGCCGCATCGCGGACCAGGAGTGGCCTCCCGCGACGTCGGCGATCAGGTCGTACCGCTCGGGCCCGCGGGTGAAGTCCTCGCGCGTGTAGTCGAGTACCCGGTCGGCGCCGAGCGCACGCGCCTGCTCGACGTTGCGCGTGCTGCACACGGCCGTGACGTGCGCACCGAGCGCCTTCGCGATCTGGACGGCCAGCGTCCCGACACCGCCCGAGGCGCCGTTGATCAGCACCCGTTCGCCGGGCTCGAGCCGAGCGTGATCCCGCAACCCCTGGAGCGCGGTCAGCCCCGCGATCCCCATCGTGGCCGCCTCCTCGAACGAGACGTTGGACGGCTTGCGGACGACGTTCGTCGCGCTCACGTACTCGGCGAACGCTCCGCTCCGGCCGCCGAACACCTCGTCGCCGGGAGCGAGATCGGTCACGTCCTTCCCGACGGCCTCCACGACTCCGGCGAAGTCCGTGCCGAAGAGCCCGCTCTTCGGGCGCAGGACGCCGTTGCGGGTGAGAGGACGCAGGAAGCGCGGCCAGCCGCGGAGCTCATGCCAGTCCGCCTTGTTGAGCGAGCTCGCGCGGACGCGGACGAGGACGTGATCGTCGGTCAGAGCAGGCTGGTCGACCTCCTCGACCCGCACGACGCCGGGGCCCCCGTATCGATGCCGTACCAGTGCCTTCATCATCGCCTTCTCCTCCATACGCCGTAAGCTTACGGTGTAAGATGACATACACCGTAAGCTATGTCAATGGCCACCACGAGACGGAAGCCGCTGAGCCGCGAGCGCATCCTCGCCCGGGCGCTCGAGGTCGCCGACGAGGACGGGATCGAGGCGCTCTCGATGCGGCGGCTCGGGCAGGCCCTCGGGTTCGAGGCGATGTCGCTCTACAACCACATCGCGAACAAGGACGACCTGCTCGACGGGATCCTCGACCTCGTGCTCGCCGAGATGACGCCGCCGGACCCGCAGGGAGGCTTCCCCGCGATCAGGAGCAGCGCGGTGGCGGCGCACGACGCGCTGACGCGGCATCCCTGGGCCGCGAACCTCCTGACGGCCTCCGGGCGGATCCGGCCGGCCCGCCTCGAGTTCATGGACGCCCTGCTCGGCGCGCTCCGCAACGCGGGATTCTCGGCGGAGACGACGTACCACGCATATCACGTCCTCGACGCCCACATCGTCGGCTTCTCGCTGTGGCAGGCGTCGCACGGGCAGATCCCTGCGGAGATCGACGACGTCCGGGCGTTCATCGACCGGATGGTCCCGGTCTCGACCTATCCCCACCTCCACGAGCACGCCCTGCAGCACCTCGACGACGGGCCGCACCAGGACGTCACCGCGTTCGAGTACGGCCTCGACCTGTTGCTGGAGAGCCTAGAGCGCTTGCGCTAGCGCTTCGAGAACTGCGGCGCCTTGCGCGCCTTGTGCAGGCCGGCCTTCTTGCGCTCGACCTGGCGCGCGTCGCGCGTGAGGAAGCCCTCGCGCTTGAGCGGCACGCGCAGCTCCGGGTTCGCCTCGACGAGCGCGCGGGCGATGCCGTGCCGCACCGCTCCGGCCTGTCCGGTGAGGCCTCCGCCGTGGACGCGGACGCGGAGGTCGTACTGGCCCTCGAGACCGGCGACCTTGAGCGGCGAGACTGCGATCGTCTGCCAGACCGAGCGCGGGAAGTACTCCTCCAGCGTGCGGCCGTTGACCCACGTGGCGCCGTCCCCGGGCCGCAGGATCACGCGCGCGACCGACGTCTTGCGCTTGCCGGTGCCGCGATACTGGGCGAGCTCGCTCACGAGTCCGACTCCAGCGGACGCGGGTTCTGCGCCTCGTGCGGATGCTCCGGGCCGGCGTAGATCTTCAGCTTCGTGATCTGCTGGCGCGCGAGGCGGTTCTTCGGGAGCATCCCCTTCACCGCGACCCGCAGCACCTCGGTGGGCCGGCGCTCGAGCTGCTCGCGGAGCGTCCGGCTGCGCAGGCCGCCCGGATAGCCGGAGTGACGGTAATACCGCTTCTGGTCGAGCTTGTTGCCCGTCACCTGGATCTTGTCGGCGTTCACGACGACGACGAAGTCGCCCGTGTCGACGTGCGGCGTGTACTGCGGCTTCCGCTTGCCGCGGAGGGTGTCGGCGATCTGGGTCGCGAGACGGCCGAGCGTCTTGCCCTCGGCGTCGACGAGGTACCACTCGCGCGTGACTTCTCCCGGCTTGGCGCTGTACGTCTTCATAGAAAGCGGCGGGAACCAGCCCGCCGGCCGCGGATTGTAGCGAAAGCCTGCCGCAATCCCTGCTCGAATGCCGCCGCTCCGCCGTGCGACGGATGGCGGACGTACGGCGCGTCGAGCGTCGCTGCAGCGAGCCGCCCCACGGCGATCGCGACCCGGCCTCGGGTCACCTCGTCGAGGAACGGGGAGGCCGCCGCGACCTCGGCCCTGGTCGGCCGGCGGTTCGACGTCTCGCTGCCGGGATGGGTCGGGACCACGTTCCAGAGCAGCACCTCGTCCTCGACGCCGAGCCGCGCGAGCACGCGGCGCACGATCGTCGCCGTCGCCTCGGCGGGGCCCGCACCCGTGAGCTGGCGCTCGGAGGTGAACGGGATGCCGCTGACCCGCGCGCCTCGGTACCCCGCCGCCTCGCCGACAAGCAGGATCTCGTTGTCGGCGCACCGCTCGAGGTAGTCGGCAAGTCGCGCCCGTCGCAGCTCGGAAGCGGCGTACTGGTTGAACGTCGTCCCGATCTCGGCCGCAGCGAGCCGCTCGACGAGATCAATCGAATCAATCGAAGCGGACAAAGCTCGCGCCCTCGACATCCGTGCGCAGACGATCGTCCCGGATCGCCTGAGCAATGCGCGCGATCACCTCGGGCCCGTTCTGACGGCCGTGCGCCTTCCAGGTCATCTTCACGTGTGGCTCACCCGCCCGCTCGGCCTCGATCAGCGGCGGGAAGAACGAGAGGTGCAACAGCGCGAGCGGGAACCGGAGAAGCCACATCGCGAACGAGAACACCAGGCCGATCAGCATGAGGGGCAACTGCACGAGCAGCGGAAACACGCCGTCGAGCGGACTGTCCGCCCACTCGTCCTGAGGCAGCCCGCCGATCGGCGACACCCAGACCTCGCGGATCGTCCAGACCCTGCCCCGCGGGTCCTCGACCATCTGCTTCGACACGACCTACGAGCTCCAGCGGTTCCAGCGGACGACCTCGTCATGTGCACGGCGGCGCTGCGAGAACGCGCTCGTCGCCCGGTCCCAGTCGGGATCCTCGGCCGGGTGGCCGACGGTCACGCCGGTGACGATCGTCAGGTCGTCGGGCAGGCCGAACAGCTCCCGCCAACGGGCGTCCTCCTCGACCGGGACGCCGTAGACCCCGGCGCCCAGGCCCTCCTCGAGCGCGGCGAGCAGCACGAGCATCAGCGCCGCGCCGGCGTCGACGTGCCAGAACGGCACCGGCCACACGACCTCGACGCCGCCGGTGACGGCGAGCTTGTCGGGCTGGTTGTAGCGGTCGTGGTAGTCCTGCTCCCGCGTCAGGACGAGGATGTGCGCGGCGGCATCGCCGAACCACTTCTGCGAGCGCTCGTCCTCCTGCCACTGCGCGAGAGTCCCGATCACGTCGGGGTCGTCGACGACGAGGAGTCGCAGGCCCTGGCTGTAGCCGGCGTTCGGGCCGCGCCTCGCGGCGCGGGCGATCCGCTCGAGCGTCTCGCGCGGCACGCGCTCGCCCGTATAGCTGCGGACGGCGCGGCGCTGTTTCAGGAGCTCGTAGAGGGACGCGTCTACTCCCACTCGATCGTGGCGGGCGGCTTCGACGTCACGTCGAGCACGACGCGATTGACGCCCGGGATCTCGTTCACGATTCGCGCCGAGATCGTCTCCACGAGGTCGTACGGGAGCCGCGCCCAGTCGGCGGTCATCGCGTCGTCGCTCGTGACCGCGCGGATCACGATCGGGTAGCCGTACGTGCGCTCGTCCCCCTGCACGCCGACGGAGCGCACCGCAGGCAGCACCGCGAACGACTGCCAGAGCTCGCCGTAGAGGCCGGCGCGGCGCACCTCCTCCTGCAGCACCGCGTCGGCCTGGCGCAGGATCTCGAGCCGCTCCGAGGTGACGGCGCCGATGATCCGGATCGCGAGACCCGGGCCGGGGAACGGCTGTCGCCACACCATCCGCTCGGGCATCCCGAGCTCCTCGCCGACGCGGCGCACCTCGTCCTTGAAGAGGAGGCGCAGCGGCTCCACGAGGCGCATCTTCATGTCCTCGGGCAGGCCGCCGACGTTGTGGTGCGACTTGATCGTCGCCGCGACGCCCTCGGTGCCGCCCGACTCGATCACGTCGGAGTAGAGCGTCCCCTGCACGAGCCAGCGGACGTCGCCCAGCGTCCGCGCCTCCTCCTCGAAGACGCGGATGAACTCGCGGCCGATGATCTTGCGCTTCTCCTCCGGCTCCTCGACGCCCGCGAGCAGCTCGAGGAACCGCTCCTGTGCCTGTACGTGCACGAGCGGGACGTGGAAGTGCTCGCCGAAGGTCTCGACGACCTGCTCGGCCTCGTCCTGGCGCAGCATCCCGTGGTCGACGAAGACGCAGGTGAGCTGCTCGCCGACGGCCTTGTGCACGAGCAGCGCTGCGACGGCCGAGTCGACGCCGCCCGAGAGGGCACAGAGCACGCGCTCGCGGCCGACCTGGGCGCGGATCCGCTCGACCTGCTCCTCGATCACCGCCGCGGGAGTCCAGGCCGGGGGCGCGTCGGCGGCGCGGTAGAGGAAGTTCTTCAGCACGTCCATCCCGTGCGGGGTGTGGACGACCTCGGGGTGGAACTGGACGCCGTAGAGGCCGCGCTCGGGCGCCTCGAAGGCGGCGACCGGCGTGGACGGCGAGCTCGCGACGACGCGCGCGCCCTCGGGCGCGGCGACGACCGTGTCGCGATGGGACATCCAGACGGTCTGCTCGGCGGGAGTGTCAGCGAGCAGCGCCGACTCGGTCGCCTCCATCGACGTCCGCCCGAACTCGGACACGCCGGTGCGGTCGACTCGGCCGCCGAGCTCGAGCGCCATCAGCTGCGCGCCGTAGCAGATGCCGAGCACGGGCACGCCGAGCTCGAACAGCGCGGGATCGACCCGCGGCGCGTCGTCGGAGTAGACCGACGACGGACCGCCGCTGAGCACGAGCGCGTACGGGTTCCGCGCGCGCGCCGCCTCCGGCGTGATCGTGTGACCGACGAGCTCGGAGTAGACGCGGCACTCGCGCACCCGGCGTGCGATCAGCTGCGAGTACTGCCCACCCAGGTCGAGAACGAGCACAGGCCGGTCCTCCCGGGCCGGGAGTTCGAGAACCTGTGCGCCCTCAGCGCCGATAGTTCGGCGCCTCCTTGGTGATCGTCACGTCGTGAGGATGCGACTCGCGGAGCCCCGCGGCCGTGATGCGGACGAAGCGCGCCCGCTTCATCTCGTCGATCGTCGCGGCGCCGCAGTAGCCCATGGCCTGGCGCAGCCCGCCGACGAGCTGGTGGACGACGTGCTGGAGCGGGCCCTTGTACGCGACCCGGCCCTCGATCCCCTCGGGGATCAGCTTCTCGACGTCCTCGACGTCGCCCTGGAAGTAGCGGTCCTTGGAGAACCCACGCGCCTTCATCGCGCCGAGCGACCCCATGCCGCGGTACTCCTTGAAGCGCTCGCCCTGCGCGAGGATCACATCACCCGGGGTCTCGTCGGTACCCGCGAGCATGCCGCCGAGCATGACGGCGTCCGCGCCCGCGCCGATCGCCTTCGCGATGTCGCCGGACGAGGTGATGCCGCCGTCCGCGATCACCGGCACGCCCTCCGGCGCCGCGACGGCCACGACGTCGTGGATCGCGCTCACCTGCGGGACGCCGACGCCGGCCACGACCCGCGTCGTGCAGATCCCGCTCGGCCCGATCCCCACCTTCACCGCGTCCGCGCCGGCGTCGAGGAGTGCACGCGCCGCCTCGGCCGTCGCGATGTTGCCGGCGACGACCTCGGTCGAGACGGCGTCCTTGATCCGCCGCACCATCTCGAGCACGCCGCGCGAGTGGCCGTGGGCGGTGTCCACGACGATCACGTCCGCGCCGGCGCCGACCAGCGCCTGCGCCCGCTCGAGCGCATCAGGGCCGACTCCGACCGCGGCGCCCGCGCGCAGCCGTCCCTGCTCGTCCTTGGTCGCATCCGGGAACTCGATCTTCTTCTGGATGTCCTTGACCGTGATCAGCCCGCGCAGCCGGCCGTCGGCATCGACGACCGGGAGCTTCTCGATCTTGTTGCGGTGCAGGATCTCCTCCGCCTCCGACAGCGTCGTCCCCACCGGTGCGGTGACGAGGTTGCGCGCCGTCATCAGCGCCGACACCGGCTGCGCGACGTCGTTCTCGAAGCGGAGGTCGCGGTTCGTGAGGATCCCGACGAGGACGCCGTCGTCGTCGGTGATCGGGACGCCCGACACCTTGTAGCGCGCCATCAGCTCGAGCGCGGCGTGCACCGGCGCAGCGGGAGGCAGCGTCACCGGCTCCACGATCATCCCCGACTCGGAGCGCTTCACCTTGTCGATCTCGGCGACCTGCGCTTCGATCGAGAGGTTGCGGTGGAGGACGCCGATCCCGCCCTCGCGCGCGAGCGCGATCGCGAGGCGTGCCTCGGTCACGGTGTCCATCGCCGCCGAGACGATCGGGATCGCCAGGTCGATCGAGCGCGTGAGGCGGGCTCGGGTCGAGACGTCGTTCGGCAGGACGTGCGACTCGGCCGGGACGAGGAGCACGTCGTCGAACGTGAGGCCCTCGCGGCCGAACTTCCGGTCGAGCTCCAGCAGCCGCTGGACGTCGTCGGCGTTCAGCTCGGCTGCTGCGTGCTCCGTCAAGAGGAGCAGGGTAACACCCTGCGCAGACGGGCCTCGATCGCCGTGACCAGCGCAAACTCCTGACAGAGCCCTAACAGCGCGGAGCTACCGTCCTGATGTGCGCGCGCTGCTCGCGACTGCAGGACTGCTCGTCCTCGCCGGCACATCGGCAGCGGCCGCGGCGCCGCCGACGCCGCACACCTTGCGCAAGAGCCCCAACGGGCCGATCGAGGCGGTCGCGCAGGACGGCGGCAGCATCGCCTGGCTCACATCGGGCGGCACACGTGCCTGCGACGTCGTGCACCTCCTCTCACCGGACGCGCCGGACAAGATCCTTCCCCAGCCGTCCTCCGGCAGCATGACCTGCCACTGGGACCTGGCCGACGGGGAGCCGCAGCTCGCCCTCGCAGCCCGTATGGCCACGGCTCTGTGGACGCTGCACGAGAGCGGCCCGTCTCCCTTCGACTTCGTGGTGGCCGCGTCGGTCGGCGGGCCGGAGCGGCAGCTCGTCAGGCTGGCCCACGCCAGCAACGGCACGGGGAAATGGCTCGGCGGCGTCGCCGGGTCCGGCAAGACGCTGGCGTACTCGTGGTACGACATCGAGTACGTCGACAAGCTCGCCTGCCTCTCCGGCGGCTCGTGCAAGCAGGAGATCGCCGACGGTGGGATCCGCCTCGTCACGCGCACGGGAGACCAGCCGCTGCCGGGAGCAGAGCCGGCACTCCAGCTCGCCGCCTCGGCCGGCCGGCTCGCCTACATCCCGGCGACGATCGCCAGGTCCGGCCATGCCTCCTCGACCACCAACAGCTCGGTCAGCGTCGTGGACGCCACCACCGGGGATCTCGTCAGCCGGGCGTTCGTGCACGGGATCCCGGCCGCGATCGCACTCTCTCCGCGCGTGCTCGCCGTCCTCACGCAGTTCGGCCCCCGCGACCGGATCTCGTGGTTCTCCCCGCTCGACGGCACGAAGCTCGGCAGCGTGCTCGTCTCCCGCCGCGCCGTGACGGAGCTGACCGCGAGCGACCAGCTGATCGTCTACCGCGTCAACCAGACGCTGTACTCCATCTCGGCCGCGACGGGCCGCATCCAGGCGCTCGTCGACAAGACCGCGCCGAACAGCGTCGGCCCCACGGTCGGGAACGGCCAGCTCACCTGGGCGGAGAACCGCGGCGACGGCGGCCGCCTCCGCGCCCTCTCGTACTAGACCTCGACGGGCTGGAGCTCCGCGATCTCGACGCCGGCGGCGAGGCGGGTGGCCTCGCGCGGGTCGAACCGTCCCGCTCCGAGCTCCACGACCGACGCGGCCGCGCAGCCGACCGCCGTGCGTAGCGCGTCTCCCACCGAGCGGCCGTTGAACCGCTCGGACAGGTAGCCGGCGAGGAGCACGTCGCCGGCGCCGACCGGCGCGATCGGCTCCACGCGCGGGATCGAGGCGCGGAAGCGCTGCACCTGCCGCTCCTCGCGGACGAGCGCGAAGCAGGCGGTCTCCTGCGTGATGAGGACGTTGCGGGCGCCGAGGTCGGAGATCGTGTCGAGCGCCATCACGAAGTCCTCCTCGTCCATGAACTCCTGCCCGACGAGGCTCTCGGCCTCCTGTTGGTTCGGGGAGACGAGGTACGGCTCAGCCTCGACGCCGAGCCGCAGCGGCTCGCCCTCGCAGTCGAGGACGCACTGGATGCCGCGCCGGTTGAGATCGTGGATGGCGTGCGCGTAGAAGTCGTTGTCCACGTCGCGCGGGAGCGAGCCGGAGAAGACGACGTAGCTCGCCATGCGCGAGAGGTAGCGGAGCTTGTCCGACAGCATCTGGAGCTCCTCCGGACGTACGGCCGGCCCCCACTCGTAGACCTCCGTCAGCGCGCCGGCGGTCGGGTCGACGACCGCGATCGACGTGCGGGACTCGTCGGAGATGCGGACGAAGTCGCTGAGGATCCCCTCGAGGCCGAGGTCCTCGACGATGCGGTCGCCGGTGCGGCCCCCGGCGAGACCGCTCGCCACCACGGGCGTCTCGAGACGCTTCAGCGCCCGCGCGACGTTGATGCCCTTGCCGCCCGCGCTCGTGAGGCTGCTGCTCGCGCGGTGCCGGTGCCCCATCTGGAGGTTCGGGACGGTCAGCGTCCGGTCGACCGCGGCGTTGAGGGTTACGGTGACGATCACTGCCGGTGCACCACGCCGGGGCGGAGGTTACTGGACGCGGATCCTCTCACCGACGTGGAGCGCCGTCGGCTGGACGTCCGGGTTGAGCTGCTCGAGCTTCGCCACCGTGGTCCCGGACTTCCTCGCGATCGACTCCAGGGTGTCGCCGGACTGGACGGTGTACATCCGCGCCTGGGCGTGCTTGTGGCCGTGCGCGTGCTTCTTCGCCGTCGTCACGACGACCACCGAGATCGTTCCCTTGGAGTGCTTGCCGTGCTCGAAGCCGGCGCGGACGACGATCGCGCCGATCGTGACCGCCGCCAGGAAGGCGACCGGAGCCGCCCAGCGCGTGAAGCGGCGGCGGTCCACCGATCAGGCCGCGACGGCGACGGCGCGCAGCTCGCCCGCGAGCCGTGCCGCCTCGGCGGCAGCCGCCTCCTGCCAGCCCGGGCCTCCGTCCGCGTAGATCACGGAGCGCGAGGCGGACACCAGCGCGCTCGCCGGGCCGGCGGTGAAGGCGGCGGCGAGATCCTCGGGCCTGCCTCCCTGCGCGCCGACGCCGGGCAGGAGCAGCACCGCCCGCGGCAGCAGGCTGCGCACGGTCGCGAGCACGTCCGGATGCGTGGCGCCGACCACCGCGCCGACGGAGGAGAGCCCGCACGCGCCCACGTGGTCCTCCCCCCAGCGATCGACGAGTGCGGCGACGTGCTCCCACAGCGGCCGCCCGTCCTCGAGTGGCAGGTCCTGGAGGTCCGCGCTGCCCGAGTTCGAGGTCTTCACGAGCACGAAGATCCCGAGCCCCTCGTGGGCGAGGAAGGGCTCGAACGCGTCGCGTCCCAGGTATGGGTTGACGGTCATCGCGTCGGCGAGGGGCGCGAAGGCGGCGGCGTAGGCGCGAGCCGTCGAGGGGACGTCGCCGCGCTTGGCGTCGGCGATCACCAGCAGCCCCGCGTCGCGCGCGTGGCCGCACACCTCGGCGAGCGCCGACCAGCCCGCAGCGCCCTGCGCCTCGAAGAAGGCCGACTGAGGCTTGACCGCGACCGCGACCTCCGCGACCGCGTCGACGATCCCCCGGCAGAACTCGGCGACGCCCACCCCGGCCGGCATCAGATCGGGGTCCGGGTCGAGCCCGACGCAGAGCGGCGCGCCCTTGACCTCCACGGCGGCCACGAGCCGGTCCGCGAAATGCCCCACGGCGCTCACGCCATCAGGATACGAGCCGCCCGGGACGAGCGGTCCCGAAAACGAAGAGGCCGCCCGGAGGCGGCCTCGTTCGATCCTCGGAGGAGACTTGGGCTGGTCGTTAGTAGGACGATCCCCCACTCTTGACGGCCGTCTTGAGCCCGCTGCCAGCCGAGAACTTCGGCACGGTGGCTGCGGGGATGTGAACCTTCTCGCTCGGGTTGCGCGGGTTGACCCCCGTCCGCGCCGCGCGGTTCGCGGTCGAGAACTTCCCGAATCCTGTGAACGTGACCTCGCCTCCGCCCTTGAGCGTGTCGGTGACCGCTTCGAGGAACGCGTCGACGGCCTTGCCTGCGTCGCGGTTGGACAGCTGCGAGCGGCGGGCCACCTCGGAAACAAACTCCTGCTTCGTCACTCTCTCCTCCAGTCGTAGATCGCTTGCTGGGCCTGAACGACCCTACCAACTCAGTGTTTGCGGCTCAACCATGCGGTTTTGCGGGGATTTTCTCCCCTTTCAGCAACTCTCCTGCACGAAATAGGGGCCGCAGACGCACCGCCTGGCGCGCGAGAGCGTCGGCTCCGCCTTCCTCCCGATCGACCACGCAGACCGCGTTGCGGACGGCGAGACCAGCCTCGCGGACGGCCGCGATCGCCTCCAGCAGCGCGCCGCCGGAGGTCACGATGTCCTCCACGAGACACACGCATTCGCCCGGCTCGAAGGCTCCCTCGATGCGGTTCGCCGTGCCGTACTCCTTCGCCGCGTCGCGGATCATCAGGAACGGGAGCCCCGAGACGAGCGACGCGGACGCGGCGAGGACGACGCCGCCGAGCACTGGAGCAGCGAGGCGCACGGCCTCCGGCTCGTGCTCGCGGACGGCTGCGGCGATCCGCTCGCCGAGCGGGGCGAGGAGGTCGGGGAGCGTCTCGAAGCGATACTTGTCGAGGTAGTAACGCGAGTGCTTGCCGGAGCGCAAGACGAAGTCGCCCTCGAGGTACGCAGCGGCGACCAGCGCCCGGCCGAGGTCCGTGTCGCTCATGCCTGCCGCGCCGCCACGAGCACCTGGCGCGCCAGCGGGATCAGCCGCCCGCCGCTGGGCGATCCCGGCGCGAACGTGATGAAGGAGCCGTCCTCGAAGTAGACGTCGATGCGCTCGCCGTCCGCGGCGAGCCAGCGCCGGTAGGCGAGTGCGCCGGCGGCGAAGCCGGCGAGCGCGAGCAGCCTGCGCCTCATCCGCCCACCTCGGCCAGGCAGCGCTTCAGGTCGTAGAAGACGAGGCCCGGCGTGACCCGCTCCCGGGTGACGGCGACCATCGTCCGCTCGTCCTCGTCCGTCACCGCGAACACGTCCCCCTCGTCGAGCGAGGCGTGGAGCTGCGTGACGCGACCGTCCTCGCTGCGGAACGCCGCCGCGCCGTCGAGCAGCTCCCGCAGGGCGCCCGCGAGCACGCCCGCGCGCCCGGTGGGGACACCGAGCGACCCCTCCATCTCGCCGTCGCGGGCCAGCACGGCCACCGCCTCGATCTGCGGCGAGATCTCGACGAGATCCTCGAGCGCTCGCGCCGCCTCCATCGCCGTCGAGGCTATCAGCGAGGATTCGCACGTGAGGATCAGACGGCGCCAGCTCGTGCACAAGTTCTTCGCCGACCGCGGCACCCATCTCGCGGCGATGGTCGCCTACTTCGCGCTGCTCTCGTTCGTGCCGCTCATCTTCCTGGCGCTCTCGCTCCTGGGCCTCGCCCACCGCGCCGAGGCGTCGTCCTTCTTGATCCGCGAGCTGAAGCACGCGTTCCCGGGGACCTCTCTCGACAGCATCATCAAGCTCGTTCGCCGTGTGCAGGACAACGCCGCAGCCCTCGGGATCATCGGGGCAGTCGGTCTCGTCTGGTCCTCGCTCTCGTTCTTCAGCGCGCTCGAGTCGGCGCTCAACCTCGTCTACGGCCTGCCGAACCGGCGCTTCCTGCACGGCAAGCTCCTCGCCGCGGTGCTCGCGACGAGCGTCCTCGTGATGCTGTTCGTCAGCCTCGTGGTCGGAGCGTTCGGGTTCACCGTCCTGAAGCATCACCTCGGAGGGTTCGCCGACAGCTCGGCCGTCGCCTACGTGGTCTCGATAGCGGCGTCGCTCCTCGGCGTGTTCGTCTTCCTCATCGCCGTCTACCGCTGGCTGCCGAACACGGAGGTCAGCGTGCGGCAGGCGCTGCCGGGGGCGGTCCTGGGCGCGGTCGTGCTGGAGGCGTCGTTCCAGGCCCTCCCGATCTTCGTGCGGCTCGCCGACGTCAACGTCACGCTGCGGACGCTCGGCGGCCCCGCGATCCTCCTGCTCTGGCTCTACCTGATGGCGAACGTGATCGTCTTCGGCGGCGAGCTCAACTGGTGGTGGCGGGAGCGGCGCCGAGAGTTTGCAGCAGCGCGTGAGCCGCACGAGCTCGATGAGAGCGCTCTGCCTTCCACGAGTTCCCCAGTTCCGCCACGGTCCGTTCCTCGCCCTCCGGAATGAAGATCGGGTCGTAGCCGAAGCCCTCGCTGCCCGCCGCCTCGTGGGCGATCCGTCCCTCGAGCGTGCCGGTGCCGCGGATCTCCCGGCCGTCGGGCGCGATGAGCACGAGCTCCGAGACGTAGCGCGCGCGCCGGTCCTCGACACCGTCGAGCTCGCCGAGGAGCTTGGCGACCGCGGGCGCGCCCTCCGGCGCGTAGCGCGCCGAGAGGACGCCCGGCCGGCCGCCGATCGCGTCGACCTCCAGCCCCGAGTCCTCGGCCAGCACCCACCCGTGCGCGTGGGCACGGCCGAACCGGGCCTTGATCGCTGCGTTCTCGTAGTAGGTCGCTCCGGTCTCGGGCGGGTAGTCGTCGAGGTCGAGCGGCTCGATCGTCCAGCCCGGCAGGAGAGCCTCCAGCTCGCGCGCCTTGTGCCGGTTGCGCGAGCAGAGGACTACTCCATCCACCGGACCTCGAGCACGCCGTCGATCTCGGCGACGGCCGCGACGACGGACGGCGCCGAGCCGGCCATCAGCTGGAGGTCGACGGCGACCGACCGGCGGTCGCCCTCCTGTGCGACGTCGAGCGAGATGACGTGGCCCCCCTGTCGCTCGATCGCCTCGATGACCGGGACCGGACTTCCGCCGGCGGGGATCTCGACGAGGAGTCGATCGAGTGCCGGCCGGAACCGGACGAGGATGCGGTAGGCGACGACGCGCAGCGGGCCGAGCGTGAGCAGGGCGCCGAACGTCGCGATGAGCGCCCCCTCCCAGTAGCCGGCGCCTGCGGCCATCCCGATCGCGGCCACGAGCCAGAGCGTGGCGGCGGTGGTGAGCCCCCGCACCGAGAGGCCCTGGCGGATGATCGCGCCGGCTCCGAGAAACCCGATCCCGGTCACGATCTGCGCCGCGATCCGCGTCGGGTCGACCCGGACGCCCCAGTCGCTGAAGCCGTACGCCGAGACGAGCGTGAAGAGCGCCGAGCCGACACAGACCACGAGGTGCGTGCGCAGGCCTGCCTGCCGCTCTCGAAACTCGCGCTCGAGCCCGATCGCGCCGCCGAGCGCTGCGGCCACGAAGAGGCGCAGCAGCACCTCCGCCCAGCCGATCGTCGGCGTCGTGACTACCGCGTTAAGGGAGCTCACGCGCGACGGCCTCCGCCTGAAGCGCTGCGATCTCGCCGATGCCGACCGCGGCGAGCCCGAGCAGCTCGTCGAGCGTCTCCCGGGCGAACGGGTCGCGCTCGGCCGTCGCCTGCACCTCGACGAGACGGCCGTCGCCGGTCATCACGACGTTCATGTCGGTGTCGGCGCTCGAGTCCTCGGCGTAGTCGAGGTCGAGCAGCGGGACACCGTCCACGACTCCGACGGACACGGCCGCCACGGAGTCGCGGAACGCGCGCGAGAGGCCGAACCGGTCGAGCGCGCGCATCGCGGCGACATACGCCCCGCAGATCGCGGCGCAGCGCGTGCCGCCGTCGGCCTGCAGGACGTCGCAGTCGAGCCACAGGGTCCGCTCGCCGAGAGCCTCGAAGTCGGCGACCGCGCGAACGGCGCGCCCGATCAGGCGCTGGATCTCCACCGTGCGCCCCTGCTGCTTGCCGCGGGACGCCTCCCGCTGGACGCGCTCGCCGGTCGAGGCGGGCAGGAGCGAGTACTCCGCGGTGATCCAGCCGCGGCCCTGGTTGCGCAGCCAGCGTGGGATGTCCTCGTCGACCATCGCCGTGCAGAGCACCTTCGTCCGGCCCTGCGTGATCACGACAGAGCCGTGCGGGTTCTCGAGGTAGTCCGGCTCGAACGAGATCGAGCGGAGCTGGTCCGGCTTGCGCCCTCCTTCGCGCCCGCTCATGCAGCGGCCTCCTCGAGCGTCGCCACGGTGACGTGCTCGACGTCGCGCACCGGCAGCTGGAGGAAGCGGCGCCCGAGCTCGCGGAAGGCCTCGGGGTCGCCGGTGGTGAGGAAGCGGTAGGCGCCCTCGCGGGTGCGCTCGTTCTCGACGCCCTTGCGCGCGAGCGTCTCCGCCACCTCGCGCGCGGTCTCCTCCGCCGAGAAGACGAGCGTCACGTCGCGACCGAAGACGCGCTCGAAGATCTTGCGGATCAGCGGGTAGTGCGTGCAGCCGAGGATCACGGTGTCCACCCCCTCCGCCTGTACCGGCGCCGCGTACTCGCGCACCGCACGCTCGGTCTCCTCCCCGTACGGATCGTCCCCCTCGATCAGCGGCACAAGCCGCGGGCATGCGACGGGATGGAACGAGATGCCGGCGTCGAGCGCGTGCACGAGCTCGGCGTAGCGGCCGGCGTCCACGGTCGCCTCGGTGGCCAGGAGGCCGACGCGCCGGTTCCGCGTCGCCTGGACGGCGGCGTGGGCCTCGGGGGTGATCACGCCGACCACCGGCACCGTCAGCTCCTCCTGCAGCCGCGGCAGCGCGGCGGAGGTCGCGGCGTTGCACGCGACGAGGATCAGCTTCACGTCCTGCTGCTCCAGATAGGCGCCGATCTCGCGGGCGAAGCGGCGGATCTCCTCGAGCGGCCGCGGCCCGTACGGCAGCCGCGCATGGTCGCCGAGGTAGACGAAGTCCTCGTTCGGCATGGTCACGAGACATTCGTGGAGGACGGTCAGTCCGCCCACGCCGGAATCGAAGACGCCAACGGGCCGCGAGTCCATGCTGCCCATCGTAAATGGGCGGTAGCGTTCGCCTCCATGGGTCGGGCCCGGGCTCTGCTGGCTCTCACGGTCGCGGCGCTCGTGTGCGCCGGGGGTGCGTCGGCCGCGTCCGGCTGGACCGAGGTCACGATCAAGGCCTCCGACACGACGCCGCTCGCGTGCGCCTACATCGTCCCGACCGGCACCGCGCCGGACGGCGGCTGGCCCGGAGTCATCCTCTTCCACGGGCTGGGCCAGTCCCATACGGACATGGAGGCGTACGGCAGCGTGCTCGCGCAGTTCGGCTTCGCGGCGCTCGCCTGCGACGCTCGCGGCACCGGCGGCTCGGGCGGCAAGTTCGGACTCGACGGGCCGAACGAGGTCCAGGACGCCCGCGACCTCTTCACCTGGTTCGCGGAACGCTCGGACGTCTCGGACACTGCGATCGGGGCTCTCGGCCTGTCACTCGGGGGCGGCGAGGTCTGGAACGCGGCCGCGGCGGGAGTTCCGTTCAAGGCGATGGTCGCCGCGATCACGTGGACGAGCCTCGGGGCGGCGCTCAACCCGAACGGTGTGCCGAAGACCGGCCTGCTCGACCAGCTCTTCCGGGACGTGCCCGCGTCGAGCTGGGACCCGTCGCTCGCACAGTTGCGGGAAGACCTCCTCGGAGGCACCGTCAGCACGGCGACGAAGAGCGCCGAAGCGACTCGCTCCTCGCGTTCGAAGCTCCGCTCGCTGAGCGTGCCCACCCTTCTGTTGCAGGGTCGGCACGACTTCCTCTTCGACATGGATCAGGCGATCGCCGCCTACAGGTCGCTGGCCGGGCCGAGGCGCCTCTACCTCGGCGACATCGGTCATGCTCCCGCTCGGAACCCAGCCGAGGAGCAACCGACCTATCTGGCCGCAGTCGTCGGCTGGTTCACGGGATACCTCGAGGGACGGGAGAAGCCGCTCGGCAGCGTCCAGCTCGCCCACGACCCGTGGGACGGAGTCACGAGCCACTACAAGGGGCTCCCGCGGACGCGCCACGACAGCGTGACCCTGGCGGGGTCGGCGCGCGTCGCCGGCGGGGCATCGGTGCGCAGGTCGGTCCGGCTCACCGGCGGCCCGCTCGAGACGTTCGGCGACGGCTCGCTGACCGTCCGCTACTCGGACAGCTCCGGCGCCATGACGATGAGGGCGATGGTGTCGGTCCAGGGAGACGCCGTTCCGATCACATACGGAGCCGCCACCGTCCACAAGGGGTCGGGCGTGGTGACGATTCCACTCAGCGCCCAGGCCGTCCTCCTGCCGCGCGGGAAGCGAATCGTGGTCACGGTCGGCGGGACCTCGGCTGCCGGTGTCTATCTCCGCGCCCCCGGATCGACTACCACGATCGAGATCGGCCGCATCACGCTCGATCTCTCGCTGCTCGCGAAGGCCGTCTCCCGCTAGGTGGCGGCCACGGTCCGGATCGGCACCTGCTCCTGGGCGGACGAGGCGCTCTCGAAGTGGTTCTACCCCCCGAAGCTCCCGGCGAAGGAGCGCCTCGCCTGGTACGCCGAGCACTTCGACACGGTCGAGGTCGACTCGACCTTCTACCGGCTGCCCGGCGAGTCGATGGTGCAGGGCTGGGCCGAACGGACGCCGGAGGGCTTCACGATGCACATCAAGGCGTTCGGCCTGATGACGCGCCACCCGGTGAAGGCGGAGGTGATCCCGGAGGACCTGCGCGACGAGATGCCCGTGGACGACCGCGGGCGCGTAGACCGGCCGCCGCGCGAGCTGCGCGCCGAGATCTTCCGGCGCTTCCTCGACGCACTCGAGCCGCTCCGCGCGGCGGGCAAGCTCGGCGGGATCCTGTTCCAGCTGCCGCCGTACGTCGTGCACAAGGAGTCGTCGCTCGACTACCTCGGGTGGGCGCGGGAGCAGCTCGGTGGCGACGAGATGCTCGTGGAGTTCCGCCACCGCTCCTGGCTCGACGACGAGAACCGCGCGGCGAGCCTCGCCTTCCTCGAGCGGATCGGCGCCGGCTACGTCGTCGTGGACGCGCCCCGTTCGGACACCGCGAAGAACCTCGTCCCCACGGTGGTGGCGACGACCTCTCCCACGGCATACGTCCGCTTCCACGGCCGCAACCTCGCGACCTGGAACAAGCGCGGCGGCTCGGCGGCCGAGCGCTTCGACTACCTCTACACCGACGAGGAGCTCGGCGAGTGGGT
>DASTZY010000045.1:2500-5180 GCA_035764085.1 Gaiellaceae bacterium
CGGGTCAGCTCCTCGATCGGCACGGGCTGATCCTAGAGATGCCGGATCTCGATCGGATCGAGCTCGTCGGCCGGCTCGAAGCCGAAGACCCGGCCGACGAAGCTCAGCGTCGCCTCGAGCGCCCGGCGCACGTTCTCCTGCTTGCGAAAGCCGTGGCCCTCGCCCTCGAAGGGCAGGTACGCGTACGGGATGCCCTTGCGGTCGAGCACCTCGGCCATCATCTCCGCCTGGTTCGGCAGCACGACCTTGTCGTCGAGCCCCTGCAGCAGGAGGAGCGGCCGTTCGAGCCGGTCGGCGAAGTGCACCGGCGACCGCGCCCGGTAGACGTCGCGCGCCTCCGGATACGGGCCGATCAGCGAGTCGAGATAGCGCGACTCGAACTTGTGCGTGTCCGTCGCGAGTGCCTCGACGTCTGCGACTCCGAAGTGGCTGACGCCGGCGGCGAACGCCTCCGGATCGAAGGTGAGCGCACAGAGGACGACGTAGCCGCCGGCGCTCCCGCCCTCCACCCACGTGCGCTGCGGGTCGGCGTCGCCCTGCTCCGCGAGATGGCGCGCGGCGGCGACGCAGTCCTGCCAGTCGATCTCGCCCCACCGCCCGTCGAGCGCGCGCCGGTACGCGCGGCCGAAGCCGGAGCTGCCTCGGTAGTTGACGTCGACGACGCCGATGCCACGCTGCGTCCAGTAGAGGAAGGCCGGTGTGAGCGACGGCGCACGGTGACCGGTCGGGCCGCCGTGGCAGACCACCTGCAAGGGCGGGCGCTCGTCGTCGGGCCCCTCGTGGTCCGCGCTCGTCGGCGGGTAGTAGAACGCATGGGCGTTCGCTCCGTCGGTGGTCGCGAACTCGATGGCGCGCGGGGCCGGGATCGCCGCCGGATCGAGGCCGAGATCGACCACGCGGTGGAGGATCGTCTGCTCGCCGCTGTCGGCCTCCCACGCTGCGACCGTCACCGGCTCCGCCGGCGAGGACGCCGCGAAGACGACGGTGCTTCCGTCCGCCGCAAGCATCGTGGGTGTGTAGCTCGTCCAGTCGAGCCCGGCCGGCTCGAGCGCGCCCGTGTCGGGATCGAGCAGCTCGAGCGAGTCGATCGCCTTCCGCGTGACGACACACGCGATGCGACCATCGCCGAGGAAGGCGAAACGCCGCGTCCGGAGCACGAAGGCCGAGCAGCCGATCTCACCGTCCTCGAGCCCGGTCAGGGCGCCGTCCTCAGAGTGGAGGTTCCACCAGCCGTTGCGATCGGTCACGAAATGAAGCCGCCCGTCTCCGGACCACTCCGGCTGGCAGATCGATTCGTCGGCGCCGCCTGCCACGAGGCTCTCACCGGAGAGCGTCCCGTCGGAGGCGAGCTCCGCGACGGAGAGCTCGGTTCCGTCCCAGGGCATGCGCGGGTGGTCCCAGCAGAGCCACGCGAGGCGACTCCCGTCGGGCGACACGCGCGGAGCGGCGTAGAAGTCGTGACCGGACGCGACGATGCGCGGCTCGGCCGAGCCGTCTGCGGGAAAGGCAACGAGCTCGTTGTGCACAGCGCCGTCCTCGTGGCGCTCCCGCACGCAGACGACGAGGTCACCGTCCGGCGTCACGTCGCCGTCGGCATAGCGGAGCGAGTTGCTCTCGGGAGGCTCCGGCGTCACGGGAGTCGCGGCGCGACTTTCGACTCGATAGAGCCGGCCGTCGGCGAACGACGAGCAGAACGCGGTGTCGCAGTGGAACCAGCACGCGCCGCCGCCGTACTCGTGCACCCGCGTCCGCACGTTGAAGCCGTCGGGCGTGAGCTCGGCGATCGACCCGTCTCGCCATTCGACGAGCGCGACGCGGCCTTCCTCCGAGGGACGAGCCTCGAGCCAGCGCGCCGCCGGCCAGGCGACCGAGAGCGCGTCGAACGCGTACCGCGGAATGCTCGCGATGGTGCCCGCGTCGAGCGCCGAGGGCCAGGTTCCGTACGGCCGGACGGTCACAGGCCCGATCCTGGCAGAGAGCGGAACGGGCGGCTGAGGAAAGGTGAGCCGGCGAGGCCGTAGCGCCAAGGCTGCTCGACCGCGCGCGTGATCCCGATCCGCGGGCCGACCGCCAGCTCCGGCGCCGCGTCGCGTGCGAGGAGCTCGAACGGAGGGTCGTCGAGCGCCAGCCCGTCGTGGGCGCGTGAGAGGCCGAGCGCCTGGCAGAGCTTGCCGGGCCCGGAGCACAGGGCGCGCTCGGCTTTCAGCCCTCGCCGCTCGCGCATGCGGTCGAGCCCGGTCGTCGGCTCGAGGGCCCGCACGAGCGCGGCCTCCGCGCGTCCCTCCTCCGCGCAGACGAGGTTGAGGCACCAGTGGATGCCGTACGAGCGGTAGACGTAGGCGTGGCCGGGTGGCCCGAACATGGACGCCGTCCGGGCGGTGCGGCCGCGAAAGCCGTGGCTCGCAGGGTCGTCCTGGTCATAGGCCTCGACCTCGACGATGCTCCCGCCCACACCGTCCACGAGCAGCGTCGCGCCGATCAGCTCGGGCGCGACCTCGTGCACCGGGCGCGCGAAGAACTCGCGGCTCAGCCTCTCCCCCACGACCGCGACGGCTAGAACAGCTGCTCGGGCTCGGCCGGCTTCGCGGTCTTCTCGAGCACGCGCCGAGCACGACGACCGAGGTCGCGGAGGTCGAGCGGGCCCTCGTCGACGGCCTTCGCCACGCGTTCGGCGAGGTCG
>DASTZY010000046.1:0-3003 GCA_035764085.1 Gaiellaceae bacterium
GAGCGCGTAGAAAAACGTGGCGCGACCGCCGAACCGTTTCGTCATCGCGTTCGCGCGCCGAGCCACCGCGCCGCTCATCCCGGCCGAGCCGACGTTGGCGAAGAGGCGGGTGGTGCCGCTCTCGAGCTCGACCCGGCCGAGGTCGATGGTGCGTGTCGCGCCGACGAGGGCCACGCGTACAGCGTCGTCGAAGCTGTCCGGGATCCCGTGGGTGCGCGCGAAGTCCTGGCCCGTGCCGCCCGGCAGCACCGCGATCTCGGCGTCCGTCCCCGCGACCCCGTTCACGACCTCGTTCACGGTCCCGTCGCCGCCGACCACAACGAGAAGGGAGCGTTTTGCCTCGCCGGCGGCCTGCGCGAGCTGCCCCGGGAACTCGGACAGAACCTCCTCGCCCCGCAGCCCGAGCTCGGCGGCGCGCTGCCGGAGGCTCGGCCACCCCTTTCCGGTCGCGCCGTTGCCGGAGGCCGGATTGACGAGGAAGAGGATCCTGCGCTGGGCGCTAATCGGCGGTGACGGTCATGAGCGCGACGCGCGTCATCCGGTCGACCGCAGCCCGCAGCTCGTCGTCGGTGATCCTCGTGAAGACGCCCTCCACCACGATGTCCGAGACCGTGAGGAGGCAGCCGGCGTTGACGTCCGGCACCTTCCCGATGCCGCCGATCGCGGCGACCGTGAAGAGGGCCGACGCTTCCATCTCGACGGCGAGGACGCCCCGGCTGGACCAGCGTTCGTACTGGCCCTCGTTCGGGTTGTAGAAGACGTCGCTCGTGACGATCGGGCCTACGTGCATCGGTTGCCCGATCTCCTTCGCAGCGTGGACCGCGCCGTGGATCAGCTCCCAGGAAGCGGTCGGGCAGTGCGGCTCGTCGTTCACGAGATGGCGCGCGGTCGCGTCCGCCGGCACGGCCGACAGGGCCACGACGAGGTCGCCGAGCGCGTGGTGCGACTGGAGGCCGCCGCAGGTGCCGACGCGCATCAGCTTCGTGCAGCCGAGCTGGATCAGCTCCTCGAAGACGATCGTCGCGCCGGGACAGCCCATCCCGGTGCCCTGCACCGACACCGGCTTGCCCTCCCAGCTGCCGGTGTAGCCGAGGAGCCCGCGCTCCTCGTTAACCTGCTTCACGTCGTCGAGATAGGTCTCGGCTATGTACTTCGCGCGCAGCGGATCGCCGGGGAGGAGGACTGCGTCTGCGTAGTCGCCCGGTTCCGCTCGGAGGTGAATCGGCATCGGGCGACTCTAACCGGATGGAAAGATCCAGCCGTGTCGGTAACCGTTTCGCCGACCCTCGACCAGGTGCTCGGCTTCTGCGCCGAGGACCCCATCGAGCGCGTGTTCCTCGAGGACATCGCGCGGCGCGGGCTCGGGCGGTTCTCGGCCGTGGCCCGCGACGGCGGCGGCCTGGCCGCGCTCTGCCACGTCGGTGCCAACATCGTCCCGTCCGGCGGCGGTTGCGACGCCTTCGCCGAGGCCGCGGCTCGCAGCGGCGCGCGTATGGTGATCGGCGAGGAGCGGGCGGTCGGTGAGCTGTGGGAGGCGGCCCGCAAGCGGATGCCGCGGCCGCGCGACGACCGGCCCGGGCAGCCGGTGTACTCCCTGCGCCAGCCGCCCGAGCCCGGCGGGACGGGGATCCGCCAGGCGAGCCTGCTCGACCTCGACCTGCTCGTCCCTGCCTGTGCCGAGGCGCACATGGAGGAGATCGGCGTCGATCCGCTGCGGCGCGACGCCGAGGGATTCCGCTGGCGGACGCGCCAGCAGATCGAGGAGGGGAGGTCGTGGCTCTGGCTCGAGGAAGGGGTGATCCGGTTCAAGGCCGAGGCGTCGGCGTGGACGCCGTCGGCGGTGCAGCTGCAGCAGGTCTGGGTCGATCCGCAGGCGCGGCGTCGCGGCTACGCGCGCCGGGCGCTTTCGGACCTCTGCCGCCTGCTGCTGGAGCACGTGCCGGCCGTGTGCCTCTTCGTCCGGCCCGAGAACGCGCCGGCGCTGCGCCTGTACGACTCGATCGGGATGACGCGCGAGCTCACGTATCGCTCGCTCGTTTTCTGAGCGCTGCGGCACAATCGGCGGATGGAGGAGCTGCGCGAGCGCGTCGAGCGCTTCGTCCGCGAGCACGAGCTGATCGCCCCCGGCGGCGAGGTCACCTGCCTCGTCTCGGGTGGCGCCGACTCGACCGGCCTCTTGCACGTGCTCGGCTCGCTGGGCTACCGCGTCTCCGCCCTCCACGTGAACCACAAGCTGCGTGGCGCCGAGTCCGACGAGGATGCTCGCTTCTGCGCGGAGCTGCTCGACGCGGAGGTCGTGGTGCTCGACGGCCGCGGCCTCAGCGAGGCGGGCCTGCGTGAGCAGCGCCGCTCGGTCGGCCGCGACCGGCTCCGCGCAACGGGCCACACCGCCTCGGACCAGGTCGAGACGATCCTCTACCGGCTCGTCTCGCGCGGTGCGGCGACCGGTATCGCGCCACGCAGCGACGACGGCATCGTCCATCCGCTTCTGCCGCTCTGGCGGGAGGAGACGGAGGCGTACTGCCGCGCCGCCGGGCTCGAGTTCCGCCTCGACGCCTCGAATGCCGACACGAAGCGCGGCCTGATCCGCGACGAGATCCTGCCGCTCCTGCGCCGCCTCCACCCGGCGGCGGACGAGAACCTCCTCCGCGCCCTAGACTCGCGCGCCACACTGCCCCCCGCGCTCGCGGAGCTGCTCGCGGCGCCGGTCGGCTCGAAGCGCGTCGACCTCGGCGGCGGCGTCCAGGCCGTGCGCGAGCACGAGCGCCTCTGGCTGGAGCGCGGGCCGGTCGAGCTGGCGGGCGAGATCCACTGGGGGGAGTGGACTATCCGTTCCGAGCTCCAAGGCCTTAGAGTGCGCGGATGGAGGCCCGGCGACCGGCTGGCGGGTAGGAGGCGCAAGATCCAGGACGTGTTCGTCGACGCGAAGGTGCCGCGCTCGGAGCGCGAGGCGTGGCCGCTCGTCGTGCGCGGCGACGAGGTCGTGGCGGTGCCCGGCCTCGT
>DASTZY010000047.1:0-7492 GCA_035764085.1 Gaiellaceae bacterium
GATCGCGCGGATCGAGCCGGCGCCCGACGTGGTCGAGCCGTCGGCCGAGCTCGAGGCGCTGTTCCGCAACGTCCAGCAGACGTTCACCCAGATCGTCGAGCAGGTGCCCTACCTGCCCGAGGAGCTCCAGCTCGCGGTCGCCAACGTCGACGACCCCGCCGAGCTGGCGCACATGATCGCCGGCTCGCTGCGGATCAAGACCGACGAGCGTCAGCAGCTGCTCGAGGAGCGCGACGTCGCCAAGCGCCTGCGGCGGCTGTCGGAGCTGCTCGCGCGCGAGGCCGAGCTGATCTCGATCGGGTCGCGGATCCAGTCGCAGGTCGAGTCCGAGATCGACAAGGGCCAGCGCGAGTTCTTCCTGCGCCAGCAGCTGAAGGCGATCCAGGAGGAGCTCGGCGAAGGCGACCCCGAGCAGGCCGACGCCAACGAGCTCCGCGAGCGGCTCGACGCGCTCGAGCTCCCGGAGGACACGCGGAAGGCGGCGGACCGCGAGCTCGCGCGGCTCGAGCGGCTTCCCGCGGCGGCGGCGGAGTACGGCGTGATCCGCACCTATCTCGACTGGCTGGCCACGCTGCCGTGGGGCGTGACGACCCCCGACGACCTCGACCTCGACCGCGCCCGGCAGATCCTCGACGAGGATCACTACGACCTCGACAAGGTGAAGGAGCGGATCGTCGAGCACCTCGCCGTGTCGAAGCTGAAGCAGGATCCGGCGGGCCAGATCCTCTGCTTCGTGGGCCCGCCGGGTGTCGGCAAGACGTCGCTCGGGCAGTCGATCGCGCGCACGCTCGGCCGGAAGTTCGCGCGGCTCTCGGTCGGCGGCGTCCGCGACGAGGCGGAGATCCGCGGGCACCGCCGCACGTACATCGGTGCGATGCCCGGCACGATCATCCGCGCCCTGCGCGACGCGGAGTCGATGAATCCCGTGCTCCTGATCGACGAGATCGACAAGATGGGCTCCGACGTGCGGGGCGACCCGGCGAGCGCGATGCTCGAGGTGCTCGACCCGGCCCAGAACTGCACCTTCCGCGACCACTACCTCGACCTTCCGTTCGACCTCTCGAAGACGGTCTTCATCTGCACGGCCAACACGGTCGACACGATCCCACCGGCGCTGCTCGACCGGATGGACGTGATCCAGCTCTCCGGCTACACCGAGGAGGAGAAGCTCGGCATCGCGGAGCGCTACCTCGTGCCGCGGCAGATCGCGGAGCACGGGCTCGAGCCGAGCCGGATCGAGATCGGGGAGCCGGTGCTGCGGCTGCTCGCGCGGGAGTACACGCGCGAGGCGGGCGTGCGCGGCCTCGAGCGGCGCATCGGCGATCTCTGCCGCAAGGCGGCCGTGCAGGTCGCGCGCGGCAGCGAGGAGCAGATCCGGGTCACCGAGGAGCTCACGCGCGAGTGGCTCGGCCCGCGCCGCTTCTCGGGCGAGACCCGCCGGCGGACCGCGGATCCCGGCGTCGCCACGGGACTGGCCTACACGCCGGTCGGCGGCGACGTCCTCTACATCGAGGCGCAGGCGTACCCGGGCCGCGGCAAGCTCACGGTCACCGGGCAGCTCGGCGAGGTGATGCAGGAGTCGGCGCAGGCCGCGCTGTCGTGGGTGCGTTCCCACACCGGGGAGCTCGACCTCGACGAGCGGTGGTTCTCGCGGCACGACGTGCACGTGCACGTGCCGGCGGGCGCGATCCCCAAGGACGGGCCGTCCGCCGGGATCGCAATGGCCACGGCGATCGCTTCCCTCGTCCGTGAGACGCCGGTGGCGGACGACGTCGCGATGACCGGCGAGATCACGCTGACCGGCCAGGTGCTGCCGATCGGCGGGGTGCGCGACAAGGTGCTCGCGGCCCAGCGCGCCGGCCTGGGGCGCGTGATCCTGCCGCGGGAGAACGAGCACGACCTCGAGGAGCTGCCGCCCGAGACGCGAGAGGAACTGGGCTTCGTCCTCGTCGACTCGATCGACGAGGTGTTCGCCGCCGCGTTCAGCTTGGACGGTGCCGAGAAGAATGGGTCGCGCGCGGTGCCCGAGTTCGGGAAGATAGAGACACGGCTTCAACCCACGACGGAAAGGACAGGCCGCAGATGATCAACACGAAGGACAGGGCCGCCTCCGCAGCCGCGAGCGCCCGCCCCTACGTCGAGCGCGCGATCCGCGACAAGGAGCTGCGCGACAACGTGCGCAACGCCTACACCTCCGCCCGTGCCGTCTACGACGAGCTCGCCTCACGGCGCCGGGTCTCGGACGCCGCATCGCGACTGGCCGGGGACAAGGACATCCAGGACGAGATCCGGAACGCGATCGACGAGCTGCGGAATGCGGCGAACCGCGTCCAGTCGGTGAAGCGCGGGTCGGTGGAGCCGGCCCGCGCTGCCCGGAACGGCCTCCTCCTGACGATCGGCATCGTGCTCGGGCTCCTGCTCAACCCGATCACCGGCCCGGCGCTGCGGCGAATGCTCGCCCGCCGGCTGTTCGGCAGTGGGAACGGGTTCGTCTACCAGGGGAACGGCAGCAAGACGAATTAGCTCAAGGCGAATTAGCTGCCGCCGCTGCCGAGGTGCTCCCGCGCGAAAGCGCGGAAGCGGTCGCGCGCGCCTTCGTCCGGCGCGAGCGGCTCGTCGTCGGCGTACTGCGGATCGTTAGCGATCTCGTCCGCCACCGCCCGCACCTCGCGCTCGATCGCGGCGTGGTGGGCGGGATCGCGGAGCAGTGCGTCGACCCAGCTCTCGGAGCCGTCCCAGTCCGGCACGTCGTGGTCGAAGAGCAGCTGGCCGAGCAGGATGCCGGTGCGGATGTAGGCGAAGGTCCTGAACGCGAGGATCCGGTGCGGCGTCTCGATGCGGGCCGCGAGCGCCGGGTCCTCGCGCACGACGCGGTCGACGATGCTGCCGATCGGCTCGTCGACCAGCGGGATCCAGAGCTCGTCGAGTTCGGGCACGAGCGGATTATGCCCGGCGGGGAAGTAGCGTAGACCGCCGTGGCAGCCGATCTCCTCGCCCGCTTGGCGGCGAGCCCGGGCGAGGCCGGGCTCTTTCTCGACTTCGACGGCGTGCTCGCGCCGATCGTCGACCGGCCGGAGGACGCGGCTCCGCCGGCGGAGACCCGCGCCGAGCTCGCGCGGCTCGTCGGGCGCTACGCCCTCGTCGCGGTCGTGAGCGGCCGGGCAAGCGAGGACGTGCACGGCCGAGTCGCGGTGGAGGGCGTCGTCTGCGTCGGCTCGCACGGGTTGGAGCTGGAGCCGCAGGCCGACCGCTGGCGCCGCGTCCTCGCGGCGTTCGCGGCCGACGCGCCGTGGCCGCCCGAGGAGCTCGAGAACAAAGGGCTCGCGCTCGCGTTCCACTTCCGCGACCGGCCGGACGAGCCCGAGGCCGTACGCGAGCTCGATGCGATCGCCGCCACCGCGCGGGAGGAGGGGTTGGTCGCGCGCTACGGCCGCAAGATCCTCGAGGTGCTGCCCCCGGTCGGTTCGCACAAGGGGACGGCGGTGCGGGCGCTGCTCGAGGAGCGGGCGCTGCGGCGGGCGCTCGCAGCCGGCGACGACACGACCGACATCGATTCCTTCGCCGCGCTCGACGGGCTGGAAGTCGCGGTGCGCGTCGCCGTCGCTTCGCCGGAAGCGCCGAGCGCGCTCCTCGACGCCGCCGACCTCGTGGTCGGGTCGACCGACGAGTTCCTCGCCGTACTCCGTAGCCTCTAGACGAGCTCGAGAACTTCCCGGAGATCCTCGATCCGCTCTCCCGTCCAGGGGTGGTGAGAGCCGATCTGGATCGCCCGCATCCCGACCGCCTCTGCGCCCGCGAGCTCGCCCGAGTGACCGTCGCCCACGAAGACGGCTTCGTCCGAGGCGGCCTCCAGGCTCTCCAGCGCGATCCGGTAGATCCGCTCGTCGGGTTTGCAGACACCGACGTCGGCCGAGAGGACGACGACGTCGAAGAGGCTGCCGAACGGCGACTCCTCCCAGAGCTCCACGACGTCGCCCGAGCAGTTGCTGATCAGCCCGAGGCGGAGGCCGCGAGAGCGCAGCTCTCCCAGCGTGGGAAGCGCGCCGTCAACAGGGACGAGCGCCCGCCGGGTCATCGCTCTGCCAGGTCGCGAGCGTCTCCCAGGTCGAAGACGACCGCGCGCGTCACGCCTTATGCACGCGCACCGCGGTGCCGTAGGCGCAGATCTCCGTCCAGTTGCTGCCCATCTCGGACGTGTCGAAGCGCATCGCGATGATCGCGTTCGCCCCCATCGCCTCCGCCTCTTCGATCATCCGCTCCCTGACCTGCCGGCGGCTGTCGATCAGCGCTTTCGTCATCCCCTTCAGCTCGCCGCCCAGGATCGACTTGAGCCCGGCGCCGATCTGCGAGCCGACGTTGCGCGACCGCACGGTCAGCCCCTTCACCTCGCCGAACACCTCGTCGACCTCGTGGCCGGGAATGTCGTTCATCGTCGTCACGATCATCGCTCTGCCTCCCTGTTGAGCACGTCCCACGCCCGCCGCACGTCGTCCTCCGTCGTCCGCGCGTTGCCGATCGCGAGCCGCAAGACGTAGCGCCCCTCGAGCTTCGTGTGGTTGATGAAGATCTCACCGGACCCGTTCACGCGCTCGACGAGCCGCTCGTTCTCGTCGTCCGAGCCGTGGCGGCGGAAGACGACGAGCGAGAAGCGCTGCGGGGCGACGAGCTCCCAGCCCGGCGCCTGCTCGACCCAGCCCGCGAAGAGCTCGGCGAGACGGATGTGCTCGCGCTGGATCGCGCGGAGCCCCTCGGCCCCGTAGCAGCGCAGCACGGCCCAGAGCTTGAGCGAGCGGAAGCGGCGGCCGAGCGGCGGCCCGTAGTCGGCCAGTGAGTACGCCTCGTCGGACGTGCGCAGGTACTCCGGAGTCAGGCTGAACGCCTCGCGCCACACGTCCGGCCGGGCGGTCCAGACGAGCGAGCAGTCGGTCGGCACGAGCAGCCATTTGTGCGGATTGATGACGAGGCTGTCGGCGAGCTCGACGCCGTCGGCCGACCAGCGCTCCTCCTCGCAGATCCAGGACGAGCCGGCGTACGCCGCGTCGACGTGGAGCCAGGCGCCGGCGGCATGCGCGCGTTCGGCGAGCTTCCGCACCGGATCGACGGAGGCGAACGATGTGGTCCCGACGGTGGCCACGACGGCGGCGACGTCGTCGAGGTCGTAGCCGTCGACCGCCATGCGCAGCTCGCCGTCGACCGGAACCTTCCGCAGCTCCATCCCGAGCATCCGCGCGTCCTTCTCCACGGAGGAGTGCGCGTGCTCGGAGCAGACGACGGCGTTGCGGCCGGTCACGTGGCGCGCCGCGATGAGCGCGGCGAGCGTCGAGGTGGAGGCCGTGTCCTCGATGTGGCCGTGCCAGCCGTCCGGGAGGCCGAGCAGCTGCCGCACCCAGTCGGCGACGCGCAGCTCGAGCTCCGTCGAGGCCGGCGACGCGCGCCAGACGAGCGCGACCTGGTTCAGGGTCGCCGCGAGCAGCTCGGCGAGGATCGCCGGCTCCGACGAGGTGACCGCGAAGTAGGCGAAGAAGCGAGGGCTCTGCCAGTGCGTGACCGCCGGGAGGAGCAGCTCGTCGAGATCGCGCAGGACGTCCGCGAACGTCTCGGGCTGCTCGGGCGCCGCCGCAGGAAGCCGCGCCGAGAGCTCGCCCGGCTCGACCTGCGCGAGCACCGGGAGCTCGCCGACCCGCTCGAGATAGCGCGCGGCCCACTCGAGCGCCGCGGCGCCGTCCTCCCGCAAGTCGGTCACGGCCGCTTCTTCCGCAGCTTCTCGAGTTGCTTCCACGTGCGCGTGTTGACGACGTCGGCCTTCGTCAGCCAGCCGCGGCGCGCCTGCGCGACGGCGAGCTCGACGTACGCCTGCGAGCGCACCTCGTGGCCGTCGGAGGAGACGACGAGCCGCAGCCCCGCGTCCTTCGCGGCACGCGCGTGGACGTCGCGGAGGTCGAGCCGGTCCGGCTGGCCGTTGATCTCGAGGAAGGTGCCGGTCTCGAGCGCGGCCTCGATCACCTTCTCGACGTCGACGTCGCGCGGCGGCCGTGTCCCGATCCGGCGCCCGGTGAGGTGGCCGATGCAGTCGACGTACGGGTTCTGCATCGCCTCGAGCACACGCTCCGTCGGGCGCGAGTCGGGCGCCTGGTGCACCGACGCGACGACCCAGTCGAGCAGAGCGAGATCCTCGTCGGCCACGTCCACCTCGCCGCTCGAGCGGATGTTCGCCTCGACCCCGGCGAGGATCCGCAGCTTCGGGAACCGGCGTCGCAGCGCCTCGATCTCCTCGAGCTGTGCGTGCATCCGTCCCTCGCGGAGGTAGTGGGAGTGATCGGTGACGGCGTAGTACTCGTAGCCGCGCGCGGCCGCGCCCTCCAGCATCTGCTCGAGCGTGCTCTTGCCGTCGGCCGACCAGTGCGAGTGCGTGTGGAGGTCGCCGCGCACGTCGCGCAGCTCGACGAGCTGCGGCAGCTCCCCCTTCCGCGCCGCCTCCAGCTCGCCGGAGTTCTCGCGCAGCTCCGGCGGGATCGGCTGGTAGCCGAGGAACTCGTAGACGGCGTCCTCGTCGGCGCTCTTGAAGACGTCGCCGCTCTCGACGTGCGTCACGCCATACTCCGAAATCGAGAGCCCGCGCCGCACGGCGTCCTCGCGCATGGCGACGTTGTGGTCCTTGGAGCCGGTGAAGTGCTGGAGCAGGTTGCCGAACGACTCCGGCGGAACGACGCGCAGGTCGAAGCGGAGGCCGTCGCGCGAGACGACCGTCGCCTTCGTGTCGCCCTGCGCCGCGACGTCCACGACCCAGCTCAGCTGCGCGAAGTGCCCGGTCAGCTCCGCGGGGTCGGTCGCGCCGGCGATGATGTCGAGGTCGCGGAACGTCTCCTTGCGGCGCCGCACGGACCCGGCCTCGGAGACCGACAGCGCAGCCGGCAGCTCTCGCAGCGCCGCGACGACGGCCTGCACCGCCGGCAGGCCGGAGCCGAGCAGGTACCGGTCCGTCTCCGGGCTCTCGGCCTGGTACGCGAGCGCGGCGAGGATCTTCTCCTCGCTCTTCGGCCCGAGCCCGGCGAGCGTCCGCAGCCGCTCGCCCTCCGCCGCCGCCTTCAGCTCGTCGAGCGTCTCGACGCCGAGCTCGCGCCAGATGCGCGCCGCGGTCTTGGGCCCGAGACCGGGCAGCTTCATGAAGAGGACGACCTCGGGCGGGACGCCGGCCTTCTTCCTCGTCAGCGTCTCGATCTCGCCGAGCTCGACGATCTGGACGATCTTCTCCTCGATCGTCTTGCCGATCCCCTGCAGCTCCTTCGCCTTGCCGTCGAGCGCTAGCTGGGCGACCGAGCCGGACGTCTCCCGCACGCGGGCGGCCGCACGCCGGTACGCGACGACCCGGAACGTGTCCTTGCCCTCGAGCTCGAGCAGGTCGGCGAGCAGGTCGATCTGCTCCGCGACCTCGCTGTTGCGCGGTAGTTCCGCCACTCCACGATGATATGGAGCGTGCCCGGGGCCGTCGTCT
>DASTZY010000048.1:0-1270 GCA_035764085.1 Gaiellaceae bacterium
AGACCGGGAGCATATCTGACACTGCCCAAGGCGAGCGGCGCGGTTTAGAAACAGCGCATGCCTTGGAGAAAGAGCAGTGTGATGGAAGAGAAGCTGCGGTTTGTATTTGAACATGAACGGCGAGAGCGCTCGATGACGGAACTGTGCGAGAGGTACGGAATCGCGCGCGAAACCGGGTACGTGTGGGTGCGGCGCTATCAGGAGCTGGGAGTTGCCGGATTGGTAGAGCAGAGCCGGTCGGCGAAGCGGCACCCCAACCAGATGCCGGCGGAGATCGAGCGCATGGTGCTGGACCTGCGGCAAGCACACATGAAGTGGGGACCGCGGAAGTTGAAGCGGATTCTGGAGCGCGATGAACCCGGGCGCGTGTGGCCGGCTACCAGCACGATTGGAGCGCTGCTGAAACGGGAAGGCTTGGTGGTAGCGCGCAAGAAGCGATTGCGCACGGCGCCTTACACCGAGCCCTTGGCGCATGCCGAAGGGCCGAATCGAGTGTGGTGCGCGGATTTCAAAGGCTGGTTTCGCACGCGCGATGGAACCAGAATCGATCCACTGACCATCACCGATGCGCACAGCCGCTACCTGCTGCGCTGCCAGGCAGTGGACAAGACCGACACCGCGCGGGTGCAGGCGATCTTTGAAGCCGCGTTTCGGGAGTACGGAATGCCGGAAGCGATTCGCACCGACAACGGAGCGCCCTTTGCCTGCCGAGCGCTGGCAGGATTGTCGCGGCTGGCGGTGTGGTGGATCAAGCTGGGAATCGTACCCGAGCGCATCGAAGCTGGACATCCGGAACAGAACGGCCGGCATGAACGAATGCATCGCACGCTGCAGCAAGAAGTTGTCGAACCGCCTGCCGCGAATCGGCGGGAGCAACAGCGGGCCATGGATCGGTTTCGGCTGGAATATAACGAAGTACGACCGCATGAGGCCTTGGAGATGCAAACGCCTGCCGCCGTTTATCATGCTTCCTCGCGGAGATTTCCGGTGCGGCTGCCGGAGCCAGAGTATCCAGACACCATGCTGGTGCGCAGCGTGAAGTATCGCGGCCTTTTCAAGTGGAAGAAGCACGAGGTTTTTATCAGTGAGGTGTTGTGGGGTGAGCGCATTGGCCTGTTGCCGATCGATGAGCGGCGCTACACGGTCTACTTCGCTCACGTTCCTCTAGCTTTATTTGACAGTGAGCATGCGTACCTGCTGCCGTTAAACAAAGCCAAGAAGTACTACAAGGACGTTGCAGGGGAAGGAGAAGCGTCCCCTTCCCCTGCAC
>DASTZY010000049.1:0-9356 GCA_035764085.1 Gaiellaceae bacterium
GTCGCTGACCGCGGCCAAGGCCGGCTTCGACACCGGCTCCGCCTCGACGATCGCCGTCCCCGACGGCGGCACCGCGACGCGGAACTTCACGCTCTCGGCGGCCGCGCAGAGCGGCTGCTTCGTCGATACCTCGCAGAGCGATTTCCAGCAGGGCACTCCGAACGACTGTGACCTCACGACGAGCGCAGGAGACGTCGTCCTCGCCAGTCCGGACGTGCTCGACCAGCACGCCGACGACAACGGCTTCGGCTCCGGATACGGCTTCAGCAACACCTCGCTCGCCGGCCAGACATTCACGGCCGGCATGACCGGGAAGCTCGAGCGGGCTTACGCATACATCTTCTGCGCGAGCTGCTCCGGGACGAACCCCGACATGACGCTCGAGCTCCGGAAGACGAGCGGCGGGCTCCCCGACATGAGCGCGGGCGGCCTTCTCGCAACGTCGACCATTCCGGGCACGAGCGACGGCGCCGGCGGGATGTTCGAGTTCTCCTTCGCCATCCAGCCCGCGGTAACCGCAGGGACGCAGTACGGCCTGGTCATCCGCCTGGCCGCCGGCCGGACGGGTACTCAGGCCTGGCTCGCCACCAGCGGCGATGTCATGGCCGGCGGACGCCGCGTGGTCTGCACGACGACCGCTTGCTCCACTCCGAACGGCCAGAACAGCAACAGCGACCTCGTCTTCAGCGAGTACGTGAACCCCGGGTACGCATCAGCCGGCACCTTCGTCTCTTCCCTGAAGGATTCGAATCCCACGCCGGGCAGCACGGCGCACTGGACGACACTCTCCTGGACGGCGACCACGCCGACCGGCACAGGCGTGAAGTTCCAGGTCGCCGCCAGCAATAGCCGGTACGGACCGTTCACCTTCGTCGGTCCCGACGGCACCGCCGGCACGTTCTTCACGTCGAGCGGGGCGAGTCTGAGCCGGTTCGACGGGATGCGCTATCTCGAGTACAAGGGGTTCCTGTCGACGAACAGCAGCTCGCTCACTCCCTCGTTGTCGAGCGTGAGCGTCTGCTTCAGCGACACTGCCTCAGCCTCGGCGACGACCCTATCGGTCGACCCGGCGACCGGCGCCTTCGGCGGCACGACGAGCCTCTCCGCGACGCTCACGAACAACGGCACGCCGGTCGCGAACGAGCCCGTCACGTTCAAGCTGAACGGGGCGAGCGTCGGCAGTGCGCCGACGAACGCGAGCGGCGTGGCGACGCTTCCGGGGGTCAGCCTGAGCGGGATCACCGCCGGCTCGTATCCGACCGGCGTCGGTGTCTCCTTCGGAGGCGATACGGGACTCGATGCGTCGACCGGCTCCGGGGCCCTGACCGTCAGCAAGGCCGACCAGGCGATCACGGTGACGACGCACGCTCCGTCGTCGGCCGTGTTCGGCTCTCAGTTCACGGTCGCGGCTACAGGGGGCGGCTCGGGGAACGCGGTCACGTTCGCGAGTGGCGGTGGCTGCTCGAACTCGGGCGCGACGTTCACGATGACGAGCGGCACGACCGCCTGCCAGGTCAAGTACGACCAGGCCGGGAACGCGAACTACAACGCGGCGCCCGAGGTGACCGAGTCGGTGACCGCGCAGAAGGCCAGCCAGGCAATCACGGTGACGACGCACGCGCCGGGGAGCGCAGTGTTCAACACACAGTTCACCGTCGCCGCGAACGCACCGGGCGGCGCGGTCGCGTTCTCGAGCAGCGGCGGCTGCTCCAACACCGCCGCGACGTTCACGATGACGAGCGGCACGACCGCCTGCCAGGTCAAGTACGACCAGGCCGGGAACGCGAACTACAACGCCGCGCCCGAGGTGACCGAGTCGGTGACGGCGCAGAAGGCGAACCAGGCGATCACGGTGATGACGCACGCGCCCCCGAGCGCCGTCTTCAACTCGCAGTTCACGGTCGCCGCCAGCGCGCCGGGCGGCACGATCGCGTTCTCGAGCAGCGGCGGCTGCTCGAACACGGCCGCGACGTTCACGATGACGAGCGGCACGACCGCCTGCCAGGTCAAGTACGACCAGGCCGGGAACGCGAACTACAACGCGGCACCGCAGGTGACCGAGTCGGTGACCGCGACGAAGGCGGCCCAGGCGATCACGGTCACGACGCACGCGCCGGCGAGCGCTGTCTACAACTCGCAGTTCACAGTCGCCGCGACGGGCGGCGGCTCGGCCAACCCGGTCACGTTCTCGAGCGCCGGCGGCTGCTCGAACACGGCCGCGACGTTCACGATGACGAGCGGCACCACGACCTGCCAGGTCAAGTACGACCAGGCCGGAGACGCGAACTACAACGCGGCGCCCGAGGTGACCGAGTCGGTGACCGCGCAAAAGGCGAACCAGGCGATCGCGGTCACGACGCACGCGCCGGCGAGCGCCGTCTTCAACACACAGTTCACGGTTGCGGCCACGGCCGGCGCCTCGGGCAACCCGGTGACGTTCTCGAGCGCCGGGGGCTGCTCGAACACCGCCGGGACGTTCACGATGACGAGCGGCACGACCGCCTGCCAGGTCTCCTACGACGAGGCCGGTGACGCGAACTACAGCGCCGCGTCCGAGATCGTCGAGTCCGTCACCGCGCAGAAGGCCGACCAGACGATCACCGTAATCACGGACGCGCCTGCGACGGCCGTATACGCCACCTCGTTCTCGGTTGCGGCCAGCGCCCCCGGCGGCCTCGTCACGTTCTCATACGGCGGCGTCTGCCTCAACTTCGGCGACAGCTTCACGATGATGAGCGGCAGCGGCACCTGCACCGTCAAGTACGACCAGATCGGCAACGCGAACTACAACGCCGCGCCCGAGGTCACCGAGACGGTGAACGCACTGAAGGCCGACCAGACGATCACCGTCACGACGCACGCTCCCGCGAACGCAGGCGACGGCTCGAGCTTCACCGTTGCGGCAACTGCGCCCGGAGGCTCGGTCGCCTACTCGAGCGCGGGGGGCTGTACGAACGTCCTCGGGACCTTCACCATGACCAGCGGCACCGGCACGTGCACCGTCAAGTACGACCAGCCTGGCGACGCCGACTACAACCCCGCGCCGCAGCTCACCGACTCGGTGACCGCGGGCAAGGTCGACCAGTCGATCTCGGTGACGACGCATGCGCCCGCCGGTGCTGTGTACGAATCGCAGTTCAGCGTGGCCGCGAGCGCCCCGGGCGGCGCGGTCGCGTACGCGAGCGCCGGCTCCTGCTCGAACAACGGCGCGACCTTCACCATGACCAGCGGCACCGGCACGTGCACCGTCGAGTACGACCAGGCCGGCAACGGGAGCTACAACCCCGCGCCCGAGGTGACCGAGTCGGTGACCTCGGTCAAGGCCGCCCAGTCGATCTCGGTCGCGACGCATGCGCCGGCGCAGGCGGTATTCGGTTCGCAGTTCACGGTCGCCGCGAGTGCGCCAGGCGGCGCGGTCACCTACTCGAGCGGCGGGTCCTGCTCGAACAGCGGCGCGACCTTCACCATGACCAGCCCCAGCGGCGCGTGCACGGTCACGTACGACCAGCCCGGCAACAGCGACTACGGCGCAGCGCCCGAGGTGAGCGAAAGCGTTTCCGCCGTCGCCGCGTTCGGCGGCTTCCAGGCACCACTCCCGAACGCAGCGCTCACTACGGGGGCGAAGATCACCGTCGAGTTCACCCTCACCGACGCCTCGGGGCATCCGCTCCCCGCAGCGACAGCAGCGTCGCTGGCGGCCGCCGGCAGTGTCGAGGTCACCTTGACGGGCCCCAACGGCGGTACGACCCAGCTCGCGACGGCGGCCTGCACCTGGGCCGCCACAGGCCAGTTCTACCAATGCAGTCTGAAGGCGCCGTCGGGACTGAAGACGGGCACGACCAACCCCTACAGCCTCACCGCGACGCAGAGTGTCGCCGGCCAATTCGTCCCCGCTCCCTCGTACACCGACGCGCCGGCCGACGCGAACCCCGAGACCGTCTTCTTCACCCTCCCGCACTGCGTCGTTCCGAACGTCAAGGGCAAGACGCTCAAGGCCGCCGGGCGCACGCTGAAAGCCCACTCCTGCTCGCTCGGCACGGTCACGCAAGCCTTCTCCGCCAAGGTGAAGAACCGACACGTGATCTCGACAAACCCGAAGCCGGGGAAGCAGCTCCACCAGGGGGCGAAGGTCAGCCTGGTTGTCAGCAAGGGCAGACATCCCTAGCGACCCGGACAATCAGCAAACCGATCCTCACCTAGCTCTCAAAGTCGCGGCATAGGCTGCGCCCGCTTTGAAGCGGGTCGCGTTTGCGGGTTTGGCAGCAACCCTCCTGCTGGGGCTGTTGTTGGCATCGAACGAGACGCCCGGACGTCGCCGCGACGCACGAGCGGGGCTGGTGAAGCGGCTGCGGGACGGGACGCCGGAGGCGATCCACAAGATCCGCCACGTCGTGATCATCATGCAGGAGAACCGCTCGTTCGACTCCTACTTCGGGACGTACCCCGGTGCCGACGGGATCCCCGGGATCGCAGGAAACCCGGGCAAGGTTCCCTGCATCCCGGACCCTCGGCGGCACCACTGCGAGCGCCCCTACCACGACCCATCCGCTCGCAACACGGGCGGGCCGCACGGACACGGCAGCGCGATGGGAGACATCGCCGGCGGCAAGATGGACGGCTTCGTCGGCCAAGCCGAGATCGGCCGGACGAGCTACTGCAAGAGGCACTTCGACGACCCTCGCTGCTCCTTCACGCCGCGGAAGCCGGACGTGATGGGCTACCACGATTGGCGGGAGATCCCGAACTACTGGGACTTCGCCAGCAACTTCGTGCTGCAGGACCACATGTTCCAATCGGATTCGTCGTGGAGCATGCCCGAGCATCTCTACCTCGTCTCGGGCTGGTCTGCGAAGTGCACGACCCACGGCGACCCGATGAGCTGTCACCCGGCGGTCCAGGACCCCGGCTCGCCGCCCGGCGAGCCGCAGAACAAGAGCGGCAAGATCCCCGACTACGCCTGGACGGATCTGACCTATCTCCTGCACAAGTACGGCGTCAGCTGGAGCTACTACGTGCAACAGGGCGGCCAGCCCGACTGCGCAGACAACGCCATGTTCTGCGCGCCCGTGCCGCAGAACTCGAAGACGCCGGGAATCTGGAACCCCCTGCCCTGGTTCGACACCGTGCGGCAGGACCACCAGCTGCGGAACATCGCGCCGCTCCACGACTTCTTCAAAGCCCTCGCGAACGACACCCTCCCTGCCGTCTCCTGGATCGTCCCGGGCGACAAGAACAGCGACCACCCGCCGACGCTCATCAACGACGGCCAGGCATACGTCACCGGCCTGATCGACTCGATCATGCGCTCGCGTGCCTGGGATTCGACCGCGATCTTCCTCTGCTGGGACGACTGGGGCGGCTTCTACGACCACGTCAAGCCTCCCGTCGTCGACGGCCAGGGGTACGGGCTCCGCGTTCCCGCCCTCGTGATCAGCCCTTACGCCAAGAAGGGTTACATCGACCACCAGATCCTCAGCCAGGACGCCTATCTCAAGTTCATCGAAGACGACTTCCTGAACGGCGCCCGCCTCGACCCGGCAACCGACGGACGCCCCGACCCACGCCCGGACGTACGAGAGAACGCGCCCATCCTCGGCAACCTCGCCAACGACTTCGACTTCGACCAGAAGCCGTCACCGCCGCTCCTGCTCCAGCTTCATCCTCCCTACAGCTGAGACAGAGCGCGCCGCCCGGTGCCGTCGTCACGATAGGAACCAATGGCAGCATCGTCGCTTTGTCGTGTGCGCACCGAGGGAGGTGAGGTCGTCTGCGAGCGGTGCGAGATCCCCGAGAGCGCGTTCGGGCGGGCACGGGGCCTGCTCGGCCGCGAGAGGCTCGAGCCGGGGGAGGGGATGCTCATCGACCGTGCCGGTTCGGTGCACATGTTCTTCATGCGCTTCCCGATCGACGTCGTGTTCCTCGATCGCGACAGGAAGGTGGTGGGCGTCAGACGCGGGCTGCGGCCCTGGCGTGTCGCGGGCGCGCGCCGAGCCGTTGCCGCGCTCGAGCTGCCGGCGGGAGCGGCGTCCGCGGCCGGCGTCGAGGCGGGCGACGTGCTCCTCCTCGAGGACGTGGCCGGCGCCGAAATCGGCTGAGAGTGTTCAATTTCTGAACGATGACCTAGCCGGGAGGGCTGTGGAATACCGGTCGGACGGCCGGCAAAGGCCGTTCAACGCGCCTGGGTTGTCAACATCCCGACTAGCTCCTTATCGGGTCCAGGCCGCTTCGTTGAGCGCTGGGAAAAGCCAGCGCTCGGGCCGAACATCCTTCGTATAGCGAGGAAAACGGCTCTCTCAAGTGCCGTTCAGGGACATGATCGCCGGTTGGGCCTAGCGTCCCATTGTTCAACGTGTTCATTGAACGCAGAATGATCCTGTGGAAACTGTGGACGCTGCGGCAAGCCGGGGAACTACGCCCGTAGGGCCGACTCTGGCCTCGGAGCTGATCGCCCGTGCGGCGGCGATCGGCGCCGGCAAGCCCCGGTCCGCGGGCACCGCACTCCTTCCACGCGACCTGCGTGCCGCGCTTCGCGCCTGCGAGGTGCGAGCGCGGCGCCTGGCCGACGGCTGGGGCCAGGGGGCCGCGCTGGACTTCCTCGGCGACGCCGTCGTCGCGGTCGCGGTCGACCACCGGTTCGAGCCCGGCGAGGCACGGGCCGCGGTGACGGCCGCGGCGGAAGAGCTCGGCATGCCCGCCGAGGCGGCGGCCTTCGCGGTGTTCCGGCGCGCCTTGGCGAGCAAGGAGTTCGCCCAGCTGCCCCCGGCCGTCTCGGCCGAGCTCGCGCTCTCGCTGCTCGTCGAGCTGGCACCCGCCGCGGCGAGCTCTCTCTGGATTCTCGACGCCACAGGCGCAACCACCTGTCTCGTCTCCCACGGCAAGGCGCCGCGCAGCCGCCGCCTGCGCGAGGTCGCGAGGGCCGCGCTCGACGGCGTCATCGCCAGCACGGCTCAGGTGCACGTTCGGGTCGTCGAGCGCTGGGACCGGCCCTACGCCGCGCTCGTCGCCCGCTCCCGCTGCGCCGAGTCGGAGCATCTCGACAACTACCTCGAAGAGACCGCGGCCGCGCTCGCCCCGCTGCTCGAGCGCGCCTCGTTGTTCGACCGGAGGGTGCAGCGCGAGCACGATCTCGTCGCGGCCGGCGAGCGGCGTCTTCTCCGTCTCGGCTTCGATCTGCACGACGGTCCCCTGCAGGAGATCGTCGCGCTCGCCGAGGAGCTGCGGTCCGCCTCGACGCAGATCTCGGCCGTCGTTCCCTCGGACTTCAAGCAGCGGGTGCGCGGACGCTTCAACGACGTCCATGCCCGTCTCGGCGCGCTCGACGAGAGCCTGCGCGAGGTCGCGCACTCCATCCGCTCGACGACGGCCGTCGCCCGACCGGTGGCGGACGCGGTCGAGTCCGAGCTCCGCGCGCTCGAGAATGCGACCGGCATCGAGCCGACGCTCCAGGTCGACGGCGACCTGAGCGGCCTGACGGACTCCCAGAAGATCGTGCTCTTCCGCGTCGTCCAGGAAGCGTTGTCGAACGTGCGCAAGCACAGCGAGGCAGCGACCGTCGCGGTCAAGCTGCGGAGCACGCGCACCTTCGTCGACCTGACCGTGACCGACAACGGCTGCGGCTTCGACCCGCGCCGGCTCGGACACGACCGCCTCGGTCTCGCGGGCATCTCCGAGCGGGTGCGCCTGCTCGGCGGCGCCGTCGAGATCGAGACAAGGCCCGGCGCCGGGACGACAGTCCGGGCGACGTTGCCGCAGTGGCGTCCGTCGTCCCCCGCGGCCGCTACTGTCTACGCTGCAATTAGGTGAGCCGCCCAGTCCTGATCTTCGCAGTCCTCGTCGCCGTGGCCGGATTCTCGGCCGCGGTCTTCCTGCCCTCCCGTGCCGTCGGCGCGGCCGGCACCGGCACCACCACGACCACCACGACGACGACTCCGACGACGACCACCACCAAGTCGAAGCCGCCGAAGACGAAGATCGAGTCGCGCTTCCCGGCCGCCGGAGGGTTCCTCGTCCACACGGTTCCGATCCGCAAGACGCCGGACCCGAGCTCGAAGGTGATCAAGGTGCTGCACGACTTCCGGCCCGACTTCCGGCCGCAGGAGATCCTCGCGGTGAAGAAGCAGGTCGGCTCGGACGGCAACATCTGGTACAGGGTCAGCATCCCGATGCGGCCGAACGGCACGTACGGCTGGATTCCCGCCGACACCGTGTCGCTCTCGCCGACCGCCGGGCAGATCGTCATCAACCTCAACCGGCGGACGATCGACCTCTACTGGCATAACAAGCACGTCTACCACGCCGGGGTCGCCATCGGCGCGCCGGGGCGGGAGACGCCGATCGGCCACTACTTCGTCGCAGCCCGCTTCGTCCCGTACCACGACTCCTTCCTCGGCACCTTCGCGGTCGAGACGAGCGCGTACTCGAAGCTGACCGAGTGGCCTGGCGGCGGCGTCGTCGGGATCCACGGCACGAGCCTGCCGCAGCTGATCGGCCAGGCCGTCTCGCACGGTTGCGTTCGCGTCAAGAACTCGACGGCCGACAAGCTCAAGCGCTACGCGCCGCTCGGCACGCCGATCTGGATCAAGAAGTAGCTGCGAGGAGCTGGAAGGCCGGCTGGCCTTCCGCCGCAAGGAAGGCCGCGGAGCCCCGCGAGCGCCTGACGCGCGTCACCGAGCTGCTGATCGGATAGCCGTCCGTGAGGGGGTGCCAGCCGCCGCCCGCGACGTGCGCCACCGCGACGTGGCGGAAGCGATAGAGGAAGGCGTTGCAGGTGCCGCCGGTCCCGCCGTCCCAGCTCTCGGCGGTCGCGATCGGGCTCCAGCGGCCGTGACTCTCCGGCAGGCGGATCGGCGCCGAGGCGGGCTTGTGGTTGACCCACACGCGCCACCAGTCGGGCCGGTTGTGCATCTCGAGCACGCTCACCTTGACCGGCGTGCCGACCGGGACGTTCGCGTCGACCTGGTGGTAGGTGGGATAGCGGCCGGGGAGTGTGACCTCGTAATAGATGTCGCTGCCCGTAATGCCGGGGAATCCGCTGAGCCCGATCTGCAGCCACTCATTCGTGCCGCCCGGGCCCTGGCCGGGGCCGCCGACGCCGACCCAGCCGGCGACGTGGCCATTGAAGACGTCGAATGCGTTGAGCGGTGTGATCAACGCGGAAATTCCGAACGCACGATTCGGCGCCGCAAGCCCCGCATAGGAGTAGCCGTTGCTGTTGCCGCAGGCGAGCGCGGGCGTGACGCCTGCGCCGAGCGCGACGATGCAAAGGGCCGTGGTGAGGAGGAGGAGGCGGAGGGTCTTCAGCATCGGGACGAGTGGGCCGGTGTTCCTGCAGCGAGGAATCGGCTGGATGGAGGAGC
>DASTZY010000050.1:0-2984 GCA_035764085.1 Gaiellaceae bacterium
CATCCGGGTTCGAGAACCCGTACTTGACCGCGTAGTCGGAGCCGATCCCCTCGACGATCTCAGTCTCTGTCTCTGCAACCACAACGAGCACTTCCCTTCGACGCCCAAGACTCGATCGACCCGCGCGACGGGCAACCTCGAACGGTGGAACCAACGATCGTTCCGTACTACTGGAGAGAAAGAGCCCTGCGAGTCGAACTCTGTTTGCCTCGGTCCCTCATCTCGCGCGCGTTAGATGGCGCGTCGATGCCGTTGGGCCTCGGCCGGCGTCCTGGCAAGCAGGGCCAGTACCTCCATGCTACCCGCTTCCACACGGTCCTGCGACTGCGTCGACCTTCGTCCCGTCGCTGCCGTCGCTAGCGGCTGCGATGCCTGGCGTCAGCACTGCCGCTGACGAGGCTGCCACCGGCCCAGGCGTGCCCGCCACCGCGCCCCGTCGGACGGCTGCGAGATTCAGCGTCGCGTCGACCGGAAGAGCACGATGCGTCGTCGGTAGCTGCTGCGGTATTTCTGGCTCGAGCGTGTTCCGTAGGCCTCGTACGCCGCCAGGGCGCGAAGCCGTACCGGCGCGGTTCGGGCAGAACCGCGCCAGGAACGCAGACCACTCAAGCCTCTCTCCTCCGTCCCCATCGGGCCGGAGGTCGCAGTTTGGTGCCTGGAGCTTCAGCCGAACGGGGTAGCGGTCGTCGAACCGACCATGTTTCCAACCGACTCGACTATGACCTCTCCTATCGCAACCTCTTGTCCGGCGCGTTACATCATCCCGCCCATGTCGCCCATGCCGCCCATGCCGCCCCCCATGCCGGCTCCGGCCTTCTCCGGCGGCTCGGCGACGATCGCTTCCGTCATGAGGATGTTCTTCGCGATCGAGGCCGCGTTCTGCAGCGCCGAGCGGGTGACCATGGTCGGGTCGATGATCCCGGCCTTGATCAGATCCTCGAGCTCGTTTGTGTCGACGTTGAGTCCCTGACCCTTGGTGGCCTTGCGGACGTTGTTGACGACGACCGAGCCCTCGAGGCCGGCGTTGTAGGCGAGCTGGCGGAGCGGCTCCTCGAGCGCTCGCAGGATGATCTGCGCGCCCGTCCGCTCGTCCGGATCACCGAAGCCGTCGACCTTGATCGCCTTCGCCGCGTTGAGGAGCGCGACCCCCCCGCCGGGCACGATGCCCTCCTCGAGGGCCGCCCGGGTGGCCTGCAGCGCGTCCTCGACGCGGTGCTTCTTCTCCTTCATCTCGGTCTCGGTCGACGCGCCGACCTTGACCACCGCGACGCCGCCGGACAGCTTCGCGAGGCGCTCCTGGAGCTTCTCGCGGTCGAAGTCGGAGTCGGTGTTCTCGACCTCCGACTTCAGCTGCTTGATCCGGCCCTTGATCGCCTCGTCCGCGCCGGCGCCATCGATGATCGTCGTGGTGTCCTTGTCGATGACGACGCGGCGGGCGTGACCCAACTGTGAGAGCTTTGTGTTCTCGAGCTTGAGGCCCATCTCCTCGGTGATGACCTCGCCACCGGTGAGGATCGCGATGTCCTCGAGCATCCGCTTGCGGCGATCGCCGAAGCCGGGCGCCTTGACGGCGACGGCCTGGAACGTGCCGCGGAGCTTGTTGACGACGATCGTCGCCAACGATTCGCCTTCCACGTCCTCCGCGACGATCAGCAGCGGCTTGCCGGACTGGATCACCTGCTCAAGCACTGGGAGCACGTCTTTCACAGCTCCGATCTTCTGGTTGGCGATGAGGATGTAGGGATCCTCGAGCACCGCCTCCATCCGGTCGGGGTCGGTGACCATGTACGGCGACAGATAACCCTTGTCGAACTGCATGCCCTCGGTGAACTCGAGCTCGAGGCCGAGGGTCTGCCCCTCCTCGACATTGACGACGCCGTCCTTGCCGACCTTCTCGATCGCGTCCGCGATCACGTCGCCGATCTCCCGCTCGCGCGAGGAGATCGTTGCTACGCGGGCGACGTCCTCGCGGCCGTCGATGTCCTTCGACTGCGTCTTGAGGTTCTCGACGACGTTGTCGACGGCGGTCTCGATGCCGCGCTTCAGCGCCATCGGGTTCGCCCCCGCAGCGACGTTCTTGAGACCCTCGCGGACGATCGCCTGGGCGAGAACCGTCGCCGTGGTCGTCCCGTCGCCGGCGACGTCGTTCGTCGCCGTCGCGACCTCGCGCACCAGCTGAGCGCCCTGGTTCTCGAACACGTCCTCAAGCTCGATCTCGCGCGCGATCGTGACGCCGTCATTCGTGATGGTCGGAGCGCCGAACTTCTTGTCCAGCACGACGTAGCGCCCCTTCGGGCCAAGGGTGACCTTGACCGCATCGGCGACGACGTTCACGCCCCGCTCGAGCGAGCGCCGCGCATCCTCCTTGAACTTCAGCTCCTTGTAAGACATGTCTTCCTCCTGAGCGAAACGAGCTATGCGGTGACGCCGGCGAGCTTGCGCTTGCCCCTGCCACCTGTATGGACGACCTTCGCAAGCACATCCGACTCGCGCAGGATCAGAACGTCGTCCGTGCCGACCCTGATCTCCGTGCCCCCGTACTTGGAGAAGACGACCTCGTCGCCTTCGGCGACGTCCATTCGGATGAGCTCGCCCTGCTTGCCCCGCGGACCAGGGCCGACCGCAAGCACATGTCCCCGCTGCGGCTTCTCCTTCGCCGTGTCGGGCAGAACGATCCCGCTCTCCGTCTCCTGCTCCTCCTCGAGCACCTCGACGATCAAGCGATCACCAAGCGGCTGCAACTTCATGAATGGCCTCCTAGGACTGCAATCGGTGGTCGAGCGGCGTCGATCCCAACTCTTGATCACTCCGCCAGGCCCGATCGGGGCTAAACCCTCTGCGTTCCGACAGGTCGCTCACCCCTTCGTGGTCGCCGCGAGCGTCCTGCTGACGCGCCGCCTTCACCTTGCCAGCGGTCGGTATCGGCCGTCGCGGGCGGCTCCTCTTCGACTTCGCTGAGCTGCCTCGCGTTCGGCAGGACGCCG
>DASTZY010000051.1:0-3991 GCA_035764085.1 Gaiellaceae bacterium
CTCGTCGCTGTAGGAGCAGAAGCCGCCGCTGCCGTAGATCGGCACGTCGTCGTGGGCGGCGCCGAGCAGGACCACGAGCGGGACGTCGAGCATCCGCGCCTTGAGGTCCCAGAGCGCCTGGTCGACGGCGGAGACGGCGCAGAAGCCGATCCCGGGCCGCCCGGCATTGCGAATCTCTGCACCCATGCGCAGCCACGCGGCGCGCACGTCCATCGCGTCCTCGCCCTCGACGACGCCCGCGAGCTGCGAGGAGACGACCTCCGCCGCGGCCGAGTCGCAATACGTGTACCCGAGCCCCGTCTTCCCGCCGGCGTGCGCCTCGACGACGACGATCGTGGTCGAGTCCCACTCGAGCGTCCCGTCCGACTCCGGCTGGTCGGTCGGGATCGTGTAGGCGTTGACTTCGAGCCGCTGGACTACTGCAGCCACTACGACTTCAGGTGCTCGGTGAACTCGACGAGCTTCCCGCGGAGCGACTTCTCCATCACGCCGGTCCGCTCCGGGTCGCCCTTGACCATCGCCGTCGCCATCTCCTTCGCCTGCTCGGTCCGGATGTGCGGCGGCAGCGGCGGGATCTCGGGGTCGGTCTTGACCTCGAGCACGACGGGACGGTCGGCGCCGAGCGCCTCCTCCCAGGCGGAGCGCATCCGGTCGCCGTCGTCGCAGAAGATCCCCTTCAGGCCGCAGAGCTCGGCGTAGGCCGCGTAGTCGAAGTTGGGGAGCCACTGCGTGCCCGGGAACTTCGGGTCGCCCTCCATCACCCGCTGCTCCCAGGTCACCTGGTTCAGGTCCTGGTTGTTGAAGACGCAGAAGATCAGCCGCTGGTCGGGCCAGCGCTCCCGGTAGCGCTTCACGGTCAGCATCTCGTTCATGCCGAGCATCTGGAACGCGCCGTCGCCGACGAAGCAGATGACCGGCCGCCCCGGATGCGCGAACTTCGCGGCGATCGCGTACGGGACGCCGGGCACCATCGTCGCGAGCGTCCCGGAGAGCGAGGCGAGGTTGCCCTTGCGCAGCTTCAGCTGGCGCGCGAACCAGTTCGTGGAGGAGCCGGAGTCCGCCGTGATGATCGCGTCCTCCGGCAGCACCTGCGAGAGCTCGTGGACGACGCGCTGCGGGTTCATCGGGTCGGCGTCCATCATCGAGCGACGCTCGACGATGTCCCACCAATCGCGGACGCTCTTCTCGATCTTCTCCCGCCACCCGCGGTCCTCCTTGCGGACGAGGTGCGGCTCGAGCGCCTTCAGCGTCTCCTTCGCGTCACCGATGAGCATCACGTCGGCCGGGTAACGGATGCCGATCATGTCCGCCTTGATGTCGATCTCGACGCAGCGCGCCTGGCCCTCCTTCGGGAGGAACTCCGCGTACGGGAAGCTCGTGCCGACCATGAGCAGCGTGTCGCAGTTCTCGATCATGTCGTAGCTCGGGATCGTCCCCAGGAGGCCGATCGAGCCGGTCACGTATGGCAGGTCGTCGGCGAGGACGTCCTTGCCGAGCAGCGCCTTGGCCACGCCGGCGCCGAGCAGGTCCGCGACGCGCTCGAGCTCCTCGGCGGCGCCGCGGGCGCCCTGGCCGATCAGGATCGCAACCTTCTCGCCGTCGTTGAGGATCTCGGCGGCGTGCTGGATGTCGTGCTCCTGCGGCAGCACGCGCGGCCGGCGGTAGCCGACGCTGGAGTAGACGGAGCCGTGGGTGCGCGGCGGCGACTCGACGGCGTCCAGCTCGGCGACGTCGTTCGGGACGATGATCGTGCAGACGGTGCGCTGGTCGAGCGCGATCCGGCAGGCGCGGTCGACGAGCTGGCGCGCCTGATCGGGGACCATGCAGACCTGGACGAACTCCGACACGTCCTTGAACAGGACCTGGAGGTCGATCTCCTGCTGGTAGTGGGAGCCGAGGGAGGAGCGCTTCTGCTGGCCGACGATGGCGACGACCGGGACGTGGTCGAGCTTCGCGTCGTAGAGGCCGTTGAGGAGGTGGACCGCGCCGGGGCCCGAGGTCGCCATGCAGACGCCGAGCGTGTCCGGGCCCGCGAACTTCGCGTGGCCGCACGCCATGAACGCGGCCATCTCCTCGTGGCGGGCCTGGATGAACTCGGGATCCGGGTCGGCGCGGTCGAGCGCGCCGAGGAACGCGTTGATCCCGTCCCCGGGGTACCCGTAGATCCGGTGGACGCCCCACTCGCGCAGGCGCTTCAAGAAGTAGTCGGCGACGAGCTCGGCCATGTGTCGTTCCTCCTCGGAATCGCTCTTCCCGAGTTGTGGTCGGGAGACGCGAACGGGAAACGCGGCGCCGTCCCCGTCAGGCGCGAGGACGCTCGCTCAGGCGGGAGCTGCGCCCTCGCGTAGGCTCGCTCTGTGGAGCTAGGCAGCAAGCGGTTAGTCCTGCGGCCCGCTGGTCGGCTCGACCTGGACTTCTTCGTCGAGATGCGGAATCACCCGCGGATTCTCGCGTTGCCGGGTCGGCAGCCACGTCCGCGCTCCGACGTCGAGCAGCAGCTCCAACGCTGGGTCGAGCGCTGGCAGAAGCTCGGCTTTGGGACCTGGACCGTGTTCGATCGGGAGAGCGGGGATCGTCTGGGTCGGGTCGAGTTAGATCCGATAGGTCAGGGCTGGCCCGGAATCGCGCCGGACGAGGTCGAGTTGGGCTGCATCATCCATCCTTCGAGCTGGAGCGAGGGAATCGCAACGGAGGCGAGCGAGCTTGCGATCGCGGATTTCTTCGGTCGAACCGATCGCAATCGACTTGTTGCTCTGACGACGAGCGACAATCAGCCGTCGTTGCGTGCCCTTGCAAAGCTCGGGCTGCGCCACTGCGGCCAGATCCAACACGAGCATGACGAGACAACGTATGAGCTGTTCGAGCTTGTCCAGGACAGCAGCGGCGGCGCCTGAACCAACTTCGCCCTCAGGGGTCATTCCCGAACACTGGCCCCGGCGAGGCTACAGCGCCTCGAACACGCCTGTTACTCGCAGCGCCTGCGGCGGTCCGTCTTGAGGTAGGTCGGTTGGCCACCGCGGCTGATGATCGTTCAGGACGCTGAAACGCAGTCGGGAACCGGCGGACACGTCGTGGCCTTTCGCCAGGCCGGGTGGGATGGACAGCCACGCTTCAGCGCCCTCATCGCGAATCACCGCCCAGCGGTCGCGGACTTCCGTGATGTCGCCTTCGATGACTCGGTGCGAGCCCGGCTGTGCCAACACCTCCTCCAGCGAGAGGGACGGGTAGATCGGGATGGGTTCGGCACCATCGCGGCCGGGCCAGGAAACAGGCCACGCTGACGGCCAGAACCCAACGCAATCGCGGGCGGTCAGACCATCCCCCGACGGAAACTCACGACTGCGCTCCACCAACAGGTCTTGACGCCTCTCGTGGGTATCGCGATAGGCACGCTGACCAGCCTCAGTTGCATCCCAGGTCTGCCTCGGATGAATGCCCGCCTCCCATGCGTCGGCACTGGCGGCGACGAGGGCCGTGAGGCTCGCCGCGACGACCGGGTAGCCCTGGTTGCCGTAAGACAGGTCGATCACCGCCGAGCGGGGCCTCGGCTCGGACTGGGCGACCATGGCCGCAAAGGTCCAGCCCTCCGAGGTGATGACTGCCCACCCAGGACAAAAGGCGTCGGCACTCTCCGCGGCTTCGGACTCGATCCCGGCCCTCTGACGTGTCTCGGCGAGAATCTCGGCTGCGCCCAGCGAAGGACCGACATCGAGGAGCAGCCACTCAGGACATCCGTCGACCACACGAAGAAGCTCGATCAGCTCGTCGGGCAGATGTAAGCCTTCGAATCCCTGGACGAGCGATTCGATGTCTCGGGCGCTTGCGCCACCGCGAAGCTCCACATCTGGCTGAGATCGTGCGAATACCTCGCTAAGCCTGCTCGCGTGCTCCGCCATACCGGCCCGTGACACGCCCGTAGCATCGTCAGAACCACCGCTGCTCTCAAGGCGTCCGCCCTCAGGGGTCATTCCGGAACACCTGGCTCAGCCGA
>DASTZY010000052.1:0-18410 GCA_035764085.1 Gaiellaceae bacterium
GTTCGAGATGTGGTTCTTGACCGTCTTCGGGCTGATGTGGAGCTCGGCGGCGATGACGGCGTTGTCCTTGCCGTTCGCGATCAGCTTCAGCACCTCGATCTCGCGCTCCGACAGCTCCGCGCGGATCATCTCCTCGATCTCGGGCTGCGCGCTCGTGGCCCGGATCCGCTGCAGCACCTTCGCGGCGATGTGTGGGGAGATGAGCGCCTCGCCCCGCGCCGCCGCCTGGATCCCGGACACCAGCTCCTGGATCGAGGCGTCCTTGAGGAGGTAGCCGCACGCGCCGGCGAGGATCGCGTCGGTCACGTCGCTGTCCTCGTCCGAGATTGTGAGCATCACGACTCGCGTCAGCGGCGAGAGCTCCGCGATGTGGCGGGTCGCCTCGACGCCGCCCATGGTCGGCATGTTCAGGTCCATGACGACGACGTCGGGCGTGAGCTCGCGGACGTGCGCGACGGCCTCGCCGCCGGTGGCCGCCTCGCCGACGATCGAGAGGCCCTGTTCCTCGAGCAGGTTCCGCAGGCCGGTGCGGAACAGATCGTGGTCGTCGACGAGCAGGACGCGGAGCGCCTCGGCCTGCCGTTCCTCGGACGTCTCGACGAGCTCGGTCACCGCGATTCCCCCCTTTCGCGGCCAGAGTCTAGCGAGCGAGTGCTGCGCGCTCCGTCGCCGGGCCGCGTGGGGTTCGACCGCTAGTAGATCGTGATGGTGACGGTACGGCGCCCCCAAGCGGCGCACTGGTCCGGCGGCATCCAGAGATCGATGGTCGCTCCCTTGATCCCGCTGCCGACGTCCGCGGCGACTCCGTTGCCGTAGCCGGGGATGCTCAGCCGGGTGCCGAGCGGGATGACGGACGGATCGACGGCGACGACGCCGAGGCCCACCGGCATCCCGGTCGCCGTCCTCCCCGGCAGGTCGTAGCACGTCGCGCTGACGACGAGTTGCTGCCCGCTCGTCGGCGGGGCCGCGGTCGGGGGCTGCAGCTGCTGGGACTTCTGCTGCGCCTGCTGCGCCGTCGCCACGACCGTTTGCACCTGCGCGGCCTGCATCCGCTGCGCGCGCAGCGTGTTCACATAGACGAGGCGGGACGCCGCCGCGGCGGCGACCTGGCGCTCGGCCTGGCGGGCGGCGGTGAGCGAGCGCTGGAGTCGGCGTCCCTCGGCCGCGAGGCGGGCCTGCGACCGCAGGAGGCGGCTGCGTGCAGCGGTCGTGGACTCGACGATCTGCCGGCTCTGGTCCGTGAGGCGCGAGAGGTGGTCGAGCTGCCGGAGCCCCTTCGTGAGCGAGGCGGATCCGAGCATCACCGCGACCGGGTCGACGGTGCCCTGCTCGTACAGCGTGCGCAGGTTGAGGGCGAGCTGGTGCTGACCGACCTCGAGCGACGCCTGGGCCGCACCGAGCTCCTGACGGAGCGAGGAGCGCCGCTCGCGCAGGGCAGCGGCCGCCGCGCCGAGCGACGCGACACGGCTGCGCCACGCGTTGAGGCGGGAGTCCAGCGCGTACAGGCCCAGCAGCGCCCGGTGCGTCCGGCTGTCGAGCTGCTGGACCGACTCGCCGCTCCCGGCCGTCCCCGGTGAGGCCAGCGCGGCAGACGTAGCTGTCAGGGTGAGCACCGCGGCGAGACCTGCGAACCGCGCGGCGCGAGATCTCGTCCGCTCGAGCACGTTGGCGGAGGACCGTAGTCGACCGAGCGACTTTGTGCGCCGGGTGCTGTAGCAGTTCTGAGAACACCTTCCGCCAAATTGCAGCTTTTTTGTGACGGTTCTTCTTTGCAGGCATCCGACAGGCTTGTTACCGTCCCCACCTTGTGACGGGCGGGAGGACGTCATTGCGCGTGCCGAGGCGGCAGGCAGCGATCTCGGCGCTGCTGATCGGTGTGCTCGGAGCCGGGCTGGTCGGAGCGACCGCGCCCGGTGCACACGCGGACCGGATCGCGTCCAAGCGCGCGCAGGCGCAGGCGGTGCTCGTGCAGCTGCAGCGCCTCGACGCCGCGGCGCAGCGCGCCAACAGCCGCTATCAGGTCGCCAGCCGGCGGCTGCACCGCGTCGAGCATCAGCTCGACATCAACCGGCAGGCGCTCGGCGTCGCACGCGGGAATCTCTCCCAGGCGCAGCGGTCGCTCGAGAAGCGTCTCGTCGCCATCTACACGACCGAGGAACAGCAGTCGTCGCTCGCGGTCATCCTCGGCGCGCGCAGCCTCGACGACCTGATCTCGCGGATCGAGACCGTCAACTCGCTCTCGAAGCAGGACTCCTCGCTGATCAACCAGGTGGTCTCGTTCCGGCACCAGGTCGTGCAGCGCCGGACACTGCTGCAGAACCAGCGTGCCCGGCAGCACCGGCTGGTCGTGGCGCGCGCCGCGGCACGGGACCGGGCCGCGGGGAGGGTCGCGTCCGAGCGGCGCCTCTACGGATCGGTCAAGGCACAGCTCCGGACGCTGATCGCGCAGCAGGAGGCGGCACAGGCGGCTGCAGCGCGGCAGGCGCGCGCCGCGGCGCAGGTGCAGGCCTCGGCGCCGACGGGCAGCTTCGGCGTCGGCGACCAGAGCGGCGGCTCGGTGCCGTCGACCCACTACAGCGGCGTCGTCGGGATCGCGATGCACTACCTCGGCACCCCGTACGTGTGGGGTGGGTCGAGCCCGAGCGGCTTCGACTGCTCCGGCTTCGTGATGTACGTCTTCGCGCAGGTCGGCATCTCGCTGCCGCACTACACGGTCGCGCAATGGAGCTACCCGAATGCGGTCTCGGTGCCGCGGGACGAGCTCCAGCCCGGCGACCTCGTCTTCTTCGCCGGCCTCGGCCACGTCGGCATCTACGTCGGCAACGGCCAGTTCATCCACGCGCCGCACACCGGCGACGTTGTGCGCATCGACAGCCTCAGCGAGGGCTGGTACTCCTCCGAGTACGACGGCGCGAAGCGGATTCTCGGCTAGCTCGCCTCGCCCGCGTACAGACGCTCGATCTCGTCCGCGAAATGTTCGTGGATGACCCGGCGGCGTAGCTTCAGCGTCGGCGTCACCTCGCCCTCCTCCTGGGAGAAGTCGCGTGGGAGGATCACGAACCGCTTGATCTGCTCGACGCGTGTCCGGTCGCGGTTGACCTCGTCGACGAGCTCCTGCGCCAGCTGCTGCGGGTCGCGGCCGCTTCCCGCGACCTCCGCCTCGTCCAGGGTCAGCAGGGCCGTCACGTAGGGGCGGCGGTCGCCGACGACGATCGCCTGCGAGACGAACCGCGACGACTTGAGTGCGTTCTCGAGGTTCTGCGGCGCGATGTTCTTGCCGCCCGCCGTGATGATCAGGTCCTTCTTGCGGTCGGTGATCCGCACGAACCCCTCGGAGTCGATCTCGCCGACATCGCCGGTGCGCAGCCACCCGTCGTCGGTCAGCGCCTCGGCCGTCGCCTCCGGCTCCTTGTAGTAGCCCGCGAAGACGGCGTCGCTGCGAACGAGGATCTCGCCGTCGTCGGCGAGACGGACCTCGGCGCCGTCGACGGGACGGCCGACGGTGCCGATCCGGAAGTCGTCGGGCGCGTTGACGGTCGCCGAGCTGGCCGTCTCGGTCAGGCCGTAGCCCTCGATCACCGGCACGCCCAGCGCGTGGAAGAACTCCATCACGTCGGTGCCGAGCGGCGCCGCGCCGGAGACCCCGAGCCGCAGCCGGCCGCCGAGCCGCTCGCGAACCTTGGCGAAGACGAGCCGCTCGGCCAGCCGCTCCTGCAGCGCGAGCCGGCGCGACACGCGGCCGCCTTCCCGGCGAGCGCGGCTCGCGCGAGCGCCGACGCCGAGCGCCCACAGGCCGATCCGACGTCGCATCCCGCCGGCGCGCTCGATCTCGCCGAGGGTGTTCGCGTGCACCTTCTCGTAGACGCGCGGAACGGCCGGCAGCACCATCGGGCGCACGGCGGCGAGCGCCTCCGGCACGCGCGCGACATCCGCGACGAACGCGACCGTCGCACCGCGGTGGCTCCCCGCCTGGTGGGCGAGGCGCCCGTAGCTGTGCGCGAGCGGCAGGAAGAGGAGCACGACGTCTCCCGGCTCCTGCACGCCCTTCACCGCGCGCGTGGCGGCCACGACGAGGTTGCGATGCGTGAGCATGCAGCCCTTGGGCGGCCCGGTCGTGCCGGAGGTGTAGATCAGCGTCGCCAGATCGTCCTCCTCGACCGGCGCGGGCTGGAGGTGCCTCGCCAGGCGCCCGTCGGACTCGAGCTTCTCGAGCCAGTCGAACGGGATCACCTCGCGCAGGGCGGGGAGGGCGCCGCGGACGGAGACGAGCTTGTGCGTCTGCTCCTCGTCCTCGGTGAAGGCGAGCACGGCCTCGCAGTGGCCGAGGATGTACTCGCACTCCTTCGCGGAGCTCGTCGGATAGAGGCCGACGACGACCGCGCCGATGGACATCACCGCCCAGTCGAGCAGGATCCACTCCAGCCGCGTGCGCGAGAGCACCGCGACCCTGTCGCCGTGGCGCACACCGCGCGCGAGCAGCCCACGCGCGAGATCGTCGACCCGCTTCGCCGCCTCCTCCCAGGAAACGGGCGTCCAGCCGTCCGTCCCCTCCTCGAGGTACGCGGGTGCGTCCGGCGCGTCGCGAACGGCGTCGCGCCAGAGCTCGGGCGCCGTGCGGCGTTCCATCGCCGCAATCGTAAAGCTCGCGAAGCTGCGCTTCGCTCGCTGGGCTAAGGAGCCTCCGCGCGCCCGAGAGCGCGGTCTCGGGCGCGCTTCGTGCGGTGTTTGTTTTGGGATCCCTGGGTGGGATGGCTTTCTCGTGCGCTCGCGTGCGGCCTTTGGGCCGACGCGAGCGCAGTGCGGCCTGCGGCTAAGTCCGGCTGCGCCGTGTCTTAGCCTCCGGCCTTTGGCCCGCTCTTTGGGTTCACGTTTCGAACGTTCACTGCGGCCAAGGCGGCGGCCTAACGGTGCGTTAGGACGCCGCCGGAGTAGCGAGCGTGCACGCCGTAGGCCTGCTCGCTCGCGGCGGATGCGCGGCCCGAACCCTGCGTCAGCCCTAGAAGGCTCTAATGCACGGAGGTCACGGGAGACCGCGCTCTCCCGTGACCGCAGTTCATTAGCCCCGGGCGAAGAGCGGAGCTCTTCCCCGGCCGCTCGAGGAGGGAACCCGATGAGAATCGAGAATTCGGCCGGTCCCCAACTAAACTGGACTTCCCATGCGGACCATCTGGAACGGATCGATCAGCTTCGGCCTCGTCAACATCCCCGTCGGGCTCGCGCTTGCGACCCAGCGGCAGGACGTGTCGTTCCGCACCCTGCATCGCGAGTGCGGCACGCCGATCAAGCAGAAGCGCTGGTGCCCCGTGCACGAGCGCGACGTCGAGCCCGACGAGCTCGTCAAGGGCTGGGAGTTCGCCAAGGGCCAGTACGTGCTCGTCGAGGAGGCCGATCTCGAGGCCGTGGCGCTGACGCGGTCGCAGTCGATCGCGATCCTGCGCTTCGTCCGGCTCGAGGACGTCGACCCCGTCTACTTCGACCGCACCTACTACCTCGCCCCGGCCGACGCCGACGCGCAGCGCCGGCCGTACGTGCTGCTGCTGCGGGCGATGGAGGAGTCGGGCATGGCGGCGGTCGGCAAGTTCGTCCTCTGGGGCAAGGAGAACCTCTGCCTGATCCGTGCGAAGGCCGGCACGCTGCTGCTCGAGACGCTCTTCTTCGCCGAGGACGTCCGCGCGAAGGACGAGATCGAGCAGGCCGTCGCCGAGACCGATCTGCAGGAGGCCGAGCTGCAGCTCGCCGAGCAGGTGATCTCGAGCCTCGCCGGCGAGTGGACGCCGGAAGACTTCGAGAACGACTACCGCCGCGACCTCGCCCAGATGCTCGAGGCGAAGCTCGCCGGCCAGGAGATCGTCGCGCCGGAGCCCGCGGCCGAGGCTCCCGTCATCGATCTGATGGAGGCGCTGCGCCAGAGCGTCGCCGACGCCCAGACCCGGCGCACGAAGGAAGGCTCCAAGGACGGGAAAGCCGCCTCGAAGGGCGGCTCGGGTTCCCGGTCTCGCAAGACGCCGGCGAAGAAGTCCGCCTGACGCCCCGATCTACGCTGCCCCGATCTACGCCGCGGGCTGCTGCGCGGAGAGTGCCTGCAGCTGCGTCTGGAAGAGGTACTTGTCGATCTTGCCGTGGTAGATCGGCACGCCCTCTTCGACGCACACCCGGATCACCTCCTGCCGGTCGAGACCGAGCTCCTTCGACAGTTCTTCGGGCGTGAGGTGATTCGCCATGCGTGGCTCCTTCCCGAGGGTGCCTGGCAACAAAAAACCCGCCGCGCGCAACGCGCTGGCGGGTTAGGTCGCACCCTTGCTTGTGGTCTCTGCGGGCATTACTCCGCCCGCCCTGCAGAAGCATTCATTGCTCCGAAGAATATGCCTCAGAGGTGACGGACTGCAAACACCGCCTGGAGGGATTCGAGCAGCGTGAGGTCGAGTGGGGCGGAGCACGGCTTCGCTACGCGGTCGGCGGCGAAGGACCGCCGCTGGTCCTCGTGCACGGGCTCGGCGGCACGATCGAGAACTGGCTGGCGCTCGCGCCCGAGCTCGCCGCGCGTCACCGCGTTCTCGTCCCCGACCTCCCGGGCCACGGGCGCTCCTCCCCGCTCTCCGAGGCGCGCGACATCGACGCCCTGGCGGGCGCGGTCCTGACGGTCGCGGACACGGAGGAGATCCGCGGAGCCGTCTGGATCGGCCACTCGCTCGGCGGTGTCGTCGCACTCCGTGCCGCGGCGCTGCGTCCCGACGCGGTGCGCGGTCTCGTCCTGGCCGCCGCGGCCGGGATCGGCTCCTCCTCCCGCGCCTCCCACGCGACGCTCGCGGTGCTCGGCGTCGCCCGGCCGGGACGCTGGATCGCGCCCTTCCGCCGGCGGCTGGCGCGCTCGCGGCGCGGCCGACGGGCGGTGTTCGGCTGGTGGGGGGCGGCGGATCCCGAGGGGCTCGAGCCCGAGCTCGCCGAGGCGTTCCTCGTCGGTCCGGCGCATCACACCGACACGCGCCAGGCCGGTCGCGCCCTCCTCGAGTCGGAGCCGCGCACCGAGCTCGACCGCGTCGCATGTCCATGCCTCTGCCTGTGGGGCGCGAGCGACCACTGGGTCCGGGTCGAGGACGGCATGGAGTACGCCCGCCGCCTGCACGCGCCGCTACGGACGATCGCCGGCTGCGGCCACCTGCTGATCGGAGAGCGTCCCGACGCCTGCCTCGCGGCGATCCGGGACTTCCTGAGCTCCCTCGGCTAGCCCACGGCCGCAGGCGCCTCGAACGGGATCACATCCGCTCCGGCATCGTCCTCCTCCTCGTCCCGCCGTGGTCCGCCGCCGAGGAACTCGACACGGCGCGCCACGACCTCGACGGCGCTCCGCCGCTTGCCCTCCTCCTCCCACGAGCGGGACCTCAACCTGCCGTCGACCGCGATCCGCCGGCCCTTGCCGAGGTACTCGGCGCACAGCTCCGCCTGCCGGTCCCAGGCCGACACGGTCACGAAGTCCGCGCCGCCGTCGCGCGTCGCACGGTCCACGGCAAGCACGAAGTTCGCCACCTTCTTGTCGGGCCCGACCTCGCGTAGGTCCACCTCGGTCGCGAGGTTCCCGATCAGGGTCACCACGTTCACGTTCGCCTCCCGTCGTCGCTCGTTCCGAAGCTAGGCGGGAACCTGTGACGGAGGGGTCGCAGCTTTGTCGGAGATTGCGGACTTTGCGGTTATGCTCGCCCAGGCGATGGGGCTCTTTTCGGGATTGACCGGCTTCGGCGGCCGCGATATGGCGGTGGACCTGGGTACCGCGAACACGCTCGTCTACGTGCGCGGACGCGGCATCGTCCTGTCCGAGCCCTCGGTCGTCGCCATCGACCAGCGCTCCGGCGAGGTGCACGCCGTCGGCGTCGAGGCGAAGCGGATGCTCGGCCGGACGCCGGGGACGATCCAGGCGATCCGCCCCCTCAAGGACGGCGTGATCGCCGACTTCGACGTCACCGAGCAGATGCTCCGCCACTTCATCCAGAAGGTGCACCAGCACCGGTTCGCGCACCCGCGCGTCGTGGTCTGCGTCCCCTCCGGGGTGACCGGCGTCGAGAAGCGCGCGGTCGAGGAGGCGACCCTCTCGGCCGGCGCACGCCAGGCGTATCTGATCGAGGAGCCGATGGCCGCCGCAATCGGGGCCGGCCTCCCCGTCGCCGAGCCGACCGGGAACATGATCGTCGACATCGGCGGGGGCACGACCGAGGTCGCCGTGATCTCGCTCGGCGGGATCGTCGTCTCGCAGTCGCTGCGCGTCGGCGGCGACGAGATGGACGAGGCGATCATCAACCACATCAAGCGCGACTACAAGCTGCTCATCGGGCAGCAGACCGCGGAGGAGATCAAGCTCGAGATCGGCTCGGCCTGGGACCTGCGCGAGGAGCTGCAGGCGGAGGTGCGCGGCCGCGACATGCTCACCGGCCTGCCGAAGACGGTGATCCTCACGTCGGAGGAGATCCGCCGCGCGCTCGACGAGCCGGTCACGCAGATCATCGAGGCGATCAAGTCGACGCTGGACAAGACGCCGCCTGAGCTGGCCGCGGACATCATGGACCGCGGCATCGTCCTCGCCGGCGGAGGCTCGCTCCTCACCGGCCTCGACGAGCGGCTCCGCCACGAGACGCAGATGCCCGTCCATCTCGCCGAGAGCCCGCTTACCTGCGTCGCCGTCGGCTCGGGCCGGAGCCTCGAGGAGTTCGAGGCCATCCACCGCAGCAACAAGGCGCGCTCGCGCAACGGCCGGCGCTACTAGGCCGCCGGCCCGCATGAACGTCGAGGAAGTGGACGCGCGGGCCGCGTCGGACGAGACGCTGCGGACCATCGCGGAGATCGAACGTGCGTGTTCGCACGAGGACGAGCCGGGCGTCCCGAACCCCAGCCTCGACGAGCTGATCGGGTACCACCGCCACCAGCCGGAGTCGGACACGAGACGCCACTGGCTCGCCGACGGCGGGTTCGCGGCGATCCACGTGCTCGGCCCACGGGCGACGTTCCTCCGGCTGCGCGTTCACCCCGAGCTGCGTCGGCGCGGGATCGGCTCGGCGCTCCTCGCCGCCGTCCTGGACGGTGCGCCGTCCTCGGGCGTCGAGACGCTCTTCGCGGAGCATTCGACGCCGGCGGGAGCGGCGTTCGCCGCGCGACACGGGTTCACCGAAGGGCAGCGAGTCATCCGCTCGCTCCTCGACCTGCCGGCGGCCGCGCTCCAGGAGCGGCCGCCGCCGGACGGCTTCCGGCTCGCCACCTGGCTCGGCCGCGTCCCCGAGGAACAGCTCGCCGCTTACGTGCGGGGTCGTGCGGCGATGGACGACGCGCCGGATCCCGAGGGGATGGAGTTCCCGACGTCGACCGCCGAGCAGGTCCGCGCGTCGGAGGAAGCGCTCGCGCGAAGAGGACGCGAGATGCGCGTCACCGTCGCGCTCGACCCCGCTGGCGAGGTCGCCGCATTCACCGAGCTCCGCCTGTCGCGCGGCTCGACCGTGGCGACGACCGAAGACACCGGGACCGTCGCCGCGCTGCGCGGCAGGGGCCTCGCGCGGACGGTGAAGGTCGAGTCACTGCGGCTGCTCCGTGACGACCACCCGGAGGTCGAGGTCGTCACCACGCAGAACGCCCAGGAGAACGCGGTGATGCTCGGCCTCAACGAGTCGCTCGGCTTCCGGCCCGCCGCCGTGCTGACGACGGCGATGCTGGAGCTCTAGGGATGTCGAGCGGCCCGGCCTGCCGCCGCCCGCGGTAACCTGTCTCGGTGGCTCCACCCAGTCGCAGCGCGCGCGCGGCGGTGCTCGCCTCGTCGGTCCAGCGCTCGAAGCCGACGCCGTACCCCTCGAAGGCTCGCAGCGCGCTCATCCGTCGGGCGGTCGTCGTCGTCCTCGTCCTCGTGGCGCTGACGCTGGTGACGATCTCGTTCCGCTCCCCGACCTCGGGAGCCCTTCACGACGTGCAGGGAGCGGGCTCGACCGCGTTGCGGCCGTTCCAGATCGCCGCGACCCGAGTCGCGCAGCCGTTCCGCGACGCCTACGACTACTTCGACGGCCTCGCCGGCGCCAAGTCCGAGAACGAGCGCCTGAAGAAGATCAACGCCGAGCTCCGGCGGGACGAGCTGATCGCGGCGGCGAGGGCGGCGAAGTATCCGGCGCTCGTGAAGCTCCTCCACTTCGAGAACGGCTCCGCCTTCCCGAACGACTATCGCGCCGTCAACGTCGGGATCAGCTCCTACCCGGGCAGCGTGTTCACCCACTCGCTCACGATCTCCGCCGGATCCTCGTCCGGGATCCGGAAGAACGCGCCGGTCGTGAGCGGCGACGGCCTCGTCGGGATCGTCTCCAACGTGTTCCCCGACAGCGCGAAGGTCACGCTGATCACCGACGGGCAGAGCTTCGTCGCGGCCCGTGACCTGCAGACGCGCATCCGCGGCGTGGTCCACACCGGGCCCGGCGGGACGCTGATCCTCGATCAGGTCTCCAAGCAGTTCCCCGTGCGCGAGGGAGACGAGATCGTCACCGACGGGACGCACAACGCGCGCTTCCCGGACCTCTATCCGTACGGCATCCCGATCGGCCGCGTCTCCTCGGTCGGCGCCACCGACACGGCGCCCTACCTGCAGGTGCAGGTGCAGCCCTACGCGAACCCGAGCTCGCTCGACGCGGTCGCGGTCCTCATCCCGAAGAACCAGCGCCGATGACCGTCGGCGACGGCGTCAAGGCCGCCGCGCTGCTCTTTCTCGCGGCGGTGGCACAGGTCTCGATCTTCTCCCAGATGCACGTCTTCGGCGCCGTCCCCGACCTCCTGCTCGTCACGCTCGTCGCGCTCGCCCTGCTCCGCGGGAGCGTCGTCGGCGCCGTCGGCGGGTTCTTCGCGGGGCTCGTCGTAGACACGGCGACGCTCGGCACGCTCGGTCTCACCTCGCTCGTGTTGACGCTCTCCGGATACTGGATCGGGCGCTACGGCGAGACGACCGGGCGCGACCGCGCGCACGCGCCGTTCCTCTCGGTCGGCGTCGTGACCGTCCTCTACGAGCTCGGGCTGCTCGTCGTGCACTTCATGCTCGGCGAGAGCGCGCCGGCCGGCGCCGTCGTGCGCGGCCTCCTCCCGGAGATCGTCATGAACCTGATCCTCACCGCTCCCGTCTACGCACTCGCGCGGCGGCTGCTCCGCACCGTCGACCGGGACGAGCTGACGGCGGAGGTGCAGCTCCTTGGCTAGCACCACCGGCCGGCCCGCTCTGCCGCTGTCGCGACGTCCACGCGCGGAGGAGCCGGAGGCCGAGCACGCCGAGCAGCAGACGGTCGTCGAGCCGTACCGGCTCACGCCGAAGCTCTCCAGGCGGGTCACGCTGCTGGGAGCCGTCGTCGTGATCGGCTTCGTGGCTCTCTTCGGCCGGCTGTGGGCCCTGCAGGTGCTCGCGGGGCCGCAATACGCCGCCCGGGCGCAGGCGAACCAGCTTCGCACCGTGCGCGTCGCGGCGCCGCGCGGCCCGATCGTCGACCGGAACGGGAACGTCCTCGTCACGAACAGGCCGGTCACCGCGATCGAGCTCTGGCCGTCCGGGCTGCCGAAGGTCTACGCGCGCCGGGTCGCCGAGCTCCGCGAGCTCGCACACATTGCACGGGTCAACGTCCGCCAGGTCACGCGGCTGATCGTCGCGCGGCGGAAGGCCGGCGACATGCTCGACCCGATCGTCGTCCGTCCCGCGGCGCCGGGCCCGATGCTGACGTATCTGCAGGAGCGGGCCTCCGACTTCCCGGGCCTGACGCTCGCGCAGAGCTACGTGCGACGCTATCCGCACGGCCCGCTCGCCACCCAGCTGCTCGGCTACGTCGGACAGATCTCGCAACCGCAGCTGAAGACGATGGGCAAAGAGGGCTACGCCCCCGGGGACGAGATCGGCCAGACCGGGATCGAGTCCGCGTTCAACACCTACCTGTTCGGCGTGCCGGGGGCGGCGCGCGTCCGCGTCGACTCGCTCGGCCGTCCGCGCAGCAACCGGACGCTGACGACGCAGCCGCAGCCTGGACAGACGGTGCGCCTGACGCTCGACACCGGCCTCCAGCTGGCCGCCCAGAACGCGCTGCAGTACGGGATCCAGCTCGCGCACAACAACAACCAGTGGGCGGCGGACGGCGGTGCGATCGTCGCGCTGAGCCCGAAGGACGGATCGGTCCTCGCGCTCGCGTCCTCGCCCACGTACGACCCGTCGGTCTACACGGGCCGGATCACCCAGCGCCGGCTGGCCGCCCAGGGACTCACCACGACGTCGGCGCTCAAGCGGAACTATCCCTCGATCGATCGGGCGCTCGACGGCACCTATCCGCCGGGGTCGACCTTCAAGCCGCTCACCGCGATCGCGGCGCTCCAGGAGCACCTGATCAAGCCGTACGCCTTCTATCCCTGCACCGGCACCTACAAGGCGCCTGAGGACCGCTCGCATCGCGTCTGGCACAACTGGGACCGGTTCGTCGACCAGGGCATGGACCTGCCGACCGCGCTCGCTCGCTCGTGCGACACCTACTTCTACGGCGTCGGCAACTCCTTCTTCGAGCTTCCGACCGACCGCGGCCAGCCGATCCAGAAGTGGGCTCGCGCCTTCGGATTCGGGAAGGCGAGCACCACCGATATGGGGTCCGAGGCCCCCGGAACCCTGCCGACCATCGCCTACAAGCACCACAGGTTCACGAAGACGACGGATCCGACGAACTGGCGGATCGACCGCCTCTGGAAGCCGGGCGACTCGATCCAGCTCGCGATCGGCCAGGGCGACCTGCTCGTCACGCCGCTCCAGATGGCCCGCTTCTACGCCGCGATCGCGAACGGCGGCAAGCTCGTCACGCCGCACGTCCTCATGGACGTCGAGAATCCGAACCACACGCCCGTCCCCACCGCCGCGCCGCCGGCCCCACGGCCGATCCCGGGCCTCGACCCGAACTACCTCAAGGTCGTCCAGCAAGGGCTCTTCCAGGGGACGCACGACTCGCTCGGTACGTCGTACGGCGTCTTCGGGAACTTCCCCGTGCCGGTCGCCGGCAAGACGGGGACCGCGCAGAAGGTCGTCCAGCTCCCGGGCTACCACGGCGAGCAGGACCAGTCGTGGTGGTGCGGCTATGGTCCCGCGAACGAGCCGAAGGTCGCTCCGCAGATCGTCGTCTGCGCCGTGATCGAGAACGGTGGGGAGGGCGGCGCCGCCGCGGCTCCGGCGGCCGAGAAGGTGTTCGCGAAGTTCTTCAACGTGCCCGCGACCCAGGTGGGATACATCCACTCCGACTGATGGCCGACTGATGCTCGAATACGCCGGATCACAACGGGCAGGGCTACGTGCCGAGCGCGAGGCGCCGGGACTGCTCAGCGTCGTTCGCTCCCTCGACTGGATCCTGCTCCTGGGCGTCGCAGGGCTCGTCGTGGTGGGTCTTTGGGGTGTCGCCGGGGTCACGAAGTTCGCCCTTCCGGACAACCCGAGCTACTACCTCGACCGCCAGATCCTCTACGCCGCCGTGGGGGGCGTCGTGCTCGCCGTCGCGGCCGTGATCGATCCGGATCTCTACCGGCGCTACTGGCGCGGGATCTTCATCGGCACCTCCGTCGTGATCGCGTTCGTGCTGCTGGTCGGCCACGCGGCGCGGGGCTCGACGCGCTGGATCAGCCTCGGCTTCTTCACCTTCCAGCCGTCGGAGTTCGGGAAGCTGCTCTTCGTCCTCGCACTCGCGGGGATGCTGGCCGAGCGGCAGCGCGTGATCGGGACCTGGGACACGACGCTGCGCGTGGTCGGGCTCGGCCTCGTGCCGGTGCTCCTCGTCTTCCTGCAGCCCGACCTCGGCACGGCGCTCGTCTACCTCGCGGCGCTCGGGGCGATCCTCTTCGTCGCCGGCGTGCCGTGGCGCCATCTCGCCGTCCTGGGCGGCGTCGTCGTCTTCATCGCGGTCGGCGTCCTCTGGGCGGGCCCCGCGGCGGGCGTCAACGTGCTCAAGAGCTACCAGCAGCAGCGCCTGACCTGCTTCACGCATCCCTCCACCTGCTCGGTCGCGGCCCGCTACAACGTCGAGCAGTCGATCACGACGGTCGGCTCCGGCCAGACCCTCGGACGCGGCCTGAACGGCTCGACGCAGGTCAGTCTCGGCTTCCTCCCGGAGAGCCAGACCGACTTCGTCTTCGCGGGCTTCGCGGAGCAGCGCGGGTTCGTCGGGGCGGCGCTCCTGCTCGGGCTCTACCTGCTCGTGCTCTGGCGCGGCCTGCGCGTCGTCACCGTGGCGCGCGACCTCTTCTCAGCGGTGGTCGCCGGCGGGATCGTGGTGGCGCTCCTGTTCCAGATCTTCGTCAACGTCGGCATGACGATGGGCATCGCGCCGATCACCGGCATCCCCTTGCCGTTCGTCAGCGTGGGCGGCTCGTCGCTGATCGCGAACCTCGCGGCGGTGGGCGTGCTGCTGGCGATTCACGCGCGCGGCCGCGTCTCGCGCTACTCGCGCCGTCGCTGATGGCGCTTCCGGTCTCGGCCGGGGCGATCCGAAAGCTTCTGAGGGAGGTCGAGTCCTCCGGCGGCGGCGAGCACGTGCTCGCGGTCGGCGGCGCGCGCGAGCTCGCTCCGGTGCTACGGGAGCAGCTTCTCCGCGGCGGCGCCGAGCCGGCGGCGGTTCGCCTCGGCGAACCGCGCGGCGCAAACGTCTACGTCCACGTCCTCGCGGGTGAGCCCGGAGACGGGGACCGCGAGACGCTGCGGGACGCGGCACGGGAGCGGGTCCCGGTCGTCGCCGTCGTCTGCGGCGCGGATGCTGCGGCGATCCCGTACGTCCTCGCCACGGACGTCGTCCGGGCCGGTGCCGGCCGGGAGTTTCCGCTCGAGCCGATCGCGCAGACGATCGCGGCGAGGCTGGGGGAGAGAGGCGCGCCGCTCGCCGGGCGCATACCGACCCTGCGCGCGGCCGTGTGCGAGCAGCTCGTCGAGTCGTTCGCGCGGAGGAACGGGATCGTCGCAGCCGCGCCCTGGCTCCGAGGCGCGAGCTTCCCGCTCCTCGCGCTCAACCAGCTGAGGCTCGTCCTCCGCGTCGCTCAGGCCCACGGGGCGGAAGGCCCTCGCGAGCGGCTGCCCGAGCTCGCCGCCACCCTCGGCGCGGGCTTCGGCCTGCGGGCGCTCGCGCGGGAGCTGCTCGATCGCGCCCCGGACGCCGCGTGGCTCCTGAACGGCGCGATCGCCTACGGCGGGACGCGCTTGCTCGGCGAGGCGGCCCGCGTTCGCTTCGAGCTCGAACCTAGGCCGCGGCGGGCCGCAGCCGGGCGCGCCGCGCCCTGATCGCGCGCAGGCGCTGCGTCAGGCGGGCCCACGCCCAGGGCTCGATCTCGTGGTAGCGGGTCTCCGCCTGGCTCCGGGTCGCCTCGAGGTACTCGAACCAGGCATCGGCCTCCTCGATCAACAGGAGCTCTTCGGCCTCGCGCTTCGCCGCCACCGTTCACCTCCCGGTCGTGATTGGCCGGATCGTAGGTCCGGGCTCGGACGGACCCCGCGGAGGCGGTTGCTACCCTGCCCTCGTGAGCCTTTTCACTGACAACGAGCGCGCGCGCACCCCGACCCGGGTTGCTGTCGCGCCGCGCCAATCCGAAGGAGTTTTTCGTTGCCCTGGTTCCGTTTCCGGAAGAAGAAGTCTTCCGACGACCGTTCTGACGTACCCGCGCTCGAGGCGAAGCCCGAGCCCGAGCTGACCGACCAGGCCGCCGAGGCGGCCGCCGAGCCCGCCGATCCCTCCAAGCCCAAGCGCCGCCGCGGCAGTCGTGGCGGGCGCGGGCGGAAGAAGCCCGGCTCCACCGCAGGCGCGGCCGCGCCCGAGCGGAAGGAGAAGGCAAAGCCCGAGCCGAAGCAGCCGCAGCGCCGCGAGCTCTCTCAGCGGCAGGAGCGGCGCCGCGACCAGTCGACCCGCCGCCGCCGCGAGCCCCAGCGCCGGGCGCCGCTCCCCGCCGCCAAGCGGGAGCTGATCGTCTCCGTCGACGTGGGCGAGCGTGACGTCGCCGTCCTCGAGGACGGCCGTGTCGCCGAGGTCTACCTCGAGCGCCCGGAGCGCCGCTCGATCGCCGGCAACATCTACCTCGGCCGGGTGGACAACGTCCTGCCGGGAATGGAGGCGGCCTTCGTCGAGATCGGCCTCGAGAAGAACGGCTTCCTCTACGTGGACGAGATCGTCAGCCCCGAGCTCGAGCGGGGCCACGGCCGCAAGATCCAGGACCTGATCTCGCGCGGCCAGACGATCCTCGTGCAGGCCGTCAAGGACCCGATGAAGACGAAGGGCGCGCGCCTGACGACGCAGATCTCGCTGCCCGGCCGGTTCGTCGTCTTCGTCCCGCAAGGCGAGGGGCTCGGCGTGTCGCGCCGGCTCGATGACGACGAGCGCAACCGCCTCAAGGACATCCTCAAGCGCCTCGACGTGAAGGAGGGCGGCGTGATCGTCCGCACCGCCGCGGAGGGCGCGTCGGAGGAGGACATCGAGCGCGACCTCGTCTTCCTGCAGCGCCTGTGGCGCTCGATCCAGGCGAAGGCCAAGGACGCGAAGGCGCCCGAGCTGATCTACCAGGAGGCCGAGCTGCCGCTGCGCGTCGTCCGCGATCTCTTCACCGGCGACTTCGAGAAGGCGTACATCGACGACGAGCGCACGTACCGGCGCATCGTCGGCTACCTGAAGAAGACGTCCCCGCACATGGTCGAGCGCGTCGTCCGCTACAAGGAGAAGACGCCCCTCATGGAGGCGTTCGGTGTCGACCAGGAGATCAAGTCGACGATCGGACGCCGCGTCGACCTTCCCTCCGGCGGCTACCTGATCTTCGACTACGCCGAGGCGTTCACCGTCATCGACGTCAACACGGGACGCTTCGTCGGCGGGCGCGGCAAGAACGCGGGCGGCCGGCTCGAGGACACGATCACGAAGAACAACCTCGAGGCCGTCAAGGAGGTCGTGCGTCAGCTGCGGCTGCGCGACATCGGCGGGATCATCGTCATCGACTTCATCGACATGGCCAACCCGAAGAACCGGGCGACCGTCGAGGAGGCGCTGCGCAACGAGCTCGAGCGCGACCGGACGAAGACCTACGTCGTCGAGATCTCGCCGCTGGGCCTGGTGGAGATGACGCGCCAGAACGTGACGGACGGCCCACGCGAGGTGATGACGCGGAAGTGCCCGACCTGTGGCGGCGACGGGATCGTCTACTCCGAGGCGTCGGCCGCGATCGACGTCGAGCGGAGGCTGCGCGCCCTCGCCGCAGGCTCGCGAGCGCAGGCGTTCCGGGTGGAGCTCGCCGACCCGATCGCGAGCGCGCTCGTCGGTCCGGGTGCGAGGCGGCTGGTCGAGCTCGAGGCGCTGACCAAGAAGCGGTTCTTCCTCGAGGGCAAGCCCGAGACGCACCTCGACCACTTCGTCGTCCTCTCCGAAGGCAAGCTCGCGGATCTCGCGCCGCCGGCGCCGGTGGCGGAGGAGGCGGAGGTCATGTTGCAGCTCGTCGAGGTCGACCGCTACGACGCCGCGGCCGCCGTCGGCAAGCTCGACGGGCTCGACGTCGTCGTGGCCGAGGCCGCGTCGCTCGTCGGCAAGCGCGTCAAGGTGCGCGTCGAGCGCGTGCTCGACGGCCGCGCCTACGCGGTGGCGATCCGGAAGGCGAAGGCGGCGCCCGAGCCGCTGACGGCGGAGGGCGAGGCCGAGAAGCCGACCCGCAAGCCGCCGGCGCGCAAGGGCGCGGCGGCGGCGGAGAGGCAGCCCGAGCCGACCGCGGTGGACGAGCCCGAGCCTGAGGCCGAGGCCGACCTTGCGGAGGAGGCCGAGGTCGAGGCCGAGACCGGCGCGGACGCCGAGGAGGCGCCGAAGCCGAAGAAGAAGACGCGCCGCGGCTCACGCGGCGGCCGCAACCGCAAGAAGAAGCCTGCGGCGGCCGAAGCCGCCGAGGCCGACGGCGGCGAGGCGAGGGACGAATCTCCAGAGCCGCCTCGCGCGGTCACGATCCACGTCCCCGGCGAGGACCTCGGGCGCGACGGTTCCGCAGAACCGGCCGAGCCGCAGGTCGCGGAGGAGCCCGAGACAGCCGAGGAGCCGACCGCCGCCGAGGCCGAGGCCGAGGAGGCGCCGAAGCCGAAGAAGAAGACCCGGCGCGGCTCTCGCGGCGGCCGCAACCGCAAGAAGAAGACGGCGGCGACGACCGAATCCCAGAACGGCGCCGAGCCGGCGACGGGGCCCGACGAGACGCCGGAGGCGGAGGAGGCGACCGCCGAGGACGGCGATTTCGAGTACGTGCCGATGTCCGAGTGGGCCGACGAGCTGGAGACCGGGCGTTAGCTACACTGCCGACTCGCGGGCGCCGACGCCCGCGTTTCCACGCATGAGCTCCTACGCGATCATCAGTCTCGGCGGCAAGCAGTACCGCGTCCACGAGGGCGAGCGGCTGCTCGTCGA
>DASTZY010000053.1:0-26135 GCA_035764085.1 Gaiellaceae bacterium
AACGAGCATCGCCGCCTGCGCGACGCAGTAGGTGGCGAGGATCCAGCCGCCGAAATTGGGGCCGTGGCGGGTGAACACCTCCGGGTGGAGAAACGGCTTGGCCAGACGGATTGCCGCGAAGCTGACCGGAACGAGGACGACTCCGAAGAGCGCGTACACCGCGCTCAGGTTCGCGCGCTGCGGTCCGGGATCGACCGAGAAGCGGAGCATGAAGTAGGCGCAGTAGAAGAGGTAGAGGACGAGGAACAGCACGAGCTCGTCCTCGTTCCACGACCACCAAACTCCCCACGAGATCTTGGCCCAGATCGAGCCGGTGAGAAGCACGAGCGTGCCGAAGATCAGCCCCTGGTGGACGCAGACGTAGCTCCTGAGGTCGGCGCGCGGATCACGTTTCCAGAGGTGGCGGAACGCGTTCCAGGCGCCGCCGGCGAAGCAGGCGTACGCGGTGAACGCGATCGAGACGTGGAAGTAGAAGATCCGCTGCGCGAAGCCGAGGTACGCATCGTTCGGCGCGACGAAGAAGACGAGGACGAGCGCCGTGGTCACGAGCGCGAGCGAGGTCGCGGCGAGCGCCGGCAGGCCGATACGAGAGGTGCGCCCCACGTCCTGGATTGTCGCAGCAGCCGGGCTACTCGGCGACGACATACTCGAACGAGGCCCAGCAGACGACCGCGAAGAGGAGGTCGTACAGCGCGAGGAACACGAGGTAGCGGGCCGGCGAGTCCACGACGCTCGCTCCGACCGCACCGACGACGACGGGAATCGCGAGCGGCAGGAAAAGCAGTGGCAGGAGCAGGTCGCGCGCCCGCGTCGCGACGGCCATGGCCCCGAGGAAGGTGCCGACCCCGCAGATGCCGAGGTCGGCGAGGAGCACCGCGGCGATCGTCGCCCCGCTCAGACTGTGGAAGAAGAGCACGTAGAGCGGCAGCGCGACGACCTCCGCGGCGACGAGGAACGCGAGTGTGGCCAGGGACTTCGCCAGCCAGATAGCACTCCGGTCGCAGGGCGAGAGAACGAGGCCGTCCATCGTCCGCTGCTCCCGCTCCGGCACGAAGGCCCTCCCCAGGCCGAGCAGCGCCGTGAAGAGGATGGCCACCCAGAGCAGGCCCGTCGTCTCGAGCCGCGACGGCGTCCCCGGCAGGGCGAAATGGAAGACGACGAATACCGCGGCGACGAAGAGGAGCATCGCCGGCAGCGTGTCGCGCGCCCGCAGCTCGAGCAGGAGATCCTTGCGGGCGAGCGCACCGACGTCCCGCACGTAGGTCATGCCGCGAGCGCCAGCCGGCCGCTCGAGAACGGCTCGACGCGCGCCGGATCGTGCGTGGCAAGCAGCAGGGTGCGTTCCCCGCGGAGCTCGGCGAGCTGCGCGTCGAGCAGCTCGAAGCCGGCCTCGTCGAGCGCGCTGTACGGCTCGTCGAGGACGAGCAGCTCCGGCTCGTGGAGCAGGACGCGGCACAGCGCGAGCCGCTGCGTCATGCCGCGGGAGTACGAGGAGACGCGCTCGCGCCGCACTTCCCAGAGCCCGAAGCGCTCGAGCAGCATGCCGATCCGCTCGCGCCGCTCGGGCAAGCGGTACAGCCGCCCGTAGAGCTCGAGGTTCTCGAGCGCCGTGAGCTCGCGGTACACGAGAGGGTCATGGCCCAGATAGCCGACCTGCGCGCGCTCCGCAACTCGCTCGATCGTCCCGTCGGTCGGCTGCGCGAGGCCGGCGCAGATCCGCAGCAGGGTCGTCTTTCCGGCGCCGTTCGGCCCGGTCACGACGAGGAAGCCGCCGCGGGGAAGCGTGAGGTCGATGCCACGCAGGACGCGCTTCTCCCCGTAGCGCTTGCCGAGGCGGCGAGCCGTGAGCACACGGCCAGCATAGGCCGTTCGTCCCGATTTACCGCCGTTTTACGCCGCCCTTGCTCAAAGGCGTGCACGACTCGGGCCTTATTCCGACTGGCAAGCGAATCACCGCGACCAGGAGGAACGCCATGTCCAGGAAACGACTCGCGCTGTTAGGGCTCATCGTGGCCGCGGCTCTTGCCGCCGCCGGGGTGGCCGGGGCGCACCGCGGGGCTCCGTCGGTGCAATCGGTGAGCGCAGAGTTCAACGCCACGACCGTCTCGGAGCATTACGTGACGACCTGCTCGGTCAACGGCGGCGACACGTTCCAGGCGACCAGGGCAACCTACACCGGAACGGCGACGAGCTCGGATCCGCGGCTCACAGGCGCGCTCACGATCCGCGCCTGGAGCCTCGTCGACACCACGAACGGCGTCGGCCACCTGTACGGCACCTTCCACATCAGGGGCACGGACCGTAATCGGGCCCACGGAACGCTCAATGCGGCCATCGCGGGTGGCAAGGCATCCGGACTGGCGCGAGGCTTCGTAAGGGGGCGGTGGGGGCACGTCGTCGCATCGCTCGGCGCGACGTTCGATCCCACCGCAGGTTTCTCCTCGGCGTCGATCGGCTCCGGGACGGCGGGCGCAGGATTCCTCCGCTCCGGCCGCTGGTGCCATCCGGCGGGCTGGCCCGCGGGCCAGGGAAGCTAGAGCAGAGAGCGGTTTCTCCCCAAGGGCCGGGGCGCTCCCTCCCGGGCGTCCCGGTCCCGCCCTTACAGCAGGGTGTCGGCGATCACGAATGCCGCGAACACGACGCTGATCACGCCGTTCATGGTGAAGAACGCCGTGTCGAGCCGCCGCAGGTCGCCCGGGCGCACGAGCGAGTGCTCGTAGCCCAGCAGCAGCGCGACGGCGCCGACCCCGAGCCAGTAGAGCGCGCCGACCGGCAGGCCCAGGCCCGCGGCGACAAGACAGGCGATCGTCGCCGCATGGGAGAGCCGTGCCCCGACGAAGGCGCCGCGGACGCCGAAGCGCGTCACGATCGAGTGCAGCCCCTCCCGGCGGTCGACCTCCTCGTCGAAGAGCGCGTAGAAGAGGTCGAAGCCGGCGACCCAGAACGCAACGGCCGCGCCGAGCATCCATGCCTGCCACGGGAGCCGACCGGTGATCGCGACCCACGCACCGACCGGAGCGAGCCCGTCGACGGCGCCGAGCCAGAAGTGACAGAGCCAGGTGTAGCGCTTGAGGTATGGGTAGACGACGAAGCCGACAACCGGGATCGGCCACAGCCAGCGGACGATCGGGTCCAGCTGCCAGACCGCGACGAGGAAGAGCGCGAGCGAGGCGATGCAGAAGACGACGACCTGGACGACGGACAGCTGGCCGCTCGGCAGCTCCCGCCCGGCCGTCCGCGGGTTCCGCGCGTCGATCCCCGCGTCGATCAGGCGGTTGAGGGCCATCGCCAGCGAGCGCGCGCCGACCATCGCGAGGGAGATCCAGAGCAGGTCGTGGGCGCTGGGTGTCCCGTTGACCGCGAGGAATGCGCCGACGTAGGCGAAGGGCAGCGCGAAGACGGTGTGCTCGATCTTGACGAGCCGCGCGAAGCGCGCGGGAAGGGGCGCGGGGGCGGAGCCGGCCGTCACGTCTGCTCGTGGGCGGTGGGTGCGTCCGCCAGGAGCTCGAGCGCATGCGCAAGCGCCGGGCGCAGGACCGCGAAGCCGTCGCGGCACCCGCCCGTCGAGCCCGGCAGGTTGACGACGAGCGTCGAGCCGAGGACGCCGGCGGCCCCGCGCGAGAGCAGGCCGTGCGACGTCTTGGCGATCGAGTCGGCCCGCAAGGCCTGCGCGATCCCCGGTGCCTCCCGCTCGAGCACGTCGCGGGTGGCCTCCGGCGTCACGTCACGCGGGGCGAGGCCCGTGCCGCCGGTCGTGAGCACGAGCCGCGCCGACCGGGCGAGCTCGCGCACGGCAGCCGCGATCTCGTCGCGCTCGTCGGGGACGACCCGACGCTCGACCTCGTAGCCCTCGCCGCGCAGCAGCTCGTCGAGCGCATCGCCACTCCGGTCCTCGCGCGTCCCTGCCGCGACTCCGTCCGACACGGTCAGCACCGCCGCCTTCAGGTGACGGACTCCTTCGTCTTCTCGACGAGGACGACGTCGGCGATCCGCATCTGCTTGTCGACGGCCTTCGCCATGTCGTAGACCGTGAGCGCGGCGACCGACGCGGCCGTCAGCGCCTCCATCTCGACACCCGTCTGGGCCGTCGTCTCCGCCGCGGCGACGATCTCGACCGACTCCTGGCGCACCTCGAGCGTCACCTCGACGTGCGTGAGCGGAAGGGGATGGCAGAGCGGAATCAGCTCGCTCGTCCGCTTGGCGGCCATGATCCCGGCGAGCTGGGCCGTGGCGAGCGCGTCCCCCTTCGGCAGGTCGCGCAGGGTCCGGGCGGTGTCGGCGGCCATCCGCACCTCGGCGCGAGCCACCGCCCGGCGGCGCATCGGCTCCTTGCCGCCGACGTCCACCATCCGGACGGCGCCCGTCTCGTCCACGTGGGACAGGTCCTCCATCACGCGGATCGTACGGCGTCGAGGTCGGCGAGCTGCGCCTCGATCCACTCCCTGATGTCGTGCGTCCGCACGTGCCCGCGGATCGCCTCGGCCCTCCGGCGCCGTTCGGCCGGGTCGAGGGTCAGCGCGGCGTGGAGCGCGTCCGCTTGCCCCGCGATGTCCAGCGGGTTCACGGTGACTGCCCAGTCCCCGAGCTCCTCGTGCACGCCGGCGTTCTCGGACAGGACGAGCGCGCCGTCGTGCTCGTTGACGAGGAAGGCCTCCTTGGCCACCAGGTTCAGGCCGTCGAAGACCGGGTTCACGAGCAGGACGTCGAACTGCTTGTAACCGGCCACCGAGCGGAGGAAGTCGTCGGCGACGTCGAGCTCCACAGGCTGCCACCCGTCCCGGCCGAACCGGCCGTTCACCTCCTGCGCCGCTTTCTCGACCCGCCCGGCGTAGTCGGCGTACTCCGGGATGTCCTGCCGCGAGGGAGCGAGCAGCGCAACCATCCCGACCCGCCCGTGCAGCTCGGGGTGGCGCTCGAGGAGCAGTGCGAACGCCTGGAAGCCGCGCACCACGTTCTTCGACGGGTCGATCCGGTCGACGCGGAGGACGAGCTGCTCAGGGCGCCGGGCGGCGAGCGCGGCCTCGCGCTCCAGCACGCCGGAGTCCTCCCTCAGCCGGTCGAAGTCAACCGCGTCGACTCCGATCGGATGCGCCACGACGCGGCTCGTGCGGCCGCGATGCTCGACCGTGCCGGCCTGGTCGTCCACCTGTGCGCCGAGCAGTCGCTGCGCGCCGAGCAGAAACGCACGCCGCCAGCGTTCTGTGTGGAAGCCGATGACGTCGTTCGCGAGGAGCCCCTCGTGCACGGCGACGCGCTGCTCCTCCGGCAGCGCGTGCCAGTAGTCCGGCTCCGGCCAGGGGATGTGCACGAAGTGCGAGGTCACGACGCCCGGCCGCGTCGCCCGCACCAGCCCGGGCGCCAGGTAGAGGTGGTAGTCGTGGAAGAGGACGGCCGCGTCCGGCTCGAGCTCGAGCTCCTCCAGCGCCGCCGCGGCCAACGCCTCGTTCACCGGCACGTAGCCGTCGCTCCACGCCTCGTGCAGCCTTGCGTCGAAGTTCGGCGCCGAGCCGAGGCCCCACAGGTAGTGCTGCAGGAACCAGAGCGTCGGGTTGGCGAGGACCGTGTAGAAGCGTGCATACGCCTCAGGATCGTGCGAGACGAGACGCAGCCGATAGGAGGCGCCGTCGGCGGTCTCCTCGACGAACGCGCCGTCGCGCTCGGCCGCAACAGCCCTGTCCTCCTCGGTCATCGCGCTCGCGACCCACGTCACGTCGTGATGGGCCAGCAACCCACCCAGCGCCGTGACAACCCCGCCTCCGCCGCGTTGCGTGACACGGCGCCCGTCCGCGTCGCGGGCATACGTGACCGGCGCGCGATTGAAGACGACGAGGAGCTTACGCCGCGTCGTTGTCGATGTTGACAACGGTCAGGCCGGCCGCTGCAGGCGCTTCACGAACCGGAGGCGCGAGCCGCGCGCGCCGGGCGAGGATTGCAGCTCGAACTCGTCCGCGATCGTGCGGATGATCGCGATGCCGAGGCCCCCCTCCGTGAGCTCTTCGCCCTCGAGGGGCGGCGGCCGCTCCGGATCGAAGCCCTGCCCGTCGTCCACGACCTCGACGGCGAGCGCGTCACCGCTCAGCTCGTAGGAGATCGAGACGAAGCCGGCGCCGCCGGCGTAGGCATGCCGCACGGAGTTCGACACCGCCTCCGTGAGCGCGAGCTTGAGGTCGGCGAGCTGCTCGTCGGGCAGCGTGAGGATGTCGGCGAGCCCGGTCAGGGCGAGCCGCGCGAGGGCGACGTACTCCGGGCGCGCAGGCACCCGGAGACGCACCGTCCGCATCCCCTCGAGCTCCTCGCCCGCAGCCTCGACCAGTGTCGCCTCGCCCATGTCGTCTCGCATGGTTCCCATAGATTCCGAGCTCTAAACCCGCCGATTTCTACCACTAGCGGCCGCGGGTCGCTCGTATCTGCCCGCGGGCCGATGTTTATTCTGCGATTCGCCTTCCCCGCCGGGCTCAAGACCTAACCAGCCCGTTTCCACGGGAAAACGGCCCGCCCGGATCCCGCCCTAGACTGGACGGTCGTGACGGCCGCCTCGCCCGCACCAGAGCGCCGACGGTCGCGGCCGGGCTCGCTCGAGCGTCCCGTCAACGCCCGCCTCTACCGCGGCACCTGGCTGCTCGTCGGGTTGCCCCTGCTCCTGCTCGCGTTCAGCGTCGCCCGGCCGCCGGCGCTCCAGGCGCCGAACCTGCCGCCCGCGTTCGACGCGCCGACGGCCGCGTCGCTCGCCACGGATCTCGCGGCGCACTATCCGGATCGACGGCCGGGCACGCCGGGCGCGAGGGGAGCGGCGGCCTGGGTCCGCAGCCAGCTAGAGCCCTACGGCTTCGACGTCCGCGCCGAGCGCTTCCCGGCAAGGATCGACGGCCGCCGGACGACGCTCACGAACCTCGTCGCCGAGAAGGTGGGGCTATCGCCGCGCGAGGAGATCGTCGTCATGGCGCACCGGGACGACACGGGGCTCGACCCGGGGCTGAACGACAACGCGTCGGGAACGGCGGCGCTCGTGGAGCTCGCGCGCGCCTACGCGCCGACGGCCGCCGCACAGCGGGTCGCGCTCCCGTACTCGCTCGTCTTCCTCTCCACGGACGGCGGGACCACGGGAGCCCGCGGAGCGGCGCATTTTGCGGCGGAGCAGGAGGGTCGCCAGAACATCCTCGCCGTCCTGAACCTCGATTCGATCGGCGGCCGGGGCCGGCCGCGGGTCATCCTCGGGGCCGACAACGCGCGCTCGCCGGCGCCCGGGCTCGTTGAGACGGTTCGGGCCGCGCTCTCGCAGGAGGGCGGCGGCGATCCGTCGCGGCCGAGCGGCCTGCAGCAGCTGTTCGGGCTCGCGTTCCCGTTCAACCCGTACGAGCAGTCGCCGTTCGTCAGCCGCGGGATCCCTGCGGTGACGCTGACGACCGCGGGAGCCCGGCCGCCTGTGGCCCGCCGGCGGGGCGGTGAGAGGCTCGACGTGCGGCACCTCGGCCTGATCGGCCTCTCGGCACAGGACACGGTGGACGCGATGGAGCAGGGCGTCTCGCTCGCCCAGGGGCCGACGAGCTACGTCTTCCTCGGTCAGCGGCTCATCCGCGGCTGGGCGATCGAGATCGTCCTCGTCGCGATGCTGCTTCCGTTCCTCGCGGCGGCGGTGGACCTCTTTGCCCGCTGCCGGCGCCGCCGGATCGACATCGCGCCCGCTCTCCGGAGCTACCGCAGCCGGCTCGGCTTCTGGGCCTGGGTCGTCGCACTGTTCCTCTTCTTCGGTGCCCTCGGCTTCTGGGGAAGCGGCGGCGGCCACCCGCCGCCCCTCGAGGTCACCTGGCCCGGCGGAGCGTTGATCGCACTCGTCCTGCTCGCGGCGGCCGGCTGGCTCGTGGCGCGCAGCCGGCTCCTGCCGCGACGCCCGATCCGGCCCGAGGAGCGGCTCGCGGGCCACAGCGGCGCACTGCTCGCGCTCGGCGTGGTCGGGCTCCTGGTCGCCGCGACGAATCCGTTCGCACTGGTCTTCGTCCTCCCCTCGCTGCACGCGTGGCTGTGGCTGCCGCAGGTGCAGACCAGGCAGCCGGTGCTGCGGGCCACGGTGTTCGCTGCCGGATTCCTCGGACCCGCGTACCTGGTCTGGTCGTTCGCGACGCACTACGGGCTGGGCTGGGATGCGCCGTGGTACGTCGCCAGGCTGTTCGCCGTCGGCTACGCGCCGCTCCCTCTGCTCGTGATCAGCATCGGCTGGTTCGCGGTCGCGGGCCAGCTCGCCGCGCTGGCCGCCGAGCGTTACGCGCCCTATCCGCCGGCGAACGAGCGGCCGCGGCGAGGCCCGATTCGAGAGCTGATCCGCTCGCTCGTCTTCGCACAGCGCCGCCGTGCGGCGGAGTCGGACGCCCGCCGGGCCGTGAACGAGTAGTCAGGCGGCGCCGAGCCGGAGCCACTGCACGATCGAGCCTGCCGCGAGCTCGCCGTTTCCACGTGGAACGTAGACGAGCCCGTCCGCGCCGCCGGAGCGGACGATCATGTGCGATTCCTGGCCCACGATCGGCTCGAGCACGATCGCGTCACCGTCGACCCGCGAGCGCGCCCGCACGAACTCGTCGCGCTCCTCGTTCCGGCGCAGGCTCCGCTCGAGCAGCCCGGGCTCGAGCCGCGGGCCGGGATCCGGGAGGCCCTGCAGCGCGCGCAGCGCGGGCTTGACGAAGAGCTCGCTGCCGACGAGCGCGGAGACGGGGTTGCCGGGCAGCCCGAAGACGAGCGTGTCCCCGCGGATGCCGAACGACACCGGTTTGCCTGGCTTGATGGAGACGCGCCAGAAGATCTCCGCGACGCCGAGCTCCCGCTCGGCGGAGCGGACGAGGTCGTGTTCGCCGACCGAGACGCCCCCGGAGGTGACGAGGACGTCGGCCGCCAGGCCGCGCTCGAGCGCAGCCCTGAGCTCGGCCTCGGTGTCGGCGGCAGGCGGCTCGGACACGATCTCCGCGCCGGTCACCCCGAGCGCCGCCGCAAGCATCAGCGTGTTCGTCTCGTAGATCTGGCCCGGGCTGATCGGCTCTCCGGGCATGACGAGCTCGCTGCCGGTGGCGAGCACGGAGACGCGAGGACGCCGCGCGCAGGGGAGCGTGGCGAGACCGGACGCGGCGGCTGCAGCCAGGCGAGCCGGCGTGAGCCTCGCTCCCGCCGGTACGACTACGTCGCCCGCCGCGACGTCGCCTCCGCGCGGTCGGATATGAGCGCCCGGCTTGAACGCGAGCGGGATCTCCACTGTGTTTTCCTTCTTGACAACGGACTCGACCGGAACGACGGCGTCGGCGCCTTCCGGGACGACTGCTCCCGTCGAGATGGCCACGGCGCACTCCGGCTCGAGCCGTGCCTCGTAGGGCCGTCCGGCAGCGGATTCGCCGACGATGCGCAACGCCGACGGCAGGTCGGCCACGCGCACGGCGAATCCGTCCATCGCCGAGCTCGGGAACGGCGGGAGATCGACGCCCGCGACCACGTCCTCCGCCACCACGCGGCCGCCGGCTTCCGCGACGGGCACGGGCTCGGACGGGAGGGGCCGCGCTCTCGCGAGCACACGCTCCTGCGCTTCCTCCAGTGTGAGTAGCGATGTCACGGTGGGCAATACCGTAGTCGTGAGCCCCGGAGACGAAGTGGCCGGGCGTTACCGCCTCGAGGAACTGCAGGGTCACGGCCCGATGTCCGAGGTTTGGCGCGCACACGACCGCACGCTCGACCGCACCGTCGCCCTCAAGATCCTGGCTCCGACGGCCGATCTCGCGCGCTTCCGGCGGGAGGCGCAGGTTTTGGCCGCGCTCGCGCACGCCAACGTGATGCGGGTCTACGACTACGGCGAGGACGAGGCCGGGCCCTTCATGGCCCTCGAATGGCTACCCGGCGGAACGCTCGAGGACCGGCTCGCGCACGGCCCGCTCCCGCCCGACGAGGCTCGACGGGTGGCCGCGGGGATCGCCGCCGGGCTCGCGCAGCTTCACGGCCGCGGACTCGTCCACCGCGATCTCAAGCCCGCGAACGTCGTGTTCGACGAGGAGGGACGGCCGAAGCTCGCCGACTTCGGGCTCGCGCGCGCCACCGTGGGCTCCGCAGCGCTGACCGAGGACGGCACGGTGCTGGGCACCGCTGCCTACATCTCGCCGGAGCAGGCCGCCGGGGAGCGGGCCGGGCCGGCGAGCGACGTCTACTCCTTCGGCGTCCTCCTCTTCCGGATGCTGACCGGCGCGCTGCCGTTCGCCGCCGACGACGCGCTCGCCCTGGCGGACATGCACCGGCACGCACCCCCGCCCGCCGTCGAGGACTTGCAGCCGGGCACGCCGCGCACCCTCGCTGCGCTCGCAGCGGCGGCCCTGAGCAAGGATCCGGCCGACCGTCCGCCCGACGGCGCGGCGCTGTCGAGCGCCCTCGGCGCAGCGCCCGAATCGGCCGTTCCGCTTGCCGACACGGAGTCGACGCAGGTGTTGCCTGCGCCGCTGGCAGCGGAGCCCCCGGCACGTCGAGGACGGCGCGGCGCTGCACTCGCCGCCGTGGCGCTCGTCCTCCTCGCCACCGCCGGGGGCGTGCTCGCCTGGGCGGTCACGCGGCCCGACACGGCAGCGCCCGCCGGCCCGGCCCCGAAGACAGCGGCGGGAACACACACTCACAGTCAGGCGGTCACGACCCAGCCGCGGCCGGTCGAGACGACCCAGACACACGCGCGGACCCGACAGCAGACCACGACGCATGCGGGCACGACGACCGCCCCCGCCACCACCCATGCGACGACGACCTTCCCGGCCACGACGACCTTCCCCACGACGACCGCGGACACGACCACCACGACTCCGACGACCACCACGACACCGACCACCACCGCGCCCGCGACGACGACGGCCGGAGCCGGGACGACGACTACGGGGACGACGACGTGACCGGCGCAGGCCGGTACGCATACCGCCCGTTCCACGGAACGAACTGTGCGGGCATGAGCGGCGGCGGGAAGCCCGCGGCCGCCGAGCCCTCGAGCGCGCGCTCCATGTACAGCCGCCAGGCGGTCGCCGGCAGCGTCGGGCCCGAGACCGCGGCTCCGTGCACGTCGAGCATCGGGATCTCGGCCTGCGGATAGCCGATCCAGACGGTGGCCTCGAGCGCCGGCGTGTAGCCGCAGAACCAGGCGTCGGCGTAGTCGTCGGTCGTGCCCGTCTTGCCTGCGTCGACGCGATCCGGGACGTGAGCGCCCACACCCGTTCCGTGGAGCATGTTCTCCTCGAGGACGTGCGTCACGGTCGCCGCAACCCAGTCGGGCACGGCGCGCTCGCGCTGCACCTGACCCCACGCCGCGTCGACCTTGCCCCCGGGGAAGACGACCTGCCGGATCGCGAGCGTGCGCGAGTAGATGCCGCCGGCCGCCAGCGTGGCGTAGACCGAGGCCATGTCCAACGGCGTCACCGCGCCGGTGCCGAGCGCGAGGGACGGCGTAGCCTGGAGCTGCGTCCGCACGCCGAGCTTCTGCGCGGTCGCGACGATCGCGTCGGAGCCGACATCGAGCGCGAGCCTGGCGTACACGGTGTTGTCGGAATGGAGGGTCGCGGCGGCGACGGACTCGGGGCCCGCGTACGTCCCGTCGTAGGTCCGGACGTGCCAGCCGAGCGCCGGATAGGAGAACGGTGCCGACAGGTATTGCGTCGCCCACGGGTTCAGGCCGTCCTCGACCGCAGCGGCGAGGACGATGGGCTTGAACGTCGAGCCCGCCTGCCGCTCGGCCGTCGTCACGAGGTTGTACTCGTTGTCCGGAGCGCTGGGCGTAACAGCCGCCATGGCGCGGATCGCGCCGGTGGCGGGATCGACGGACACGATCGCGCCGGCCGGGTCGCCCGGCTCGTGGACGACCTCCGACAGCGCCCGCACCGCAGCGCGCTGCAGGCGCGGCCGGATCGTCGTGTCGATCCGCAGGCCGCCGGCCCGGACGGTCGCGGCGCCGTACTGCTGCTGCAGCAGGTTCTCGACGTAGCCGACGAAGTACGGCTCGCGGCTCGAGTAGGCGGGACTCGGCCTCAGGTGGAGCCTGCGGTCGTGGACGGCCAACGTGTACTGCGCAGACGAGATGTCACGGCTCCGCTGCAGCGCGCGCAGCACCTCGTCGCGCCGCGCGAGCGCGGCCGACTGGTTGTGGAGCGGGTCGTAGAAGGACGGCGCCTGCGGCAACCCGGCGAGGAGCGCGGCCTGCTCGAGCGTCAGGCTGCTCGCCGGGACGGAGAAGTACGTCTCGGCCGCGGCCTGGATCCCGTACGCGTGGTTGCCGTAGTAGACGTCGTTGAGGTACGCCGTGAGGATCCTGTCCTTCGACCACGTTCGAGCGAGCTTGAGTGCGAGACACGCCTCGACCACCTTCCGGCGCAGGGTTCGCTCGCGCGTGAGATAGAGGTTGCGGACGAGCTCCTGGGTGATCGTGGAGCCGCCCTGGACGATGTGGCCGGCGCTGACGTCGGCGACCAGCGCCCGGAGGATCCCCACCGGATCGATCCCGCCGTGCTCGTAGAAGCGCCTGTCCTCGATCGCCACGGTCGCCTTCGGCATCCACGGGCTGATCGCGTCGCGCGCAACCGCGGTCCGGTTCTCGACCGCGGGCAGGACGCCGACCAGGGCGCCGTTCGCGCCGTAGACGAGAGAGCTGTTCCCCTGCCGCACCGGTCTCAGCGAGCTCAGGTCGCAGCTCGAGCCGAGGTAGACGGCGCCGCCCGCCGCGGTGAGCGCGAGCAGCGCGAGCGGGACGGCGATCGCCAGGACGACGAGCAAGCGCCGGCGGCGGCGGCGCCTCGGCGTTCGCCTCGGGCTCACGTCCAGACGCCGAGGGCGCGAAGCCGCCGGTGGGCGCGCAGGCGGAGGTCGTGCTCGAGCCGCTCCGCGGCGACCTCGTCGACCGCTGCCGCTCGAAGCGTCACCGTCGCCGACCCGTCCAGCGAGCTGACGTACACGTCCGCGTGCCGTTCCTCGGCGACGTCGTCGCGCAGCGCGTCGACAGCGCCCTCCAGGTCGGCCGACAGCGGGACGGGCACCGAGACCTCGGCGTAGGTCTCGCGACTGCGGATGGACGCGTTGATGATGGTGTCGGAGCCGAGCTTGCTGTTCGGGACGACGAGGCGCCGGCGGTCGACGGTGCGGATGAACGTGTAGGTCAGGCCGATCTCCTCGACCACCCCGGTCTCGCCGGCGTAGCTGACGCGATCGCCGATCCGGACCGGCTGGGTCGTCGCGATCAGGAGCCCGGCGATGAAGTTCCCGAGCGTCTGCTGCGACGCGAGACCGATGATCACCCCGAGCACGGCCGACGAGGCGAGCAGGCCGCCCGCGATGGCGCGCACCTGCGGGATCACGAGCAGGGCAGAGAAGAGTCCGACCGCGATGATGGTCGTCGAGACGGCGCGACGCAGGACGCGGTAGCGGGTCTCGACCTCCGGAGGCAGGTCCTTGCGGGAGAGCCACCAGTCGACCGTCCGCGCGACGAGCGTGAAGATGAGCAGCACGGCGGCAGCGATGACGATGCGGTGCCAGAAAGGCATCGCCGCCCGATTCGCCGCGCGCCTGCGCTTTCCTCAGTCCAGCGGCAGGGGCCGGCGCCCGGCGAAGCCGTCCTCGACGGTGTGCCACCAGCCGATCTCGTCCTCGCCGAGCTGCCAGCAGAGGAGGACGGTCTCGCCGCGCCGAAGCGCGGGGAAGTCGATGAGGCCGGTATCGAGATCCTTGACCTGGGCGCCGTGGCCCGTGATCTCGTCGACGAGCCGGGCCAGCTGCCGCGCGAGCGCGTCGACCTCGGCGGTGGCCGACGCGAGCTCCGCGGGCGGGATGCCGCCGCCGTTGCCGCGGATCTTCCGCTCGAGCGCCTCCTGCCGCTCGATCGCGAGCGCGTGCTCCTGCCGGCCCGCCACGAGCTGCTCGACGAGGGGACGGACATGCTCGAGCTCCGCGTTGGCCTCTTCGGGCGTGAAGTGGCGCATGGGCTGAACCCTATGCTGGGCCGTCGTGGACGTCGAAGCTGCTCGGACGCGGCCGCGTCCCAGTCATACCCGCCTCGCCTTCTGGGCGATGTTCGTCCTCGCGATCGCCGCGATCAACTACTACGGCCGCTTCTCCGGCGGCAACAACGTCGGCCGCGGCAGCGGTAAAGAGGAGCTCTACTCCTACACCACCTTCTCCGGCGGCACGATCCTGTACGCGGTCTGGCTCGGGATCGTCCTGCTGATCGTCGTCGACCGGTTCGACCTGCTGGCGCTGCGCCGGCCGCACAGCTGGGGGAGAGCCGTCGCGCTCGGCGCCGGTGTGATCGTCGCCATCCTCGTGTGGGAGTACTTCACCTCTCTGCTGCCGCTGCCCGAGACACCCGGCAAGGAGCAGGGCATCACGAACGTGCCGTGGGAGCCGCAGCACGCCGGCGCGTTCGCGGCCAACTTCGTCCTCTTCGCCGTGTTCGCCCCGTTCGTCGAGGAGCTGACCTTCCGCGGCGCCGGGCAGTCTCTGCTCGCGTTCCTCGGCCGGTGGCCGTCCATCGTCCTCGTCGGAGTGGCGTTCGGGCTCGCGCACGGGCTCGTCGAGGCGCTGCTCGTGCTCGTTCCCTTCGGAATGGCCCTCGCGTGGCTGCGGGATCGCACCGACAGCGTCGTCGTCGGGATGTTCGTGCACGGCCTGTTCAACGCGGCCGCGCTCGCGGCGATCGTCTTCGGCTAGTCCTCTTCGTCGCCGTTCTCGACGACGAACTGGTCGGGTGTGACGTCTTCGAGGAAGCTGCGGAACTTGAGCACCTCCGCCTCCAGCTGCTCCTCGTCGACCTCCTCGCCCTCGAACTCGATCGCCGACTCCGCGATCACGTCGTCGGCCGCGAAGATCGGCGCCTCGGAACGGATGGCGAGCGCAATGGCGTCGGAGGGGCGCGAGTCGACCTCGATCTCCTGTCCGTCCTGGACGACGGTGATCTGCGCGTAGAAGGTGTTCTCGCGCAACTCCGTCACGGTGATCCGGCTGATGGACGCGCCGAGCTGTTCGAGCATGTCGCTGAAGAGGTCGTGCGTCATCGGTCGCACGGACGTCTGGCTCTGCAGCTTCATCAGGATCGCCGCCGCCTCGGGATGCCCGATCCAGATCGGCAGGAACTTGTTCCCGTCGGCGGTCTTCAACAGAACGATCGGCTGCTTGCCGACCAGATCGAAGCTGACCCCGTAGATGAGCATCTCCTGCATAAGGCCCGACCTCGTCTCGAATATAGCTCAGTCCGCCCCGGCGAAAACGCGGCGTAACCCGGGTGCGACGGGTGCCGTTGGAGACTCGTGGACGCGCTGTGGCTCAACGACCTCGAGTCGCTCGAGGCGATCTCGCAGAACGAGGAGACGCGCCGGATCTTCCTGCGGATGGCCGCGATCGCGCAATCCGGGCGCACCCCGAGCTTCGTGGTGGAGATCGCCATGGACCGCGATCTCGATGCGGCGACCAAGACCCGGCTGGTGGAGCTCGCAGAGGACGAGTCGTTCCTGCTTGCGGTCGAGGAGTACCTCGTCCGCACCCACCGTCTGCACTAGACCGTGTGCCGCGGCCGACATGGCGGACGCGGCACCCGAGCGAGCGGAAAGCGGAGCGCTTGCGCACGCGAGCGAAGCGAGCCTGCGCCAGCGAAGCGGGCGAGCGGAAAAAATGGGCGATCCTGGATTCGAACCAGGGGCCTCCGCCTTATCAGAGCGGCGCTCTAACCAGCTGAGCTAATCGCCCGCGCGGTGGGTGATTGTAGCCGCCGCGTTCTCGAGGGCCTCGGCCAGCTCGGCGAGGTCGTGCTCGTCTCCGAAGGGCAGCTCCACCCTCCCCGGCAGGACGCGGGCGTGCCGGCCGGTCAGCTGTTCGACCGCGCCCCGAACCCGACCGGCGAGGGCCGGATCGACCGGAGCCGAGCGCGTGCGTGGCCGCTGCCGGGCACCGGCCCACTTCGCCCGCTGCTCCGCCGCGCGCACCGATAGCCCGCGCCGCACGATCTCGCGCGCGAGCCGGCGTCGGCCTTCCTGGTCCGGCACGGCGAGGACGGCCCGCGCGTGGCCCTCGGTCAGCTGCCCGCGTTCGACCATCCCGAGCACGTCGTCGGGCAGCTCGAGCAGGCGGATCCGATTCGAGACCGAGGGCTTCGAGCGACCGACGCGCTCGGCCACCTCCCCGAGCGAGAGGGAGAACTCGTCGATCAGCACGGCGTAGGCGCGCGCCTCCTCGATCGGCGTCAGCTGCTCGCGCGCGACGTTCTCGACCAAGCCGAGCAGGAGCGTGTCGCGGTCGTCGGCGGTGCGAACGACGGCCGGCACAGTCTCGCGGCCCGCCTCCCGCGCGGCGCGCCAGCGGCGCTCGCCCGCGACGATCTCGTAGCCGCCGATACCGCGCGGCCGGACGAGCAGCGGCTGGATGACTCCCTCCCGCCGCACCGACTCGGCCAGGCCCGAGGCCGCCTCGGGCTCGAAGCGACGCCGCGGCTGGCGCGGGTTGGGGTGAATCGCGTCGACCGGGATCTCGAGCAGCTCGGAGGGGACCGGGTGCCCGCCGATCAGCACCTCGAGGCCGCGGCCGAGTCCGCGACGTTGCGGAGAGGATTCAGGCGCGCTCGACAAGCTCCATCGCCACCTTCCAGTAGGCGTCGGCTCCGGCGGAGCGACGGTCGTAGGCGATCGCGGGCAGGCCGTGGCTGGGCGCCTCGGCGAGCCGCACCGAACGGGGAACTGCGGTGCGGAAGACCAGCGGCCCGAAGTGCCGCCGCACCTCCTCCTCGACCTGCTGCGCGAGCCGCGTCCGGCCGTCCACCATGGTGAGGAGGACGCCGCCGATGCCGAGGCTCGGGTTGAGCCGCCGGCGAATCAGCTCGACGGAGTGGAGGAGCTGCGACAGGCCCTCGAGCGCGTAGTACTCCGCCTGCACCGGCACGAGGACGCGGTCGGCGGCCGCGAGGGCGTTGACGGTCAGCGGCCCGAGCGACGGCGGGCAGTCGAGGAAGACGAAGTCGTAGCGGTCACTGCCCGAAGCGAGGGCCTCGGTGAGATAGCGCTCGCCGTCTGCGCGGCCGGAGAGCTCGACGGCAGCGCCCGCGAGGTCCGGCTTCGCGGGGACGAGGTCGAGGTTGGCGAAGGCGGTCGGGTGGACGAGCTCGGCGAGCGGCGCTCCGTCGAGGAGGTCGTAGCTCGAGGTGCCGTTCGCCCGCATGCCGAGCCCCGAGGTCGCGTTCGCCTGCGGATCGAGATCGATCACGAGCGCGCGCTCGCCGGCCTCGGCGAGGCAGGCGGCGAGGTTGACGGCGGTCGTCGTCTTGCCGACGCCGCCCTTCTGGTTTGCGAGGGCGTAGATGCGGCTCATTGCCGCGGTCATTGTCGCTAGGCCAGCGGACGCTTCTTCGCCACCCCGGCCCGGCGTGGGAAACCCGGCGGGGTCGGCGCAACCTTCGGCAGCACGACCAGGCCGTCCTGCGGCACGGGCACACCGCCGCCGACCTGCTCCGACACGACCTCGAGTCGGTCGAGATCCGCGCTCTCGCCGAGCCACAGGATCACGGCGCCGCCCTTGCGGACGAGCGGCAGACAGAGCTCCGCTGCAACCGGCGGCTGTGCGAGCGCCTTCGCCGTCGCGACTCCCCAGCGGCCGGGCGCCTGCTCCTCGGCACGGCCCCAGACGACCGACGCGTTCGGCGGCGCCCAGCGGCGGAGGAAGTCGCACTTCCGCTGCTCGGCGTCCAGCAGCGTCACCTCGCGCTCGGGCAGCACTGCCGCGAGCGGGATGCCGGGGGAGCCACCGCCGGAGCCGACGTCGATCAGCGGACCGTCGTAGCGGTCGAGCAGCGGCAGCGCCCGCAGTGCGTCGTCGAGCAGCATCTCGCGCGCACGGCCCGCGTCGCGGAGCGCCGTCAGGCCCGGCGTTGCCAGAACCGCGTCGAGCCAGTCACTCAGGTACGACGACGACGTAGCGGTTCGGCTCCGTGCCCTCGGACGTCGTGCCCACCCCGGCAACCTCCTTGAGGCGCAGGTGGACGACCTTCCGCTCGACCGCGGTCATCGGCTCGAGCTCCTCGCTCTCGCCCGAGTCGCGCACACGCTCGGCGACCCGCAACGCCAGGGCCTCCAGCGTCGCCTTCCTCCGCGCGCGGTAGCCGGCGGCGTCGACCACCACCTCCCTGCGCTCCTCGCCGTACGCGCGCCAGCCGATCGCGTTGAGCAGGTACTGGATCGCGTCGATCGTCTGGCCGTGGCGTCCGATCAGGAGGCCGACGTCCGGGGCCGAGCAGGTGATCACGATCGCCTCGGGCCCCTCGGCGGCATCCACGTCCGCGTCGACGCCGAGCGCCGTCACGATCCGCGTCACCAGCCTTCGCGCCTCGGCAACCTGGGTGGCGTCGCCCCCCGCGTCCTCCACGACCTCCACGCGCTCCGCGGCCTCGGCGGGCAGATGCGCAACGACCCGCGCGGGCTCGTAGCCGACGCCGAGAATCCCCCGCTGCCCTTCCGCGACGACCTCGAACTGCACCGCCGCCTTGTCGAGCCCCGGATAGCGGCGCTCGAGCTCTCGCAGCGCCGCCCACTTCGCCTCGCCGACGGTTTCCCCGGTCGCCTCGGCGGTGAGACTCGCCGCCTCGCTCATCTCCGGCTCGTGCGCTTCTTCTTCCGCCGCACCTGGCGCGGCCGCTGCGTCGTCGATCCCGTGGGTTTCGGCGGAGTCGTCTCGGGGCTCGCACCGTTGCCGCTCGAGCCGTCGTCCTTCGGCGGCGTACGCGAGCTCCGTTTCTCCACCGCGGGCGCCGGCGTCCTGGAGACCAGGCGTCGCGTGATCAAACCCTGCCCGACCGTCCAGAGGTTCGTCGTCACCCAGTAGAGGACGAGGCCGGCGGGGAAGTGGGCGATGATGAAGACGAAGACGAGCGGCATCAGCATGAAGAGGATCCGCTGCGTCTTGTCGACCGTCGTCATCATGAAGAACGACGACGCCATCTGGCTCGCGACGTAGACGAGCAGGAGCACGTAACCGCCCCAGAACGAGGTCGTGTGCGCGGTGATGTCCGGGACGAAGTGCAGCCACGACAGGTCCGATCCCGGCGGGAAGTCGTAGTTGCGCAGCGTGTAGTAGAGCGAGATGAAGACCGGCAGCTGCAGCAGCATCGGCAGGCACGAGGCGGCCGGGTTGATGCGGTTCTCCCGGTAGAACTTCATCAGCTCCTCGTTCTGCTTCTGGCGGTCGTGCTTGTACTTCTTCTGGATCTCCTTCATCTGCGGCGCGTGCTTCTGCAGCGCCTGCATCGAGTGGATCTGCTTGATCGTGAGCGGGACGAGGATCATCCGGACGACGACCGTGATGGCCACGATCGACCAGGCCCACGTGAAGCCGACGTTGTAGTGGAACCAGTTGAGAACGTGACGCATCACGGTCTCGAGCTGGCTGATGATCGGGATCGTGTAGAGGATCATCGGACCGGGTCGAAGCCTCCGTGGCTCCACGGGTTGCAGCGCAGCAGCCGCCAGGCGGCGAGCGCGCTACCGCGTACAAGGCCGTGCTTCCGCAGCGCCTGGATCGCGTACTCCGAGCAGGACGGGTGGTACTTGCAGGTGGTCGGGAAGAGCGCGCCGAAGGTGACGCGGTAGAGCCACACGAGGCCGATTCCGACCAGGCCGGGCACGCGGGCGACGGCGCTCACGCCGCCACCGCCCCGGTCTGTGCGAGCAGCTCGTCGACGCGCTCGCCGAGCCAAGCGAAACCGTTGGCCTCGGCGGCTTCGACGAGCCCCGGGCGCACGATCAGCACGTAGTCGTGGCCGGCGGGGACCTGCTCCAGCCGCTCCTGCCACACCTCGCGCAGGCGTCGCTTGATCCGGTTCCGCTCGACGGCGCCGCCGGCCGCGCGCGGCACGGCGAACCCGATCCGCGGCTCCGCCGGCTCCTCCTGCGGGAGCCAGTGGAGAACGAGGAAGCGGGACGAGACCGAACGGCCGCGGCGATGCACCGCGTCGAAGTCCCGGGAGCGGGACAGGCGGTTGGCGCGCTTCACGGATGCAGCTTAGTGCCGACCGCAGCTACGCCGAGAGGCGAGCCCGGCCCTTGCCGCGGCGGCGCTTCAGGATCGCGCGGCCGGCCTTGGTCGCCATGCGCGCGCGGAAGCCGTGCTTGCGCTTGCGGCGGCGGACGTTGGGCTGGTAGGTGCGCTTCAAGACTGTGAAAAGGCTCGGTCTTTGCCAGAAAAATCCCCGCCGGCGGCGGGGCGCGGCGGTCAGTATAGCCGCGCGTCGTCCACCGCCTTGTCCACAGCCGCAGACGGCGCAGCCGAGCGGAAGGGCCGAGTTTCCCCCACGCATGTCCACACCTGTGGAGGGATTTCGGCGGCTCTAAAGTCCCTGCATACAGCGCTATTTTGTCCCTGTGGAAGGCGCTGTTATGCTGGCCGCCGGGCCGGAGACGGGAGGATCGGGGCGTCGGTGGAGCACCAAGTCGAGCTGTCTGCAGAAGACCTCTGGGAGGAGATCTCCGGACGGCTCAGGGAGGCGCTCAGCGACGGGACCTACGGCAAGTGGTTCGGTGACGTCCACGACCTTTCGGTGGACGGCGACGTACTCGTGCTCTCCGTCCCGAGCGAGTTCACCCGCGACTGGATCGAGGGCCATTTCCGCGGCCTGATCGGCGCCGCCGTCCGCGACATCGTCGGCTATGAGCGCCCCATCGAGTTCCGCGTGGCCGACGGAGACGGGCCGGCGCCGGAGGATCGCGCGGGGTCGCACGCGGTCGTTCCCATGGTCCAAAGCCTGGGCGGACGGCCGGAGAGCGGCGGCTTCAACGCGAAGTACACGTTCGACTCGTTCGTGATCGGCTCGTCGAACCGCTTCGCGCACGCGGCCGCGCTGGCCGTGGCCGAGGCGCCGGCTCAGGCCTACAACCCGCTCTTCATCTACGGCGGCACCGGCCTCGGCAAGACGCACCTCCTGCAGGCCGTCGCGCAGTACGTGGCCGAGCACTCGTCGAAGCTCTCGGTGCGCTACGTCACCAGCGAGGCCTTCGTCAACGACTTCATCAACTCGCTCCGCGACAAGCGGATCGAGGGCTTCAAGCAGCGCTACCGCGCCTACGACGTCCTCCTCATCGACGACGTCCAGTTCTTCGAGGGCAAGGAGCGCTTCCAGGAGGAGTTCTTCCACACCTTCAACTCGCTGTACGAGGCCGGCTCGCAGATCGTGCTGTCGTCCGACCGGCCGCCGCGCGACATCGCGACGCTCGAGGAACGGCTGCGCAGCCGCTTCGAGTGGGGGCTGATCACCGACATCCAGCCGCCCGACCTCGAGACGCGCATCGCCATCCTGCGCAAGAAGGTGAAGGTCGACGGGATCCACGTGCACGACGAGCAGGTGCTCACCTTCATCGCCGGCCGCGTCTCCACGAACATCCGCGAGCTCGAGGGTGCGCTGACCCGCGTCGTCGCGTTCTCGTCCCTCACCGGGCGACCGATGACGGTCGAGCTCGCGCAGGACGTGCTCCGCGACGTCTTCCCGCAGGGCGAGGCCGCCGAGGTCTCGATCAAGCGGATCCAGGACCTCGTCGCGGAGCAGTTCGGGCTCTCGCACGACGAGCTCTGCGGCGAGAAGCGCTCGCAGGCGATCGTCTACCCGCGCCAGGTCGCGATGTACCTCTCACGGGAGTTGACCGACTCCTCCCTGCCCAAGATCGGCAAGGAGTTCGGCGGCCGCGACCACACCACGGTCATCCACGCGACCTCCAAGATCTCCCGCCTGATCCGTGAGGACAGGTCTGTGTACAACCTGGTGCAAGAGCTCACCGCACGTGTGAAGCAGGTCCGCTGACACTTGCCTCCATGTGGGACCTCTGGAATCGTCCACAATGACGTCCCACAGTCCGCGGCACCGAGCCACGCGGCCTCGAGCACGTCTTCCCCGTCGTCCACACTCCCTACTACTTCTACGAGAATCCACCAATGATCGAGAGTGACATCGCAATCGGCGCCGGCCTGAGGATCACCTGCACGAAGGATGAGCTCGTCCAGGGCCTGTCGCTCGTCGGGCGCGCCGTATCGAGCCGCACGGCGATCCAGATCCTGTCCGGGATCCTGCTCGAGGCGCGGGAGGGAGAGCTGCGGTTGGCGGCGACCGACATGGAGCTGTCGCTGCGCGCCACGGTGCCGGCGAGGGTGGAGGGCGACGGTGCGGTCGTGCTGCCGGGGCGGACGCTGGTGGACATCGCGCGGCTGCTCCCGGCCGAGGACGTGACGATCGAGCACAGCGCCGCGGAGTCCGTCGTCCACGTCACGGCGGGGAGCGCCAGCTACACGCTGCACACGTACAACGCCGAGGACTTCCCGCGGCTGCCGGAGCTCGCCGAGACGCCGACCTTCTCGGTTGACCGGGAGGCGCTGCTCGAGACGATTGCGCGTGTGGCGCGCGCGGCGTCCCGGGACGAGGCGCGCCCCGTGCTCACCGGCGTCCTCGTCCAGTTCTCCGGCGACAAGCTGGTGATGGCCGCGACCGACTCGTACCGCCTGGCCGTGAAGGAGACGGCGCTCTCCTCGCCGGCGCCGGACCTCGAGGCGATCGTCCCCAGCCGCGCGCTGCAGGAGTTGGCGCGGGTGGCCGGCGACGCCGACGAGATCGCGGTCGGCGTGCAGGAGAACCAGGTGCTCTTCTCGGCCGGCGGCGTCTGGCTGACGTCGCGTCGCATCGACGGCCAGTTCCCGAACTACCGGCAGCTCCTGCCCGAGACGTTCGAGCACGAGCTGACGGTCTCACGGCCGGAGCTCCTCGACGTCGTGCGGCGGGCGGCGGTGATGATCCAGCGCGCGACGCCGCTGCAGCTGCGCTTCGCGGACGGCGAGGTCACGGTCGTGGCGCGGACGCACGAGGTCGGCGAGTCGAAGGAGTCGATGCCCGTCGCCTACAACGGCGAGCCGCTGGAGATCGGCTTCAACGCGGAGTTCCTGCGCGAGGGCCTCGAGTCGGTCGAGGGCGACGACGTGCGGATGAAGCTGATCAGCTCGCTGCGCCCGTGCATCCTCACGGACGAGGGCGACGACTTCACCTACCTCGTCATGCCGATCCGCCTGCCGGGCTGATCGTCGAGACGGTCTCGCTTCGCAGCTTCCGCTCCTACGAGCGCCTCGAGCTGGACCTGCGCGCCGGGCTCGTGCTCGTGGTGGGACCGAACGGGGTCGGCAAGACGAACCTGCTCGAGGCGGTGCACGTCGCGACGCAGGGCTTCTCGCCGCGGACGCGCACCGACTCGCAGGTCGTCCGCTTCGACGAGGACGGGGCACGGGCGGCGGTCGCCGGCTTCCGCGGCGACGTGCGCATGGAGCTCGAGGTGACGGTGCGCCGCGGGGAGGGCAAGCGCGCGCGAATGAACGGCGCTCCGCTGCGGGCGGCGGAGCAGCTGCGGTCGATGGTCTCGACGCTCGTCTTCACCCCCGACCGGCTCGGCGTGGTCAAGGGCCCGCCCGCCGCGCGGCGCGCGTACTTCGACCGGGTGCTGGGCCGCCTCGCGCCTGCGAGGGCAGCGCTGCCGGCCGAGTACGGCGCGGCGGTCGCGCAGAGGAACGCGGCGCTGCGGCGGGCTGCCGGCGGCTTCTCGGGCCGCGACGCGATCGAGCCGTGGAGCGAGCGCGTGGCGACGCTCGGCGCCGGGCTCGTGGCCGCCCGCCTCGAGGTGCTCGCGCAGCTCGAACCGTCCTTCGTCGCCCGCGCCGCGGAGCTCGGCCTCGAGGCGGTCTCGTTGTGTTACGAGGGCGAGCCGCCGGCCTTGGAGGGACTCGACGCCGTCCTCGAGCGCGATCTCGACCGCGGCGCGACCTCGCTCGGGCCGCACCTGGACGACGTCCTGATCGTCGCCGGCAGCCGCGACCTCCGGAGCTTCGGGTCGCAGGGAGAGCAGCGGCTCACCCTGCTGGCGCTGCTGCTCGCCGAGGCCGAGACGATCGCGGACCGGACCGGTGTGCCGCCGCTGCTCCTGCTCGACGACGTTCTCTCCGAGCTCGACCCCGAGCGCCGGCGCATCCTCGCCGCGCGCGTGCGCGGAGCCGGCCAGGCGCTCGTCACCGCCACCGACGCCGCGATGCTGCCTGCGAAGCCGGATCAGCTGCTCGAGGTGACGCCCGGGACGGTGCTGGAGGCGGCCGCGTAGTGGAGCCGCTCGGCGACGAGATCCGCTCCGAGCTGCACCGCTTCGGCGCCGACAGCGGCGCCGGTGACGTCGTCACGGCCTGGCCGTCCGCGGTCGGCGACGAGATTGCCCGCCACGCGTGGCCCGCGCGGACCCAGCCCGACGGGACGCTCGTCGTCCACGTCCGCGACTCCGTCTGGGGCTTCGAGCTGACCCAGCGGGCAGAGGAGATCTCGGGCCGCCTCCCGGGCCGACCGAGGCTCCGTTTCACCCCTGGGCCGCTGCCGGACACCGCTCCGGAGCCGTTGCCGAGGCGGCCGCTCGAGGCTTCGCCGGAGGATGAGCGGGAGGCTGCCGCCATGGCCGCCCCGATCGAGGATCAAAACCTCCGCGAATCTGTTGCGAAAGCGATAAAGACGGCGCTCGCACGGGCGTCGCACGACCGCTCCGTCTGATACACTTCCTCATGCCCGCAAATGCGGAATTTGCAGGGCTTTTTTCATGGCTCAAGTAGACAATACAGCGGACTACACCGCCAAGGACATCACGGTCCTCGAAGGCCTGGAGCCGGTCCGGCTCAGGCCGGGCATGTACATCGGCTCGACGGGCCTCCGCGGGCTCCATCACCTCATCACCGAGGTAGTCGACAACGCGGTCGACGAGGCGCTCGCGGGCCGCAACGACCGCATCGAGGTCACGCTCCATCCCGACCACTCCGTCACGGTCCAGGACTGGGGCTCGGGCATCCCGGTCGACGTCATGCCGGAGCAGGGCCTGCCTGCGCTCACGGTCGTCCTGACGAAGCTCCACGCCGGCGGCAAGTTCGGCGGCGAGGGCTACAAGGTGTCGGGCGGGCTGCACGGCGTCGGCGTCTCGGTCGTCAACGCGCTGTCGGAGCGGCTGGTCGCCGAGGTGCGGCGGGACGGGAAGATCTACCGGCAGGAGTTCGAGCGCGGCGAGCCGTCCGGCGACATGGAGCTCGTCGGGGACATGGGCAAGGACGACCCCAACGGGACGACCATCAGCTTCCTGCCCGACTCCGAGATCTTCGAGGAGCTCGACGTGGACGCGGCGACGATCACGCAGCGCTTGCGCGAGACCGCGTTCCTCACCAAGGGCCTCTACATCAAGCTCGTCGACGAGCGGGCCGACGGCAAGACGGCCGAGTTCCACTACGAGGGCGGCATCCGCGACTTCGTCGCGTACATCAACGAGGCGAAGGACGCGATCCACAAGCACCTCGTCTACTTCGAGGGCGAGACCGACCAAGGGTCGGTCGAGGTCGCGATGCAGTGGAACAACTCGTACCAAGAGTCGGTCTTCACCTTCGCCAACAACGTGAACACGATCGAGGGCGGCTCCCACCTCTCCGGCTTCCGCAGCGCGCTGACGCGAACACTCAATGCGAAGGCCACCGAGCTCAAGCTGCTGAAGAGCGGGGAGAGCCTCGACGGCGAGGACGTGCGCGAGGGGCTCGCGGCCGTCGTCTCCGTCAAGCTCCGCAACCCGCAGTTCGAGGGGCAGACCAAGACGAAGCTGGGCAACCCCGGCATCGAGGGCCTCGTCCAGACGACGGTCAACTCGTCGCTGTCCCGGTTCCTGGAGGAGAACCCCCAGGACGCGCGGGCGATCTGCAACAAGGCGATCGCGGCGATGCGCGCGCGGCTCGCGGCGCGGAAGGCGCGCGAGCTGACGCGGCGCAAGTCGGCGCTCGACGGCTCCTCGTTGCCGGGCAAGCTCGCGGACTGCTCGATCCGCGACCCGGCCGCCGCGGAGCTGTTCATCGTCGAGGGCGACTCGGCCGGCGGCTCGGCGAAGACCGGCCGCGACCGCACCTACCAGGCGATCCTGCCGCTGCGCGGGAAGATCATCAACAGCGAGAAGAACCGGATCAACAAGGTGCTCTCGAACAACGAGATCCAGGCGATGATCACCGCGATCGGCACCGGGATCGGCGACGAGTTCGACATCGAGGGCCTGCGCTACCACCGGATCATCGTCATGACCGACGCCGACGTCGACGGCTCGCAC
>DASTZY010000054.1:0-10041 GCA_035764085.1 Gaiellaceae bacterium
GCGACAGCAGGCGACCCGCGACGTGCTCCTCGCCTTCGGCGTGGCGATCGCCACCTCGCTGCTGATCAACGACTCGGCCGCGTACGAGCTGGCCGGAGGAATCGCGGTCGTCGGCGCCTTTGCCCGCTTCGCACCGGCTCCTGCCCCGGCACGCGTCCGCGTTCGCGCTCCGGCGAGGCTCGAGCCCGAGCCGGTGCCGAGCGAGTCGCCGCCCGGCTAAGACTCGTTTCGGAATGACCACGCAGTCCGTGCTTCATTTCGATGCGAGTTCTAAGAGCCTCCTGCGCCGCTGGTACCGTCCGCAGCCGTGCCGATCTACGAGTACCGCTGCCCGAACGGGCACCACTTCGAGCGGTTCCAGGCCATGACCGCCCCGGCCCCGGAGACCTGCGACGTCTGCGGCGCCTCCCCGGTCGAGCTCGTCCTCTACCCGGTCGCGATCCACTACAAGGGCTCCGGGTTCTACACGACCGACTACGGCAAGGGAAAGGCCGCGAAGAAGGAAGGCGGCGAGGGCGGCTCCTCCGGCGGCGAGGGCGGGAAGACCGACTCGAAGCCGGCGTCGGAGAAGAAGGCCGCGGCCGGCAGCGGCGACTAGCGACCTAGCCGGAGCCGACGATGCAGCCCGGCGCGAAGGGCTGTCCCTTCGGCGGAGGCTGCGGCGCAGACCGCCCGAGCACCTCGTCGATCACGCGGATGTTCTCGGGGCTGCCGACGATGTAGTCGGCACCGCCGATGTTCTCCGAGGTCCCGCCGAGCCGGCAGTGGACGACCTTCCCGGACCGGAACTTCACCCAGGACAGCTGCAGCAGCTTCCACGTCGAGAGGTCGGTGGCGATCGGCTTCAGCAGCGAGCTCCCGTCGAATGGGAGCGAGAAGAAGAGCGACGGGCTCGAGAGCTTGTTCAGCGTCGCCTGCTGGACCAGCTGCTGGTTGTGCTGGCGGTCGAAGTCCGTCCACGAGGGGTCGAGCTGGTTCTCGCGGATGCGCGAGAAGATGAGCGCCTCGTGCCCGCTCATGTGCGTCGGGCCCTTGTGGAAGCGCCAACCGTTCCACTGCTGGCAGCGCGCCGCGGTCGGGTAGGGGCAGTCGAAACGGTTGGAGCGGATGTTCTCCGGCACGTTCACCGTGATCCCGCCGACCGCGTCGATCAGCTTCTCGAACTGGTTGAAGTCCACGGTCACGACGTGGTTGATCGGCAGCCCGGCGCCGACGAGACCGTCGACCGTCCGGACCGCGAGCTTCAGGCCGCCGAACTGCATGGCCGCGTTGATCTTCTCCTGGCCGTAGCCCGGCACCTCGGTCCGCAGATCGCGCGGGATCGAGAGGTAGTAGAGGCGGTGCCGGCCGGGATCGGTGTGCAGCAGCGTGATCGAGTCGGAGTGCTGGTCGGCGCTCCGGCCGGCGCTGCCCCTGCCGGTCGCGTGATCGGTCCCGACGAGGAGGATCGTGGTGGGGATGGAGATGAGCAGCCCGCTGTCCGGCTGGAGCACCGCCCGCACGTTCTGCGGCAGCCGCGCGTTGGCGTCGCTCACGCCGCTCGAGACCGAGAGGTAGCCCGTCACGCCCCAGATCACGGCCAGGACGACGAGCGCCAGAATCGTGACGAGGATCCAGCGACGCCGGGTCCAGCCGAACCAGAGACGGCGGCGGCGCGGCGACCGCTCGACGACCCGACCGGGCCCGCGGCCGTCGCTGCGGACCGCCCGCCGGGACTCGCGATCGTGCCGCGCCAGCGGCACCCTGCCCTTCGTCCGGCCGCCGCGGTAGACGCGGTACGGCTTCTCACCGGAGGCGGCCATGCGGACGTTTACGGTACCCACAGTGCAGGCGGGCCATGCGATCGGGGTGGACCTCGGAGGCACGAAGATCCTCGCCGGCGTCGTCGCTCGCGACGGGACCGTCGTGCGCCGCCACGAGCGCGCGACGCCGCAGGACTCACAGGAGCACGTCCTGGCCGAGCTGGAGGCCGCCGTCGCCGAGCTGCTCGACGATTCGGTGGGCGGGGTCGGCTTCGGCGTCCCGTCTCCGATCGACCAGGAGCGCGGCGTCGTCGTGCGCTGCGTCAACGTGCCGCTCGAGAACGCGCCCCTGCGCGATCGCATGCACGAGCGGTTCGGGATCCCGGTCGGGCTCGACAACGACGCCAACGCGGCGGCCGTCGGCGAATGGCGGGCCGGCGCGGGACGCGGCGAGGACGATGTCGTGATGATCACGCTGGGGACGGGAGTCGGCGGCGGGGTCATCTCCGGCGGCAAGGCGTTCCGCGGCCGGAACGGCGTGGGCGCCGAGCTCGGACACGTCGTGATCGTCCACGACGGCCGCCCCTGCCAGGGCGCCTGCTCCGGACACGGGCATCTCGAGGCCTACGTGAGCGGGACCGCGGCGACGGAGGCTGCGCGCGAGTCGTTCGGGCCCGCGGCGGACGCTCACCGGCTCGTCCGGCTCGCAAACGAGGGCGACGAGCATGCGAAGGAGCTGCTCGACGAGATCGCCGGCTACCTCGGCTCCGGCATCGGCTCGTTCGTCAACGTGTTCGGGCCGCGGATCGTCATCCTCGGAGGCGGCTTCGGAGTCGCGGCCTACGACTACCTTCTCGGCCCGGCGGAGGAGGTCGTGCGGCGCGAGGCGCTCGAGCCGATGCGCAGCTCCGTGCGGCTGGCGAAGGCCGAGCTCGGCACGGCCGCGGGGCTGATCGGCGCGGCTTACGTCGGCTTCGAGGCGCTGGACACGTGAACGTCGGTGACGCCGTCCTCTATCGAAATGTCTACCGCGGACGTGTGCGGTCGTGCTTCCCATGCCACTACGCCGGTCGTTGGGGCGAGAGGCACGGTCTCTTCTGCCAACCGGGAACGCACTGCAAGCGGTCGAAGGAGGCAGAGGACGAGAGCTACGCCCAACGGCTAGTAGCAGACGGGCCCGCGTTCGACTTCCTCTGGAGCAGGACGCACCGTTTGCGCTTCGTCCGCGAGGGCGGCGCGCACACGATCGAGCTCTTCTGGGAGGAGGGCTGGGGATTCCTCGGCTGGTACGTGAACCTCCAAGCTCCGCTCGTCGTGCGGGGCAGCCGCTTCGACACCACGGATTTGGAGCTCGACATCGCCGTGCGCCCTGACGGGACCTGGGAGTGGAAGGACGACGACGGGTTTGCCGAGATGCAAGAGCTCGGCATCCTCGACGCTGCCGCCGCGGCCGCGCTACGAGCCGAGGGCGAGCGCGTGATCGCGGCGAGGCCCTGGCCGACCGGCTGGGAGGACTGGCGCCCACCTGCGGAGTGGCGACCGCTGCCCCTGCCCGAGGACTGGGATGTCGTCTGAGCTCCAGCACTACCTCGTCGTCCCGTTCCCCGAGCTCGCGAACGTGGTCGAGCCGTGGCTCGAGCGCTCGACCGGGTCGAAGCCCTCCGGTGGTGTGCCGGCGCATGTGACCCTCCTCGCGCCGTGTCCGGATGATGCAGAGGCGATTGCCGACGTCTTGGACGGGACGCGCGCGTTCGCGGTCGAGTTCCCGCAGCTGCGTCGCTTTGCCGCCACTTCGACGCTCTATCTCGCGCCGGAGCCGGCGCAGCCGTTCGTCGCGCTGACGGAGGCGCTGGTCGCGCGGTTCCCGGACTGGCCGCCCTACGGTGGAATCCACGACGCGGTCGTGCCGCACATGACCGTCACGCAGGGGCCGGCGCGCGACGAGGCGGAGGCGGCGCTTGCCCCGGCGCTTCCGCTGCGCGGCCGAGCGTGCGAGGCCGTCCTGCTCGTCGAGGTCGAGCCGGGACGGTTCGAGCAGGCAGCTCGCTTTCCGTTTCTGGAGTCCTGATGCCGCTCGCGGTCTGCGCCACTCCGATCGGGAACCTCGAGGACGTGACGCTGCGCGTGCTCGCCGAGCTCGCCAGCGCCGACGTCGTGCTCTGCGAGGACACGCGCCACACCCGCGTCCTGCTCGAGCGGCACGGTATTGCGGCCCGGCTCCTCTCGTACCACGAGCACAACGAGGCGCAGCGCACGGCCGAGCTCCTCCCGCGGCTGGAGGCGGGGGAGAGGGTCGCGCTCGTCTCGGACGCAGGGTTGCCGGGTGTGTCCGATCCCGGCGCGCGGCTGGTGCGTGCGGCGCTCGAAGCGGACGTCGACGTCACAGTGCTGCCGGGGCCGTCCGCCGTAGAGACGGCGCTCGTCGCGTCCGGGCTCGCCGCGGAGCAGTACCGCTTCCTCGGCTTCCTCCCGCGCGGCGATAAACGGCTCGAAGCGCTGTGGGACGAGCTCGGCGGCTGGCTGTGGCCGGCGGTCGCGTTCGAGTCGCCGCAGCGGCTCCCGGCGACGCTGAGGTCGCTCGCGGCCGCGGCGCCGGAGCGCGAGGTCGCCGTCTGCCGTGAGCTGACGAAGCGGTTCGAGGAGGTGGCGCGGGGGACGGCCGCCGAGGTTGCGAAGCGGTTCGAGGCGCCGCCGAAGGGCGAGATCACACTCGTCCTCGGACCGGCCGCGGCGCGTGCCGACCCCGAGGCGGAGGAGCGGGCGCTGGCAGCGGTCGCCGAGCTCGTCGCGTCGGGCGTCCCGCGGCGCCGGGCCGCGGAGATCGTCTCGGGGCTGGTGGGAACCTCGCGGAACCGCCTCTACAAGCGCTCGCTGTAATCAGATTTGACAACGGAGAACGGCGGCGCTACTCTCCTCCTCCTGTTGCTCATCTTGAAAACATCGGCGCGACGCATCGCCCTTCCGCTCGTTCTCTTCCTGGCCTGGACGCCGGCTGCGCACGCCTGGAGCTGGCCGTTGCAGGGCCCGGTCCTGCAGCCGTTCGCCTACGACCAGGCGCACCCCTATGCGTCCGGGCAACATCGAGGGATCGACATCGGCGCGGCCGCCGCGGGCGACTCCGTTGTGGCGCCGGCGGCCGGTTCGGTCAGCTTCGCCGGGACGGTGCCGACGAACGGCAAGTCGGTCACCATCGAGACCGCCGACGGGTACTCGGTCACGCTCACGCACCTGGGCTCGCTCCTCGTCTCGAAGGGTGCGGCGGTCGCCGAGGGAGACGCCGTCGGCACGGTCGGCCCGAGCGGGACGCCCGAGGTGGACGCCCCGTACGTCCACCTCGGCATTCGCCTCGCGGCCGATCCGAACGGCTACGTCGACCCGCTCGGCCTGCTTCCCGCGCCTGCTGCCGACGCCCCTCCCACGGAGAGCACCGCCCCGGTGCAGCAGCCGGTCGCGAGCGGCGGGTCTGCGGCGTCGCCGCCGGTGTCCGAGCCTGCGCCTCCCGCGCCGCAGGCCGCGCCCGCGCCTCCTGCGCCGCAGGCCGCGCCTGTCGTCACGACGCGCGGCTCCACCGTGACGCCGCGGACGAGCCGGGTCGTGCATGGAGCGACCGAGCATGCGCAGAAGCCTCGTTGGGAGACGTCAGACCGACCGGCAGCGCGGCCCGCGAGGACGGAACAACGAGCGGAGCATCGAGTCCGTACTCCGCAGCGGCGCCCGAGCACGCCGGCGCGGCCGGTCGTCGAGCCGTCGGCTCGCCGGAATCCGACCGGCCTCGACGCCGGCCACGAGCCGCAGCCGATCGTGCCGGTTCCACGCGTTCTCCCGGCCGCTCGTCGCGCCTCGCCCGTCCCCCTCATCTGCAACGGCGTCGCCGCGCTCGTCGCCGTGGCGGCGGCCTTCGCGGCCGCGCGCCGCCGCCGCGGGTATCCCACGGCGGAGGTCGTCCACCTGCCGGGGCAGGCGTTCGATCGCCACGAGCGTCGCGCGGCCTGACACCCGGAAGCCGCACAGGGCGCGCAGATCGGCGCTCGTATCATGGTCTCGTGCGCTTCTACCTGACCACGCCGATCTACTACGTCAACGCGACGCCGACCCTCGGCAACGCCTACACGACGGCGATCGGCGACATGCTCGTCCGCCACCAGCGGCAACGCGGCGCCGACACCTTCTTTCTCACCGGCGTGGACGAGCACGCGACCAAGGTCTGGCGCGTCGCGGAGGAGCAGGGGCTCGAGGCCCAGGAGTACGCCGACCGGATCGCGGTCCCCTGGCGCGAGCTGGCCCCGCGGCTCAATGCCGAGGTCGACTTCTTCATCCGTACGAGCGACGACGGCCACAAGCGCTTCGTCCGCGAGTTCCTGCAGCGGATCTACGACAACGGGGACGTGTACGAGGACGTCTACGCGGGCCTGTACTGCGTCGGCTGCGAGGCATTCAAGACAGAGGACGAGCTCACACCCGACGGGCTCTGCCCCGACCACCTCGTGCCGCCGGAATGGATCGAGGAGAAGAACTACTTCTTCCGGCTCTCCGCCTACCAGGACCGGCTGCTCGCGCTGTACGACGAGCGGCCCGACCTCGTGCTGCCCGGGTTTCGCTTCAACGAGGCGCGCTCGTTCATCGCCGGGGGCCTCCGCGACTTCAGCATCTCGCGCGCGGGCCAGCCGTGGGGAATCCCGCTGCCCTGGGACGAGAGCCAGGTCGCGTACGTCTGGGCCGACGCCCTCGTCAACTACGTCAGTGCGCTCACGTACGCGCGCGAGGGCGAGGACCTCCGCGAGCGCTACTGGCCGGCCGTCCATCACCTCCTCGCGAAGGACATCCTGCGCTTCCACTGCGTCTACTGGCCGGCGATGCTCCTCTCCGCCGGCTACGAGCCCCCCCAGCAGCTCTTCGTCCACGGGTACCTGCTGCTCGACGACCGCAAGATCTCGAAATCGGCCGGCAACGCGGTCGACCCGCTCGAGCTCATCGACGTCTACGGCGCGGACGCCCTGCGCTACTGGATGGCCCGCGCGATCTCGTTCGGACAGGACGGCAACGCGACGGTCGACGGCATCCGCGAGCGCTACGAGAACGAGCTCGCCGACGACCTCGGGAACCTCCTCTCCCGGACGACCGCGATGGTCGCGCAGTACCGCGGAGGCAAGCTCATCCGTGGCGAGGCCGAGCCGCCGGTCGATCTCGGCGCCCTCGGCGCCGACGTCGCCGAACGGCTCGACCGGTTCGACGTGACCGGCGCGCTCGACGCGGTCTGGGACGGCGTGCGTGCGCTCAACCAGTACGTCAACGCCGAGGCGCCGTGGAAGCTCGCGAAGGACGAGGCGAACGCCGCCCGGCTCGACGGCGTGCTCTACAACCTCGTCGACGGCCTGACCGCGCTCGCCGTTGCGCTCGCGCCGTTCCTGCCGGAGACGGCGCCCCGCATCCTCGCGGCGCTGAACCAGCCCGACGACCTCGCCTGGAACCGCGTCCGCAACGGTGTCGCCGAGGAGGTCGACGGGATCGCGGCCGCGAAGCCGCTCTTCCCGAAGCTCGAGCTGCCCGCGACTGCTGCGTGATCGACACGCATGCGCACCTGACCTCGCTCGACGACGCCGACGAGGCGATCACCCGCGCTGCGGACGCGGGGCTGACGACGATCCTCACCGTCGGCACGAGCGTGGAAGACGGCCGCCGCGCGCTCGAGCTCGCCGACCGGCACGAGGGAGTCTTCGCGATCCTCGGCATCCACCCGCACGAGGCGGGGACGGCGACGGATGCCGACCTCGCCGAGCTGCGCGAGCTCCACGCGCACCCGAAGGCGGTCGCCGTCGGGGAGACGGGGCTCGACTGGTTCCGCGACTACGCGCCCCGCGACGACCAGCGTCGACTCTTCGCCGCCGAGCTGGAGCTCGCCGCCGAGCTCGGGAAGCCGGTCGTGATCCATACGCGCGCAGCCGACGACGACACGCTCGCCGGGCTCGCCGGCTTCGCGGGAACCGTCGTCCTGCACTGCTTCTCCTCGCCGCACCTGCTGCCCACCGCGCTCGAGCGCGGCTGGTACGTCTCGTTCGCCGGCAACGCCACCTTCCCGAAGGCGGTCGAGCTTCGCCTCGCCGCGACCGAGGTTCCCGCGGATCGGATCCTCGCCGAGACCGACTCGCCCTATCTCGCGCCGCAGCCCGTGCGCGGCAGGCCGAACGAGCCCGCGAACGTGATCCACACGGTCGCCGCCCTCGCGCGCGCGCGCGGCGAGCAGCCGGCCGAGCTCGAGCGGCAGATCGAGCTCAATGCGAGCGCATGCTTCGGCCTGTGAAGAAGGAGTACGGCCAGCACTTCCTGGTCGACCGCAACATCCTCGACGTCATCGGCCGACTCGCCGAGCTCGGGGCGGACGACGTGGTGCTCGAGATCGGGCCCGGGCAGGGCGTGCTCACGCGTTACCTCGCCGGGCGCGTCGGCCGTGTCCACGCGATCGAGATCGACAGGGCGCTGGAGCCCGCGCTGAGCGACCTGCCCGCGAACGTCGACCTCACCTTCGGCGACGCGCTCCAGGTCGAGCTCCCGCGGGACGCGACGAAGCTCGTTGCCAACCTGCCGTACAACGTCGCGACGCCGCTCGTCGTCGAGAGCCTCGACGGGCTGCCGAACGTCGCGCTCTGGTGCGTGATGGTGCAGCGGGAGGTGGCCGATCGGCTGTTCGCGGAGCCGGGCACCAAGGCCTACGGCGCCGTGTCCGTCCTCGTCAGGCTCGCCGCGCAGCGAACCGGCTTCCACGCGGTGTCACGCACGGTCTTCCGCCCGCCGCCGAACGTGGACTCCGCGCTCGTGGCCTTCCGTCGCACGCCGCTGCCTTCCGACTTCCCGCGCGTGAAGGAAGTCGTGACCGCAGCGTTCGCGCACCGGCGCAAGACACTCCCGAACTCGCTCGCCCTGGCCGGCCTGGCCCAACGCGAGCGGGCAGCCGACGCGCTCGCGGCGATCGGCCGTCCCGCCGAGTCGCGCGCCGAGGCGCTCGCGCCCCAGGAGTTCGTGAAGCTGACCGAGGCCCTGGCGTGATCGAGCAGGAGCAGCGGCTGCGCGAGCTCCTGCCCGGGGCTCGTGTGCAACTGAGCGGCAGCGCCGGCGTGCCGGGTCTCGAGGCGGACGATCTCGATCTCGTCGCGCTCGTCGACGACGTCGCTGCGGCCGCCGAGATCCTCGGCTCCGAGTACCCGCCGCTCCATCCCGGCGAGTGGCGCGCGGACTGGGCTGCGTTCCGGGACCCGGGGCCGCCGCAGGTCGACATCGTCCTGACGAGGCCGGGATCGCTCGGTGACAAGCACCACCGGCTCGTCTGGGAGCTGCTCGCCGCCAGGCCGGACCTGCTGGCCGAGTACCGGGAGCTCAAGGCGGCGCCCGGTGACTACGAGCGGCGTAAGCGCGAGTTCTTCGAGCGCGTGGTGGCCCAGCTGTGAGAGCGCCCGCCCCGGCGAAGATCAATCTCGCCCTCGTCGTCGGCCCGCCGCGCGACGACGGCAAGCACGAGGTGCTGACCGTGCTCCAGCGGATCGACCTCGTGGATCGGATCGACCTCGTGACAGCTTCGAAGCTGCAGGTCGAGGGCTTCGAGGGCGACACGCTCGTCGCCGGCGCGCTCCGGGAGCTTGCCCGGGCCGCCGACACGGAGCCTCGCTGGAGGGTGCGGATCGAGAAAAAGAACCCGGTCGCCGCCGGCCAGGCCGGCGGCAGCTCCGACGCGGCCACCGCTCTCCGGCTCGCGAACGAGACGCTCCCGGAGCCGCTGCCGCTCGACGAGCTGTTGACGATCGCGGCCGGCCTCGGCGCCGACGTCCCGTTCTTCCTCGTGGACGGCCCACAGCTCGGCTCGGGGGACGGCAGCGAGCTCGAGCCGCTCGAGCTGCCGCAGGACTTCTGGATCGTCCTCCTCCTCCCGCGCGGTGCGGCGAAGACCGCGACGGCCGACGTCTACGCGGCCTTCGACGCCCGCCGTGGGCCGGCCGGCTGGGCCGAGAGGCGGCAGTCGCTCCTCGACGTGCTCGCCCAGGTGGAGCGGCCGCGCGACCTCGCGGCCCTGCTTCCCAACGACCTCGTCAGCTCGCCCCACGCCGAGACGATGCGGGCGGCCGGCGCTTTTCGCGCGGACGTCTCCGGTGCGGGCCCGGTCGTGTACGGGCTGTTCCACCAGCGGCGCGACGCGGAGGCCGCGAGACGCACGCTCCGCCGCCTCGGGCGGACGTGGCTCACGGCACCTGCGTGGTACGGTTGACGCGTGCTGACCGAGACGTCGCCGCATCCCGTGGAGCGCGGCCCCGGC
>DASTZY010000055.1:0-2211 GCA_035764085.1 Gaiellaceae bacterium
CCCACCGGTTTGATCCCGACGATCCGAGCCGGGACGGTGACGTAGGTGAGCATCATCACGCCGATCACGATCCCGAGCGAGAGGGCGAACCACGGGTGACCCCACCGCGGGACGACGATCACCGAGAAGCCGAGGGCCAGGCCGACGACGAGACCGACACCGAGGATGATCCGGAGGTGGCGCCGGGCGAGCGAGAACGCCGGCCGGATCTGCGGCTGTTCGGGATGCGAGATCGCGAAGGCGAACACGGCGTTGAGGTAGTAGGAGGCGGCGGTCAGGAGCGCGATCGCGAGGATGAGCAGGAGTTCGGCGGCGCCATGCCAGCTTTGGAATTCCTTGCCCTTGTACGTGTGCGCCTTGAGGTCGAGCAGCGCAAGCCAGATCCACATCGCGGGCACCACCTGGATCAGGGTGAGCTTCCAGTTGGAGAACAGCATCCTCAGCCCCTGGAAGAGCATCACGAACGCGCCGAGTGCGAACACGAGAGGGGCGAAGATCCGCCGCGACTGGCTCAACGCCAGGACGGCGTCCTCGACCGCCGCCTCGTCGTTGTTGCGGATCGCCTCCACGAGCGACCGTCCCTGCCTCACGAGCACCTGGCGACGCGACTCCGGCTGCTCGCCGGCACGGGGGCGCCGAGCAGCGCCGGCGCTCATTCGCTCGGCGCGCGGCTCTTCTCGTCCGCGCGCCAGGCGAACCAGACCGGAGAGAAGACGGCGCAGACGAGCGAGAGCGTCACCATGACGAAGAAGTAGCCGACGACGGTCAGGACGATGCCGAGCGAGCCGAACGCCCGCCCGTTCGTGGTCAGCGCAGGCCCGAGGAAAAGGGGCGAGCAGGCGGCGGTGCCGCCGAGGACGAGCGTCGCCATCAGCGCGCCGGGGAGCAGCTGCCGCGGGGCGATCTTACGGTGGAGGAGGAAATGGGGCGTTCCCAGCCAGAACACCAGCGAGCCGGCGATCCAGACCGGTACGAGCACGAGCCAGCGACTCGGGTCGCCAAGCTCCGACTGCGCGACGAGAACGAGGGCCAGCGCGGCCGCGAAGACGAAGAAGAAGATCGCGTACAGGGCCTGATCGGCCGCGGATGCAACCTTGATGCCCCAGGCGCGCGCATAGACGTCCTGGTAGAGCTGGCCGATCCCGATCCCCCAGAGCAGGAACGTCACGACCATCGTGAGCGAGGCCGCGAGAGCGTTCGAGGACGAGCTGCCGAACGTCTGCTCCACCAGGGTCGCCGTATTGCCGGTCAGGTTCAGGTGGTCGACGAGGTGCTGCGCGAAGAGGTTCACGTTGCCGGCGGCGTAGAGGGCGGCGACGAAGACCAGAGTGGCCGGCAGCACCGACAGCGACGAGTAGATCGTGATCGCGCAGCCCGAGTTGCGGCTGGCCGCGAAGTAGGCGCGGAACCAGCGGAACGCGAGCCGGCCGAGCGGGCGGTCCGATCGCTCGCGAAGCCAGCCCAGGATCCGCTCGACGCGGCCGTGGGCCGGCTCGGCCGGAGCGCTGCTGAGCGAATCGCCGGTCGTCATGTGTCCGCTTTCTCGAGCATCGATTCGAGGCGGTCGAAACGCTGGGAGAGCTCGTCGAAGCGCGCGTCGAGCCGCTCTTCCATCGCGGCTTCCTCGATGCCCTCCGCAATCGACCGCTCGCGCTCCGCCCGAACGACGAACGTGGAGGTGACCGCGGCGGTGATGATGGCGAGAAAGGCGATCCCTTCGAGCATCACGAAGGCGGCGACGATCCGGCCCGAAGCATGAGCCGGCGTGACATCTCCGTAGCCGACAGTCGTCACCGTCTGCAGAGCCCACCACATGCCGACCCAGATGCTCGAATACTCCGAGTGGTCGAGCAGTCTGATCAGCACGCCGCCGCCGACCACCGCGAGAGCGGTCGCCGTGACGATCACGCTGGCCGCCGTCCGCAACGACGGCGGCTCGCGCAAGAACTTCGACATCCGACGTTCGATCGGATTCGGGCGGGCCGAAGCAACCCGCGCAAGCTTCTGCCGCTGACCGTTCTTCAAACCACGTGTGATGGCTCGACTCTAGGACCGCGCCGAATGCGGATCAATCGTGCACGCACGGGTTTCTGGGGAGTGCGGCCGCCGCCAGGCTCCGTCGCTAGCCGGGGCGCGCTTCGTCGATGCGCCTGCGCACGAGCCGGTCGGCGGCCTCTGCGGGCGTGATGCCTGCCGCGTCGGCTTCGGCGA
>DASTZY010000056.1:0-3685 GCA_035764085.1 Gaiellaceae bacterium
CGACTAGCGCTGCACGAGCGAGCGGGCGCGCGCGACGGCGCGCTGGGTGAGCGGAGGCTCGAGCAGCTTCCGTGCGACGATCGTCCCCGAGCCGGCACCGAGGCCGGGGCCGGGCCAGGTGCTCGCACCGATCTGCCACAGCCGCTCGACAGGCGTCGCGTGGCCCGGGCTGCTCCCGAAGGGACGCCAGAGGAAGTTCTGATCGAGCGCGAGCGAGCCGCCGTAGGGGTCGCCGTGCCGCAGGTTGACGTTCGCGCGCTGCAGGTCGTGCGGGCCGAGTGCGACCCGCTTCAGGATCGACGACTCCAGGTTGGGAATGTGCTGCGCGAGGCGTGCCTGGATCCGGTCCGCGTGGTGCTCACGCCAGGCGTCGGTCCACTCGCCGCGGCCGAGATACGTCCCGCCGCCGGCGTCGCCCTTGATCCGCCACGGCAGCTCCTGCAGCTGCACCCAGAGCAGGCCGCGACCCTCCGGTGCCCGCGACGGATCGAGCGTCAAGGGCTGACCGACCACGATCGTCGCCTCGGCCGGGAGCAGCCCACGCTCGGCCTCGTTCACGGCACGCGAGACTCCGTCGAGGCCGGGCGTGACGTGGACGATCGCGGATCTCGCGAGCCGCTCGTCACCGTCCCAGCGCGGCGGCTCCGAGAGCGCGTAGTGGATCTGCATCTCCGAGCGGCCGTAGCGGAAGCGGCGCGCTCCGGCCGCGACCGGCGCGGGCACGTCGGCGTCCGCCAGCAGACGCTCGTGGAGCTGCGTCGGCGTCACGTTCGCGACGACCGCTCGTTCCGCCTCGATCGTCTCCCCGTCGGTGAGCCGCACGCCGACGGCGCGGCCGGAGCGCACGAGCACGCGCTCGACGTCGCGGTCGGTCTCGCAAACGCCGCCGTGGTCGCGGATCAGCTGCACCAACGCTTCGGCGAGCTTCGCACCGCCGCCGCGCGGTACCGGCATCCCGCCCTCCTGCACCGCGACCGCGATCAACTGCGTCATGAAGCCGGACGTCGCCTGGTCGGGCCCGAGCCCGGTGTGGAGGACCCACGGTGCGAGCACGCCATGCGCGCGCTCGGAAGCGAAGGTCGTCTCGAGCCAGTCGCGACTCGACTGCAGCACCTCGCCCATGAAGGCGGCCGCACCCGCGCGGCCGAGCCGCCGCATCGCCTTCCCCCCGAGCGCGAGTCCGGCGCCGGACCAGAGCTCGGTGCCGAGGACGCCGAATGCGAGATCCGCGTTGGGGAAGAACCGCTCGAGGACGCCGGGCCACTCCGGCCCGAGCTCCTGCTCGTTCCCCTCGGCCGTGCGGAGGAGGAAGGCGGACGCGCCGTCGGGGAAGGCGGTCGCCGTCGGCAGGTCGGTGTTCAGGTACTCGAGCCCGCGCGCTGCGAGCTCCTCGCCGAGCTCGGCGTGCGCGGCGCCGCCGACCCAAAGCGGGTGCCAGGCGCTGAACGTGTCGTGGAGGAAGCCGGGCTCGGTGAGCTCCTCCGTCTTGATGGCCCCGCCGAACCAGTCGTTCCGCTCGAGCACGCAGACGCGCCAGTCGGCCCGCGCGAGCAGCGCCGCGCAGGCGAGCGAGTTGACGCCGCTGCCGACGACGACCGCGTCGTAGTCAGCCATGCGCCAGCTCCCGCAGCTCGTCGTCGGTCACGAGGCCGCCCTTGCGCGTGCCGAGCTCCTTCACCTGCGCGAGCAGCTCCGGCCACCGCTCCTCGGGCACGTCGAGGCCGAGCTCCTCCACCTTGATCCGGATCGAGTCGAGCCCGCTCTTCTTGCCGAGAACGATGGCGCGCTCGGCGCCGACGAGCTCGGAGGAGTACGGCTCGATCGACGGCGGGTCGTGGAACTGCGACGCGACGGCGCCGGACTCGCGGCGGAACAGCGTCTCTCCCGTGAGCGGCTTCCACGGCGCGAGGCCGTAGCCGGACAGCTCCTGGATGCGTGCGGCGGCTTCGCGGATCCGCTCGAAGCGGAGGCCGGTCTCGACGCCGTACAACGCGCGCAGCGCGATCGCGATCTCGCCGAGGTCCGCGTTTCCCGCGCGCTCGCCCATCCCGTTGATGGTCCCGTGGATCCAGGTCGCGCCGGCCCGCACCGCGGCGACCGCTGACGCGGTGGCGACCCCGAAGTCGTTGTGCCCGTGGAAGTGGACCGGGAGCCCGTCGACGTACTGGAGCGTCGCGCCGACGAGGTCTGCCACGGCCTCGGGCGAAGCGATTCCGAGCGTGTCCACGACGGCCACCTCCTTCGCGCCGGCCTCGACCGCGGTCTCATAGACGCGACGGTAGAAGTCCGGCTCGGCGCGGGTCGAGTCGACGCCGAAGAAGGCCGCCCGGATCCCGTGCTCGTCTGCGAAGCGCATCGCGCTCGCGATCCGCTCGAGCATCTTCTCGCGGGAGACGCCGATCGCATCGAGTTTCAGATCCGAGATCGGCGACTCGATCACCGAGGCCTCGACGCCGAGCTCCACGAGGAGCTCGAGGTCGGCGGGCACCGCGCGCGAGAAGCCCCAGACCTCCGCGCCGAGCCCCGCGCCGGCGATCAGCTCGACGGCGCGCCGGTCATCCTCCGAGACGCGCGGGAATCCGGCCTCGATCCGCTCGATCCCGAGCCCGTCGAGCAGCCGCGCGATCTCGAGCTTCTCCTCGGGCGATAGGACGACGCCGACGGTCTGCTCGCCGTCGCGCAGCGTCGTGTCGTAGAGGCCGACGTGCCCCCGGATCGCGTACCGGTCGTTGAGGGAGCCGGTCCAGATCAGGTCGGACACTGCACCACCCCGTCCGGGAACGAGGAGAGCTTCTCGACGCCGTCTGCGTTGACGAGGAAGTTGTCCTCGAGGCGCAGCCCGCCGCCGCCGGGCCAGTACGCGCCGGGCTCCACCGCCAGCACCATCCCCTCCTCGAACGTGCCCCCGCCGGCCTGGTGCGGGTACGGCGGCTCGTGTGCGCGCGCGCCGACGCCGTGGCAGATCGGGTGGGTCGGCTGCCCGGGATAGCCGGCGTCGTGCAACTGCTCACGGACCTGCCGGTCGAGCTCGGCCATCTGCGCGCCTGGCCGGATCGACGCGAGCGCGCGCTCGTACACGCCCATGAGCGCAGCTTGGAGCTCGACGTAGTCGTCCCGCAACTCGCCCACCACGAGGTTCTTGGTGTGATCCGCCCAGTAGCCGTCCGCACAGACCCAGATCTCGAACAGGACGGGCTCGCCCTCGACGACCGGCAGGTCGCCCGTCGCGGTGAACGTCTTGATCCCGCGGCCCGCCCAGACGAGCGAGAACGGGAGCGCGAGCTCGACCTTCCCCTGCCAACCGGTGCCCTCACCGTGGACGAAGCCCTGCCAGAGCGCGGCGGCCTCCGCCTCCTTCGTCCCCGGGCGAAGCCGGCCGCGGACGTGCTCCATCGCGGCCGCCGCGATCTCGTTCGCGAGCCGCAGCCGCTCGACCTCCTGCTCGGTCTTGCGCGAGCGCGCGCGCACGAGGAGCGGCGTCGCGTCGGCCGCCTCCGGCAAGGCGTCGAACCACGCGGCGGTGAACGTCGTGGGCTCGCCGACCATGCGGTCGGAGGCCTGCGTGCCGAGCGAGAGCTCGAGGCCGACGCGCTCGTAGTCGCGCGCCGCCACGACGGCCGCGTCGAGCGTACGCGAGAGCGGCGGCCGCGGATCCTCGGGGTCGTAGCCGCGGATCAGCCGCACG
>DASTZY010000057.1:0-47981 GCA_035764085.1 Gaiellaceae bacterium
ACCAGCGCGGACGCGAAGCGCGAGCCGACGCCGGCGAGCGTAAGCTCGAGCGCGACTCCCTCCGGAGTCTCGATCGTCAGCCGGTCCTCGAACACCGTCGGCGTGAGGCTAGAGGCAATCATCGAGGCGCGAGGCGCCGACTGGCACGAGCTCGAGCGGCTCGTGTCCGAGGCCGGGCGCCGGCCCGAACTGCTCGGCCCGGAACGGCTTCTCCGGCTCGGCTCGCTCTACCGGGCCGCCGCGGCGGACCTGGCGCGGCTCCGCCGCGAGGCTCCGGGGTCGGCGGAGGCGGCGCGGCTGGAAGTGCTGGTTGGCCGCGCGCGCCACATCGTGTACGGCGCGGCCGGGCGACGGCACTCGGTCGTCCACTTCTTCGCGACCGGCTACTGGCGCCTCGTCGCCGGGCGGCGCAAGGCGCTGCTCGTCTCGTTCCTGCTCCTGTTCGGGACGGCCGCGCTCGCAGCCGTCTGGGGAGTCCACGATCCCGGCGCCGCGACGGGCGTCGTCCCCGCCGAGTTCCGTCCGGCCCTGCAGCCGGGCCATCCGTGGCGCGACATGACCGCGGGCCAGCAGGCGGCGTTCACGACGAGCGTGTTCACGAACAACATCGGCGTCACGGCCGCCGCGTTCGCCGGCGGGATCACGGGAGGGATCGCCACGGCCCTCGCGCTCCTCTACAACGGGCTGCTGCTCGGCGTGGTCGGAGGCCTGATGATCCAGGCCGGGAACGGCGTCGGCTTCGTCGACCTCGTCACCGCCCACGGCGTGCTCGAGCTCTCGTGCGTCCTGGTCGCCGGCGCCGCGGGGTTGTCGCTCGGCTGGTCGATCGTCAGCCCCGGCCTTCGCACGCGGCGCGCGTCCCTGCAGCGGGAGGCGCAGGCGGCGCTGCTGCTCGTCGCCGGCACCGCGCCGTGGCTCGTGCTCGCGGGGATCGTGGAGGGGAACCGCGCGCGCCTCGCCGAGTCGGGCCTCGGCGCCGTGATCGGGACCGGCGCCGGCCTCGGCGTCCTCTACTGGGGGCTCGTGGTCTGGCGCGGGAGGGTCAAAGGCGAGCCGTCCACTTCGCCCGCAGATACGCCCTGACGCACGCAGCGGCGAGCGTGGGCGGAGGGGACTCGACGACGATCGCGCCGGCGCGGCGAAGCTGCGCGGCGGCTCGGGCCCGCGCCGCGAGCACCTCGAGCGCGACCGCCGCCCGGTAGACGTCGCCGGGCGCCCCCGGAACGGAGCTGACGGCCGCATCGAGGTCGGCGTCGGCCGCGCTCGCCACGGCCACGGCATGGCGGCGGGCGATCACGGGAAGCGCCTCCACGAGCGGCCGAGCCGCGGACTCCTCGAGCAGGTCGGTGAGGACGAGCACGAACGCGCGCTTGACGCCGCGGAAGCGTGAGAACGCGAGCTCGTAGTCGCTGTCGACCGGCAGCGGTTCGAGGTCGTAGAGCGCGGTGACGAGGTCGCGGGCGCCCGCGCGGCGCGGCGGCAGGCGGCGCAGGACCTCGTCGGAGAAGGCGATCGTCCCGCAGCGGTCGCCGAGCACGTCGGCGACGGCCGCCACCGCGACGGCAGCGTCGAGGGCGGCGTCGAGGCGCGTCCGGTCGGCGAACGGAGCGGCCATCAGCCGGCCGCAGTCGACGACGCAAACGACGTCGCGGTCGCGCTCGATCCGGTACTGATTGCTCATCGGCCGCGCCAGCCGGGCCGTGGCTCGCCAGTTCACCTGGCGGACGTCGTCGTCCGGCGAGTAGTCGCGCACGGATTCGAACTCGGTGCCGAGGCCGAGCGGCCCCCGGCGGCGGAGGCCCTCGTCCCGGAAGGTGCCGGCGCGCACGCTGGTCGCGAGCCTCCGCGCAGCGGGGAGGTCGGGGAAGACCCGGATCTCGGCCGGCTCCCCGACCCGGTGCGTCCACGCCGCGAGGCCCAGCGGGCCGGTGCGGCGGGCGACCGGCGCGGGCAGTGTGTGGCGGCCGCGCCGCCGCGCCACGAGGCGGCCGACAAGCTCCCTGTCCGCCTCGGCCGGCTCGAGCTCGAGGTCCGGCGGCGTGGGCTGGCGCAGCCGGACGCGCGCCGGCTCCTCGCACACGAGCCGCAGCTCGGCCGGCACGCCACGGGCGAGCTGGGTCGGCGCCTCGCGCGTCACGACCGGCGGCCGGCGGGCCCACCAGGCGTCGACCCCGGCCGCCGCCGCGAGGGCGACCGCGAGGAGCACCGGGACCGGGACGGGCAGGACGAGCAGTGAGAGCGCGACGAGCGCGAGTACCGCCGCCGCGCGCGGCGTCGGCGTCACCGCGGCACGGGGACGAGCTCGAGCGCGGCCTGCACCGCCTGGTCGGCCGAGTAGCGCTCGAGCTCCGCCTCCGGCCGCAGGAGCAGCCTGTGCCGGAGCACGTCCGGCGCCACCTCGGCCACGTCGTCGGGCGTCACGTAGCCGCGATCGTCGAGCCGCGCCTCCGCCTTCGCGGCTGCCAGGAGATGGACGCCCGCGCGGGGGCTCGCGCCGAGCTCGACGCTCGGCAGCGTGCGCGTGGCCCGCACGATCGCGGTCACGTACGCCGCCACCTCGTCCGAGACGCCGGTCGCGTCCAGCTCCCGCGACGCCTGCTCCAGCTCGCCCTCCTCGACGACGGGCTGCACGTCCTCCAGCGTCGCGGGCTGCACGCCCCGGTGCCGGAGCCCGAGGATCGCCCGCTCGTCCGCCTCGTCCGGATAGCCGAGCGCAAGCTTGAAGAGGAAGCGGTCGAGCTGCGCCTCGGGCAGCGGGTACGTGCCCTCGTACTCGACGGGGTTCTGTGTGGCGAGGACGATGAACGGCACCGGCAGCGGGCGGGGCGTCCCCTCGATGGTCACCTGGCGCTCCTCCATCGCCTCGAGCAGCGCAGCCTGCGTCTTCGGCGGCGTCCGGTTGATCTCGTCGGCGAGGAGGACGCTCGTGAAGACGGGGCCCGGGCGAAAGGTGAGCTCGCCGCCGTGCAGCGTCAGCGTCCCGAGCAGGTCGGAGGGAAGCATGTCCGGGGTGAACTGGGCCCGCCGGAACTCCAGCCCGAGCGCTCTCGCCACGGCGTTGGCGACGAGCGTCTTCGCCACGCCCGGCACGCCCTCGAGCAGGACGTGGCCGCCTGCGAGCAGCGCGCACAGGATCCGGTCGACCGTCGGCTCGGCGCCGACGGCCACCTTCGCCACCTCCGACACGACCCGATCGCGCAGCCCGGCCATCTCAGCGGTGATCCTGCCCGATCCGGGCGAGCGCCCGGCCGACTGCGAGCACGTCCTCGTCGGTGCGGACGGTCCCGAGCAGCGCCTCGGCGTCGGCGTCGGGGAGCCCGGCGCGGCGGGCCGCCTCCCGCACCGCGGCGTCGTCGGCCCCCGGGGGCTGCGCGACACGGCGCAGGAGCGCCTCGCGCGCCTCGCGCCGCACCCGCTCCACGGCCTCGTCACGGCGCTTCGTGCGGGCGAGCGACGCAGCGAGCGCGTCGACGTACTCCCGCCGCGGCGGCGGCAGCTCGCGGCCCTCCGGCTCAGGCGGGCCGAAGCGGCGGCCGCGCGCCAGCATGTAGACCAGCGCGGCGAGCCCGAGGCCGCCGAGCAGGAGCTTCCAGGCCAGCGGAAGGGCCGCCAGCCCGCTGCTCCGTCCGAAGCCGTGGTAGCTCTCGAGGAACTGGGCCGGGCGTGAAGGCGGGCCCGCTAGCGCGAGCCCGAGGGCGGCGTTGTCGGCCTGGACCAGCAGCCGGTTCTGGAGCGGGGAGGAGTCGGCGAGCAGGTAGATGCGGCCGCGACCCCGGCGCGACTCTACGAGCACCGTGCGGCCGCGCGCGCTCACTAGCGGCCGCGTCACCCCCGGCTGCGCCCACGCGCCTTCAGCCGCGGTCTGCACGAGCTGCACGCCGCCGAGCCCGCGTGCCCTCGCGCTGCGCACGCCGGGCCCGAGCTCGCCCGGCGGATTCGGGACGAGCTCACGCAGCGTGCGCGGGCTCACCCCGCCGGCCACGAGCCGGCCTCCCGTCCGGACGAAGCCGAGCAGCGCCCGCACGTCCCCCGGCGCCACGGCGGGCGGATCGAGGAGGAAGACGGTCGCCCGGGGACTCGGCGCGGAGGAGTGGGGCAGCGTTCGCACCTGCTCGACCGGGTGCCCGGCGCGGCCGAGCAGCTCCGCGAACGCCGCCGTCCCGGCCCGCGACGTGGCATACGACGACGAGCGCGGGCCGCCCGGGGTCCCACCGGTGACCGAGCCGAGGAAGCGCAGCACGAGATTTGCGGCGACCACGACGGCGACGACGGTCAGCCCGATCCTCCACGCCCGGCTCACCGCTTCGCCTCCTCCAGCACACGTGGCCACTCGCTCCGCGCCGCGGCGACGTCGTCCGCGGAAGGCGTGCGGCGCCCGTACACGATCTCGTCGAAGTCCCGGGCCAGCGCGTCGAAGCGTGCGCTGTGCAGCGCCGTTCGCGCCTCGCCCGTCCGCAGGGAGGGCCGTCCCGGAAGCGCCCTCGCACGTGCCAGCCGGAGCAGGCCCGCACGGAAGCGGAGGCGCACCGCGATCTCCAGATCGCCCCGCTGCTCGGCCTCGTCGGCGAGGCGCTCGAGCGCCGCAGGATCCTCCCCACGCCGTCGCGCCCCTCGCTCCGCCGCGAGGCCCTCGAACCGGGTGCGGCGCGCCGCGAGCCGGCTCGCAGCCACCACGGCGAGCGTGACGACGATCGCGCCGAGAATCCCCCAGAGCACGTCGGCGCCGCCGACGGCCGCCTGCAGCGAGTCCCAGGCACGCGCCAGGAAGTGGAGGTGGCGCGAGAGCCAGTCCAGGAACCCGTGGAACGGCCGCGGCAGGCTCGTCCCGTGGAAGCGCCGCTCGGCCAGGATCCGGCGGGCCTCCTCGCGGGCCTGGGGCGGGGTCATTGCTCTCCCGGCTTTCGCCCGGGAGGCGGCGGCCAGTAGGGCGGCCAGCCGGCCTCAGGCTCGGGCTCGGGCTGCGGCGCCTCGCTCGGTGCGGGGCCGGGCGTCCAGCCGGGCGGAGGCGGCCAGAAGGGCGGCTGGGACCCCGTCGGCTGCGCCGGCTCGGGGAGGAAGGACGGCGGCTCCTGCCAGGGATCGCGCTCGACACCGAGCCTGCGCGCGAGCAGGAGCAGGTCGAAGCCCTCCTTCCGCACCCGGAGGTCGATGTAGAGCACGGTCGCGAACGCCGCGGCCGCGGGCGTGCTCAGCATGCTGCCGAGCGTGGTCGCGAACGTGTTGAGCACGAAGCCGGTGACCGTGTTCCTCGCCGGGTTGGCGAACGCGACCCCGACGACGAGCCCGGAGATGGCGAACGAGACGACGCTGACGAGCAGTGTCCCGACGACCGCCACCCCGAACGTCCCCCACCAGCGCCCGCGCACGAGCTCCCGCGAGCGGCCGAGCGAGCGCGCCGGCCGCGAGCCCTCCACCAGCAGCACCGGCACCGCGACGTAGAACGCGCCCCAGAGGTAGATGCCCGGGACGATGCAGAGGAGGAAGCCGAGGGCGATGAAGATCGCGGACAGGATCGTGAGGACGATCAGCGCCGGCAGCCGCCGCAGCGCGTACCGCAGGGACGAGCGCCAGCCGACCTCTTCCCCCAGGTACGCGTCGGCGACGGCGCGGAAGCAGCCGGCCTGCGCCAGCTGACCGGCGACGAAGCCGATCAGGATCGCGAGCGCGTAGCCGGTGAGGAAGACGCCGAGCTCGTGGCCGGTGATCGTCTCGTTGCCGGTCGTGGTGAAGGTGGGGCCCGGACCGAAGCCGGCTCCCGAAAGGCGAAAGGACTTCGGCAGGGACGAGACCTCGATCGCGTTGACGACGATCTGCGCCGGCAGGACGACGAAGACGACGATCTTGAACAGCGTGACCGCGTTACGGGTGTAGATCTTGATCCCGACGTCGAGGATTTCGCCGATCCCGAGGGGACGCAGGCGCGGCGCCGGTGCGTGCGCGGACATGTCCGGGACTATGGCTGGCCCGCCTGACCTACACCACTGCAGGGCGCCGGCGCGCGGCGCGCGCGAGCTCGGTCAGCTCGCCCAGGGCGCTCGTCGCCTCCGCCACGTCGCGGTCGCGGAGGCTGGCGTGGACGCTGCGCCCGGCCGTGTCGACGTGCACGCTCGCGAGGCGCAGCCGGCGCTGCGCGGGCCCCTGGACGTAGCGGAGGCTCTGCGCCTTCTCCAGCGGCACCCAGCACGTGACGCGGCGGAGGCGTCCGCTCCGTGTCGCCACGCAGCTGTCGGTGCGTGCCCACGCCAGGGCCCGGTAGCGCAGCGGGCTCTTCCACATCGTGCGGCGCGGCGCGGGTGCCAGCTCGCGCGGGCGATCGGGCACGAGCCGGTCGAGCAGCTCGTAGGCGAGCGCCCGCTCGGCGACCGGCAGGAGGGTGCGGAGCTGGCCGCGCGACTCCTGGCCTTCCCCCTTCTTGCGCTGGCGGCCTGCGATGTCGATCTCCAGCCGGCACCAGCCGAGCAGCCGCCAGGTCACCGGCTCCACGAGCCGCACCGCCTGTACCCGTCCCGGGCGGATCACCTCGGCCGTCAGCGCGACGAGGCCGCCGTAGAGATGCAGGCCCTCGGCCGCCTCGGCCACCGTGAGCTTGTACAGCTGGTTGAAGCGCCGCCAGACGAGCGTGATCACGGCGAGGATCCAGACGAGTCCACCGGAGACGATTCCGGCCGCCGCGTGCGGCGAGACGACGTACGCAACGATGAGCCCGAGCGTCATCAGCTCGGCCGCGATCCCGACGTCGCTGATGAGGATCGAGACGATCAGCCGCCGGGTCGGCACCGTCGTCAGCACGTGCTCCTCCGCCGGCTCGGCCTCCCCCGCGGGCGCCTCCTCCTTGCGCGCCTTGCGGGCGAGCGCGAGTAGCCGGTCGCGCAGCGGCTCCACCTCGTGCTCGGGGAGGTAGGCCAGCCGTGCCGCCGCGCCGCTTCTGCCCGCCGTCCGTAGCCGCAGCTCCGCGACGTTGAAGAGGCGCGCCAGCCCCGGACGCACGACGTCGATCGCCTGCAGCTGGGAGAGCGGAAAGCGGATCGAGCGCCGCCGGAGGAGCCCGGTCTCGAGATGGAGGTCGTCTCCCTCGATCCGCCAGCGGGTTACGAGCCACGAGACGAAGCCCGTGACGAGGAGCACGCCGACGATGACGAGCTGCGGAATCGCGTCGGAGATCCGGCCGGCACCGAACGCGAGCGGCAGAAGCACGATCACGACCGCGATCGTGCCGCGGCCGCCGCGCACCACGGGCGAGAGCGGGTGCAGCCGCCGCCAGTCCCCGTCTCCGCTCACAGGCCCGCCGCCTGGGCCTCGCCGAGCTCGGCCAGGCGGTCGCGGAGCCGCGCCGCCTCCTCCTCCTCCAGCCCGGGGATCCTCGCATCGGTCGCGGCGGCAGCCGTGTGGAGCCGGACGGTCGCCAGGTCGAACAGCCGCTCCAGCGGACCGGCGGTCACGTCGATGAACTGCATCCGGCCGTACGGGACGACCGACAGCCGGGTGAACGCGATCCCCCGCCGGACGAGCAGGTCGTCCTCACGTTCCGCGTAGCCCCAGGAGCGGTAGCGCCGGCCGGTGAAGGCGAGGAGCACGAGCCCTGCAGCCGCGGCGACGGCCGCGAGGACATAGGCGGCGGTCGAGCCGGACACCGCGCCGAACACGACGAGGACGACGGCGGCGACCGCGGCCGGCACGCCCACCTCGAGCCGGCGCAGGCGCAGGAGCCGCGGCGACGGCCGGCGCCAGTCCCCGGCGTCCGGTGCGTGCGACACCGCGGCTACTTCGGAGTCCGACACGGCCACACGCGCACATTGCCAGCGCGACGCATTCGCTGTCGGGCGTGAGGGTCGGCGGCGCGCACGTCACGGCGGAGACGTCGTGGCGCTGGGACGAGGAGGCCGCGACGCTCGGTGCCTCCGGGGTAGCGGAAACCTCAGGCGCCCCCTGCGGAGAGGAGCAGCTTCGCGAGGGGCCCATCCTTCGTGTCGCCCTGGCGCGGGTCGAAGTCCGCGGCGGTGTCCGCGCCGGGCCCGCCGCTGAAGAAGTCGGCGCCGCGGCCTCCGGTGAGATGGTCGTCGCCCGGGCCGCCCCTGAGGCGGTCGTCGCCGTTCCCGCCGTTGAGCCGGTCGTTGCCGCTCTCCCCGTTGAGCCTGTCGTTCCCGTTGCCGCCGACCAGGATGTCGTTGCCGCCGCCGCCGTTGAGCGTGTCGGCGCCGTCACCGCCGCAGACGAGGTCGTCGCCCGGGCCGGCGTCGATCGTGTTCGGGCCGGCGCGGCCGAGGATCATGTCGTCTCCCGGGGTGCCGTTGAGCCTCGTACCGTGTGCCGAGCCCACGACGACCGTGATCACGACGGTGGTCGGGTCTCTGCCGTCGCTCAGGATGAGGTCGAGCGTCGCGGTACCGCTCCGGCCGGAGGCGGCGGTGACGGTGAGCGTGCGCAGCTGGTCGTTGCCGCCGATCACGACGTTCGCGTCGGGCAGCAGGCTCGGCGCGCTGTTCGAGGCGAGCGCGAGCGTGAGCGGATCGCCGTCCGCATCCGTAAGCGTCAGATCGACGGTGCCGGAGGCCTTCTTCCGGTCGCGGCAGAACCCCGACGTGACTGTCGCCGCCGGCGCGTGGTTGCGGCGGACGACGACGAGGGAGAGCGACTGCGTCGCGTCGCCGCCGACCCCGTTGTGCGCCGTCACGGTGAGCGGATAGGTGCCCGACGTGCCGACGCCGGGCGTTCCGGCGAGGGTCGCCGTCCCGTTGCCGTTGTCGGTGAACGTGATCCCGGGCGGGAGGGAGCCGTTGACGGTGAGGCTCGGAATCGGGAGGCCCGTCCCCGTCACGGTGAACGAGCCCGGCTGCGCCTCGGTGAAGGTCGTCGTGGTCGCGCTGGTGACCGCAGCTGCCTGGTTCACGGTCAGCGTCAGGTTCTGGGTCGCGTCGCTGCCGGCCCCGTTGCTCGCCCTGATCGCCAGGACGTAGATGTCGCCAGTCCCCGCAGCCGGAGTCCCGGCCAGCGAAGCCGTGCCGTCGCCGTTGTCGACGAACGTGACACCGCTCGGCAGCGCTCCGCTCTCGCTCAGGCTGGGCGCCGGGAAGCCCGTTGCAGTGACGCCGAAGGAACCGTGGGCTCCGACGACGAACGTCGCGTGGTTCGCGCTCGTGATCGCGGACGACTGGTCCACCGCGAGCACGAAGTCCTGGGCCGCATCCCCACCGACCCCGTTCGTCGCGGTGAGTTGCACGTCGTAGAGGCCCTGCGTGCCGGCGGCCGGCGTGCCGCCGAGGGTCGCGGTGCCGTCGCCGTTGTCGACGAAGCTCACGCCCGCAGGCAGAGCGCCACTTTCGCTCAGACCGGCAGCGGGGAAGCCGGCGGTGGTGACCGTGAACGAGCCTGCGCTACCGACCAGGAGCGCGGCGTGGTCGGCGCTCGTGATCGAGGGCGCCTCGTCGACAGTGAGCGTGAAGTTCTGGGTCGCGTCGCTGCCGACGCCGTTGCTCGCGTTGATCGCGAGGTCGTAGGAGCCGCCCGTGCCCGCGGCCGGCGTGCCCGCCAGAGTTGCGGTCCCGTCCCCGTCGTCGACGAACGTGACACCGCCGGGGAGCGCCCCGGTCACGCTCAGGCTCGGAGTCGGTGTCCCGCCGGCGGTGACGGTGAACGTGCCGGCCGTTCCCGCCGTGAAGGTGGTGGTGTCCGCGCTCGTGACCGCGGCCGCCTCGTCAACGGTGAGCGTGAAGTCCTGGATCGCGTCGCCGCCGATCCCGTTGGCGCCCTTGATCGCCAGGTCGTACGAGCCGCCCGTGCCCGCAGCGGGAGTGCCCGCCAGCGTCGCCGTGCCGTCGCCGTTGTCGACGAACGTGACGCCCGAGGGGAGCGCTCCGCTCTCGGTCAGACCCGGAGCCGGGAAGCCGCCCGTGGTCACGGTGAACGCGCCGGCGGTGCCGACCGTGAACGTGGTGCGATCCGCGCTGCCGATCGACGGCGCCTCGTCCACCGTCAGGGCGAAGCTCTGCTGTGCGTCGGGCGCGACGCCGTTGCCGGCGGTCAGGGTCAGCGCATAGGAGCCGCCACTGCCGGCCGCGGGAGTGCCGCCCAGCGTCGCGGTGCCGTCGCCGTTGTCGACGAACGTGATACCGGAGGGAAGCGCACCGCTCTCGCTCAGGCCGGCCGTCGGGAACCCTGTCGCGGTCACCGTGAACGTGCCGGCGCTGCCGACCGTGAACGTGACGTGGTCGGCGCTCGCGATCGAGGGCGCCTCGTCCACCGTCAGCGTGAAACTCTGCTGAGCATCGGCGCCGACGCCGTTGGCGGCGGTCAGCGTCAGCGGATAGATGCCGCCGCTACCGGCCGCGGGAACCCCGGCCAGAGTCGCGGTGCCGTCGCCGTTGTCGACGAACGTCACTCCGGACGGAAGCGCACCGCTCTCGCTCAGGCCCGAAGCCGGGAAGCCGGACGTGGTCACCGTGAACGAACCCGCGCTACCCGCGACGAACGTCGTCGACGCGGCACTCGTGATCGAGGGCAGCTCGTCCACCGTCAACGTGAAGTCCTGCATCGCGTCGGGGACGACTCCGTTGATCGCCTCGAGCGTCAACGGATAGGCACCGCCGCCGCCTGCGTCCGGCGTACCCGCCAGCGTCGCCGTGCCGTCGCCGTTGTCGACGAACGTGACACCGGACGGGAGCGCGCCGCTCTCGATCAGGCCGGAGACCGGGAAGCCCGCGGTGGTCACCGTGAACGACCCGGCGCTGCCGACCGTGAACGTGGCGTGGTCGGCGCTCGTGATCGAGGGCGCCTCGTTCACGGTCAGCGTGAAGTCCTGGGTTGCGTCGCCGCCGACGCCGTTGCCCGCGTCGAGCGCCAGGTCGTAGGTGCCGCCCGTTCCTGCAGCGGGAGTGCCGCTCAGTGTCGCGGTGCCGTCGCCGTTGTCGACGAACGTGACACCGGACGGGAGCGCGCCGGTCTCGCCGATACCCGGTGCCGGGAAGCCGGAAGTCGTCACGCTGAACGAACCGGCGCTACCCGCGACGAACGTCGTCGAGGCGGCGCTCGTGATCGCAGGTGCCTCGTCGACCGTCAACGTGAAGCTCTGCTGCGCGTCGGGCGCGACGCCGTTGTGGGCCGTCAGCGTCAGCGGATAGGCGCCGCCGCTGCCTGCGTCCGGCGTGCCCGCCAGCGTCGCCGTGCCGTCGCCGTTGTCGACGAACGTGACACCGGACGGAAGAGCGCCGCTCTCGCTCAGCGTCGCGGTCGGTGTTCCGTCGCTGGTGACCGTGAACGTGCCTGCCGTCCCGACGGTGAAGGTCGCGTGATCCGCGCTCGTGATAGCGAGCGCCGCGTCGACGGTCAACGTGAACGACTGCGGGGCGTCGGGCGGAGTCGAGTTGTGCGCCGTGAAGGTGACCGCATAGTCGCCGTGGGTACCGAGATCCGGCGTCCCGGCCAGGGTTCCCGTCCCGTCGCCGTTGTCCGTGAACGTCACGCCGCTCGGGAGCGCGCCGCTCTCGGCGAGGCTCGGCGCCGGGAAGCCGGACGTCGTCACCGTGAACGTTCCGGCGAGGGCCTCCGTGAACGTGACGTGGTCGGCGCTCGTGATCGTCGGCGCCTCGTCCACCGTGAGCGTGAAGTCCTGGCTCGCGTCGGTGCCGATCCCGTTGCTCGCCGCGAACGACAGGTCGTACGTGCCGCCGGTGCCCGCGTCGGGAGTGCCCGCCAGCGTGGCGGTGCCGTCGCCGTTGTCGACGAACGTGACACCGGACGGGAGCGCGCCGCTCTCGCTCAGGCTCGCAGCCGGGAAGCCTCCGGTGGTCACGGTGAACGTGCCGGCGCTTCCCACGGTGAACGTCGTCGCGGCCGCGCTCGTGATCGAGGGCGCCTCGTCCACCGTCAACGTGAAGTCCTGGGTCGCGTCGGGGAGGACGCCGTTGACGGCCGAGATCGTCAGCGCATAGACACCGCCGCTGCCCGCGTCCGGCGTGCCCGCCAGCGTCGCCGTGCCGTCGCCGTTGTCCACGAAGGTCACCCCGCCCGGCAGCGCACCGGTCTCGAGCAGGCCCGGAGCGGGGAAGCCGCTCGTCGTCACGGTGAAGGTCCCCGCGCTGCCGGCCGTGAACGTCGTCGAGGCCGGGCTCGTGATCGCCGGCGGCTGGTCGACCTCGTGCGCCGTTGCGGCCGAGGCGCTGCCGTTGAAGTTCGAGTCGCCGAGATACGTCGCCGTCAGCGTTCGCGCGCCCGGCGTGGTCAGCGTGATGCTGCAGGCGCCGCCGGCGACCGTGCCGGAGCAGCTGTCCACGCCGTCGCTCACCGTCACCGTGCCCGTCGGCGTTCCCGCGCCGGGGCTGTTCACGGTCACCGTGTAGTCGACGGTCACGGCGTCACCGACCAGCGACGGATCCGGGGTGTCAGAGGTGATCGACGCCGTCGTGTCGGCCTTGCTCACCACGTAGGAGACGCCCGTGGACGCCGGGCTAGCGTTGTAGTTCGCGTCGCCCGCGTACGTCGCGGCCAGCGTCTTGGTGCCGGGCGAGCCGAAGGCGAGCGTGCAGGCCCCGGCGGCGACCGTGCCGGTGCACGAAGCCGTGCCGTCGGTGACGGTGACGTTGCCCGTCGGCGTTCCACCGCCCGGGCTGTTCACGGTGACGCTGTAGTGCACCGAGACCTGCTGGCCGACGACCGAGCCGGTCGGGCTCTCCGAGGTGACGTGAGCCGTGGTGTCGGCCTTGTTGACGAGGTGCGCCACGCCGGTCGAGGAGGGGCTGGCGTTGAAGTTCGCGTCGCCGTTGTAGGTCGCGGTCAGCGTCTTGCTGCCGGCCGTGCTCGACGTGAGCGTGCAGGAACCGGTGAGGCCGCCGCCGATCGCGCCGGTGCAGCTGTCCGTCCCATCGCTGACCGTCACGTTGCCGGTCGGCGCCGTGGGCGTGCTGCCAGTCTCGGAGCTGACGCTGAAGCCGACCGTGTAGCCCTGTCCGGTGACGGTCGGATCAGGCGAGTCGGACGTGATCGCCGCCGTCGTGTTCGCCTTGTTGACGGTCACGCTTCCCGTCGCCGTGCCGTTGTCGACCGTCGCGTCCGCGCTTCCCGCGCCCGCCGCCGTAGCTGTAAAAGTCGCGGTGGCGGTGCCGGCGGCCTGGATCGTCGTCTGCTGGTTCGAGAGTGCTCCGCGGACCGCGTTCCCCCAGGTGATCGGCAGCCCGAGCAGGAGGCTGATCTGGGTCGTCGTGAGCGCGCCGCCGTTCGAGTCGTGGAGGAAGTCGGCGGTGAGGGTCGAGGTCTGGTTGACCTTGATCGGGCTCGGGCTCGCGGTGGCCGTGAGCTTGATGAAGGGGGTGAAATTGATGCTGCCCCCGGGCGGATCGCCTCCATTCGGGGGCACCGGAGTCACGTTCGTGATCGTGGTCTGCGGGTTGTTCGTCCCCCACCAGTCGTCCGTCACGTTGGCGGTCGAGTTGTCCTCGGCCAGGTTCGAGCCCGACGTCTGGGCGGTGTTTCCGGCCAGCCGGCTGAACGTGACGGTGAGCGCGCCCCCACCCGTGTCGTTGCCGTGGTAGATGCCGCCGCCTGAGCCGGTCGAACCGCTGCTCGCCGAATTACCCGTGATCGTGACGTGGTCGAACGTCGCCGTGTCGGTGCACGCTGCGGGGCAACCGTTCGAGGACGTGTTGTCGTACAGCCCTCCACCCTGGACCCTGAAGACACCGGCGCTGCCGGCGGAATTGGTGCTGATCACCGTCCCCTGGTCGACCTGCAGGTTGACCCCGTTCCAGATGCCTCCACCTTCGCTCGAGGCCTGATTGCCCGAGATGATGCTGCTGTGGATCACTGTCTGGCGCGAGTTGGGATTGCTGGTGAAGAGAAAGATGCCGCCCCCGAAACCTCCCACCGCACCGGTCACCTGCGTGGCCTTGTTGTCCAGGACCTGGCTGCCGGTCATCGACATGCGCGCCGCATTGCTGACCCAGATCCCGCCAGCGGCCGCCGCCACACCCGACGAGGTGTCTACCGCCGAGTTCCCCTGGACGATGCTGTTCGTGAAGGTCACCAGGCCGTTGCCCGGCGTCGTGAAGTTGAAGATCGCGATCCCGGCGCCGTTTCCCTTCGTCGTGTCGCAGTTCTGCAGCGTGACGTTGGTGAGCGTCAGGTTCGCGTTGCCGCTCGAGCCGGTGTCGAACTCCATGCAGCCGCCGTCGCCGTCGTTGCCGTGCGTGCCGCGGTTGTGTCCGTTCTGGAGTGTCAGATCGGAGATGGCCGCGGTCGCATCGGTGATGGGATTGATGTCCTCGTTGACCGCCATCACCATGTCGACGCCGTTCGGTGTGCCGGCGTTGTACGCGGTCGTTCCCGCCTGGATGACCGTCGTGTTCTGCCCGGCGCCGACGATGTTGGCGGAGTCGTTCACGTACAGGGCGCCGTTGTTTCCCGAGTAGTCGCCGGCGACCTTGGCCCGGGTCAGGGTGTACGTGCCGGCGGGAACCATGACGGTGTCCGTTCCGGAGGCCGCGTTGGCCCTGAGGATCGCGTCGCGCAGGCTGCAGTCGTTCGCTACGCCGTTGCAGGCGTTGGTGATGGGCGACGGAGGTGCGGGGTCGTCGGTCCTGTTGACGGTGAAGGTCGGATCCGGCAGCGGCAGCATCACGGACGGCACCGCCTCTCCGCGCTGGAGGGTGAGGAGCCCGGGGCGGCCGTCCACGCTGACGCGAGCAGCCAGTGCAGCCACCGGCGAACCGGCGTCGGAGCGTGTCGAGACGACCGCCCGGCGGAAGGTCATCGCTCCGAGCGGCAGGTCCGGGTGCTCGACTACGGCCAGCTTCTTCGTGGCCGGGTCGAGGATCAGCACGTCGTCGGCGGCGTGTGACGAGATGCGCGTCGTGACCAGCAACGGCGCGTGACCGGGGCGCACGGGCGCGACGGCGGCGACCGTCTCCGCGACCTTCCAGCCGCGAAGCGAGGAGGATGCCTGTGCCGGTGAATGTGCGGTGCCCCGGCCCCGGCCGGCCGCGCGCCGGAGCGCCTTCCACTCGGCAGCGGTGTACTGACGCGGATCGAACCGCGCATCGACCGCGAAGTGCAGCTCGCCGTCACGGGTCAGCAGCGCGAGCTGCGAGCCCGGATGACGGTCGAAGATGAAGGAGCCCGTCGTCATGGCCACGACCGAGAGGGGGAGCTCGAGCGCTCGGAGATGCATGCTCGAGGAGCGGAGAACGAAGACCTTTCCGCCCGCGAGCAGCGCTGCGTCCTGACCGGGGTCGCCGAAGTCGGCGAACTGAATCGAGGAGGCGGGAGCGGGCAGCGGGTAGCGCGCCTGCAGCTCGAGCCCATGCGTGCTCCGGCCGTAGACGAGCAACGCGAACCCGCGGCCGTGCCGCTCGGAGACGCCGACGAGCACGGTGGCCTGCGAGCGGCCGAAGGCGCCCGCAGCCATGCTGGTGATCGACCCTGGCACGTGAACGATCCGGGCTCCGGACAGGTAGAGGGCACGGCCTCCGCGCGCAGCGGCGACGAAGCCGGGCATCTGCCGCGGCGCAAAGGCACCCGTCCCCAGGAAGTCCGGCCTGACCGGGAGGCCCACGACCCTGGCCTGCCGGAGGAACGGCGAGGGGAAGCGATCGTGGCGAATCGCCTCGAAGGAGGCGGAGCTCCGAGGGACGAAGGCGTCCTCGTTGCCGCGGTAGAACGCAAGCGCGCCTCCCTTCGGCAGGGTGTAGCCCACGACGAGATCGGAGATCCCGTCGCGATCGAGGTCTCCGGAAGCCTCGGCTACGGGGTGCGCGAGCCCCGCGCTGAAGCGTGAGACGAGCTTGTCCGCGCCCCGGAAGGAGGCCGGCAGATTCTGGCTCGGCTCCAGGAACACTCGCGGCCCACGGTGCGCCGGCAGACCGAGGTTCCGTAGGTAGATGGGCGACGCCGGCTCGGACCGGCCGGTCACCTCTGCGCGCGCGCCGGGGACCCCGACCGCAACCGCGAGCCCCACGATCGCGACGGTGACCGCCAGACAGCAGCGGGCCAGGCGCCTCGAGCCATTCAACATGTCAGCCCTCTCGTGCATCGGTCCCTTCCGGCCCGGCCATGGCCGCGCAGATGAACCTAGCGCTTACAAAGGACTATTGCAAACGTTCTTTGCGTTGTTGCGAAGCGCTACGGCCCGGGAGGCTGGGGCAGCACGCGAAACGTGAAGTGGATCTCCATGCGCTCGGAGTCGCCGCTCTCCGGCGGCTTTCGGAGCGGCCGCACCAGCTCGATGACGGCCGACCCGAAGTCGCTGATCTCGGCGGCGGTGGCCCACATGCGGAAGTTGCCGAGCCATTGCGCGTCCTGCCACTCGAGCGGCAGGTCGTACCGGATCTCCATCCACCGGGCCAGCGCCTGCTCGTCGCGCTCGACGAAGATGCTCTCGATCTGCGCATGTGCGGCCTGCAGCTCGGCGCGCTCCCTGTCCGAGGCTTCGGGGGGAACCGAGTTGGGGATCATCATGCGCTCGCGCGGTCTCTGCCACCACCGCTCGCGCCCGTTCCGCCGCTCCGCCTCCTCCACCATCCCGGCCCGGTTGAGGGCACGCAGGTGGTAGCTCGTCGCGCCGCTGGACTCGCCGAGACGGCGCGCGAGCTGCGACGCCGTCGCCGGCCCGTCGGCATACAGCACCTGCAGGAGCTGCACGCGCAGAGGGTGCGCGAGGGCGCGCAGCTGCGCCGCGCTCATAGGACGGATCGGTAGCCGCTCCGCAGCGATCCTCGAAGCCTACGACGGCCGCGTCCGGGCCGTGGAACTCACGCGCGCGAGCGTCGAGCCCGAGTGCCGCGGCATCCGCACTGAAGGGGCCCTGGAAATCCGGACTCGTCAGTCGTACCTTTCCGGGCGTGGTCGTACGGGTCCGGAAGACGGTCTCCGTGCTGTTCGCAGATGTCGTGGGGTCGACATCTCTTGGGGAGCGAGTGGATCCGGAGGCGATGCGGAATGCGCTCGAGCGGTATTTCGACGCGATGCGCGCGATCGTCGAGGGCCACGGCGGGACAGTGGAGAAGTTCGTCGGCGACGCCGTGCTGGCCGTCTTCGGTATCCCCAATGTGCATGAGGACGACGCGCTGCGTGCGGTCAGGGCTGCGGTTGCGATGCGCGAAGAGCTCCGGCGCCTGCGCCCCGAGCTGGGGGTCGAGCTGCGGGCACGGATCGGGATCAACACGGGCGAGGTGGTAACCGGAGAAGGCGACACCTTCGCGACCGGCGACACGATGAACGTCGCGGCACGGCTGGAGCAGTACGCGGAGCCCGACGAGATCCTGATCGGCGCCACGACGGTGGCGCTCGTCTCGGACGCCGTCCGGGTCGAGCCGCTGGACCCGCTCTCGCTGAAGGGGAAGTCGGAGCCCGTCGCCGCCTTCCGCCTGGTGGAGGTTCGACCCGGTCCACCTCACGAGCGCCCTCTCGTCGGGCCGTTCGTGGGCAGGCGTCCGGAGCTCGCGCGGCTGATCGACGAGCTCTCGACCACCGTCGACGAAGCTGCCTGCCGCATGCTTGCTGTGACGGGCGAGGCCGGAATCGGCAAGTCCCGTCTGGTGCGTGAGTTCGCGCTGCGAACCGAGGGCGACGCTCGCTTGCTCATCGGGCGTTGCCTTTCCTACGGCGAAGGGATCACCTACTGGCCGCTCCGGGACGTCGTGCACCGACTGGCAGGTACGGAGCCGTTGCCGGAGCTCACGCGCTTGCTCGGAGATCCCACAGTGGCCGAGACGGTCGCCGGCGCAATCGGCGCCGCCACGTCGGCCGCGACGAGCGGGGAGATTCAGTGGAGCGTGCGCCGGCTGCTCGAGGCGTTGGCAACGGAACGGCCGCTCGTGCTCGTGCTCGACGACCTGCACTGGGCCGAGCCGGCGTTCCTCGACCTGGTGGACTATCTCCACGGGTTCATCCGGGCCGCGCCCGTCCTGCTGATAGCGACAGGGCGACCGGAGCTCATCGACGCACGGCCGGCCTGGCGCTCGTTCGCGCTCGAGTTGTCACCGCTGTCCGAGGCCGAAGCAGCCGAGCTGGTCGACGGCCTGAGGAACGGGTTCGCGAATGATCTGTCGGCGCGGGTGGTCGAATCCGCCGAGGGGAATCCGCTGTTCGTCGAGCAGTTCTGCGCCATGGTCGCTGAGAGCGGAGAGCTGCTGGTGTCGCCCTCGATCCAGGGACTCCTCGCCGCGCGTATCGACCAGCTGCCGACCGAGGAGCGCGGGGTGGCCGAGCGCGGTGCGATCGAAGGCCGGCTGTTTCATCGCGGGGCGGTGAGCGAGCTTTCGCCTATCGCGGAACGCGCAGATCTGGCCGCGCGGTTGTCGTCGCTCGTCCGCCGAGACCTGGTGCGGCCGGCCCAATCGCTCTTCGTGGGCGACGACGGGTATCGCTTTGCCCACGCCCTCGTGCGGGAGGCTGTCTACGCCGCAACGCCGAAGGCTCTGCGTGCCGAGCTGCACGAGCAGTTCGCCTCGTGGGCAGAGCGCACATCGGACAGAGGGCTGGGGACGCTGGACGAGATCCTCGGCTACCACCTCGAGCGCGCGTGTCGGTACCGGGAGGAGCTCGGGCTGGTCGACTCGCAGACGACGGCACTCGGCGCCCGAGCAGCCGAGCGACTCGCCGCGGCGGGCCGGCGTGCGTACCAGCGGGGCGATATCGCGGCGGCCGCTGGTTTGCTCACTCGTGCAGCGTCACTCTGGCAAGTCGATGAACTGCCCCGTCTGGCCGTACTGCCTGAACTCGGCGCCGCCCTCAACATGAGTGGAGAGCTGGTTCGCGCCGACGACGTTCTCACCGAAGCGATCGAGCGCGCCGCCGACGTCGCCCCGGCCATTCAAGCGCGTGCGCTGATCGAGCGAGCCATCGTCCGTGGTCAGATGGGCGACAGCGGCGAGTGGGCGGCCGGCTTCAACCGGATCGCGACGTCCGCGATCCCGGTCCTCGAAGAGGCAGGTGATCACGTTGGGCTGGCCAAGGCCTGGAAGATGCTCGGCCTGCGGCATGTCCACGCCGAATTTCGCTATGAACGGGCACGACCAAAGCTCGAGCGGGCGCTCGATCACGCTCGTCTCGCCCGGGATGGACAGGAGCAGGGCGAGCTCCAGATCTGGCTCGGCGCCGTGATCGTCTACGGCCCGACACCGGTCGAAGAGGGAATCCTGCACGCCCGCACAGCCCTCGCCCGCGCAAGCAGCCGCACCGAGATCGCAACCCTGACGACCGTTCTCTCCCTCCTCGAAGCGATGCGCGGGAGATTCGACCGGGCTCGCGACCTGGCCGCACAGGCGAAGGAGATCTACGGGGAGCTCGGTCTGGGGCTTTGGGCGGCTGCGATGGGGAACGTCTGGGGGCCGATCGAGCTCCTCGCCGGCGAGCCGGCCGCGGCGGAACAGGAGCTCCGACACAGCTACGACGAGCTCGAGCGAATCGGTGAGCAGGGCTACCTCTCGAGCGTGGCCGGTTGGCTCTCGCGCGCCCTCTACGAGCAGAGACGCGATGAAGAGGCCGACCGATTCGCCGAAATCTGCGCAGCCAGGGCAGGGCCTGACGACCGCATCTCACAGATCCAATGGCGCGCGATGCGGGCCAAGGTGCTCGCCCGCCGCGGTGAGCTCGCAGAGGCAGAGGGTCTCGCCCGCGACGCGGTCGAGCTCGTCGAGTCGACCGACGCCCTCGAGTACCACGCAGACGCACTTGTCGGTCTCGCCGAGGTCCTGCAGCCGGCCGGGCGAGCGGACGAAGCGGCAACCGTTCTTCTTCAAGCCCTGGAGTTGTACGAGCGGAAAGGGGTCATCCCCTCCATCGCGCGGACCCGCAGGCTGCTCGAAACGGCAGGAGTTCCGGGTCGTTTCAGCGGAGGAGATACTTCGGACCGAGCTCCTCCACCACGAGCGTCCTGAACGTGATCGGGATGACCTTCGTGGTTGAGGTAGTCGGGTCGGTCTGCGCACTCCCCTCGCCGAGCAGGTGCTTGGGGCCGAGCTGCTCCACTCGCAGCGCCTTCTCACCCGCGTTGCCAGCCAGGGCGGGCGTCGCGATCGCGAGCGTCGCGGCTGCGAGTGCGAACGGTGCGAATCTCTTGTGGGTCATGTCCGCCTCCTCGAAACGAGAGATCGGTTGCTCGCTCGAAGCTAGGCCGGTCGGCTGCTCCTGTCGCTCGCGTGCGCGACAGTGGGCGTGTAACGGTCGCGACATAGGTCCTCGAGCGTGCGCTGGCGCCTGCTGACCGACGTGCCGGACGAGGACGTTCGCGTCCTGGTCTCGGTCGCCCGGAGGCGACGCTTCCGGCGGGGAGAGGTGGTCTTCCACCGCGACGATCCGGGCGACTCGCTCCACCTCATCGTGTCCGGGCGCTTCGCCGTCCGGGTGATGACGCCCCTCGGCGACATGGTCTGGCTCGCGGTGCGCGGCCCCGGTGAGAACTTCGGCGAGATGGCGCTCGTCGAAGACGGCGCGCGCCGCTCGGCCACCGTGTCCGCGCTCGAGGATGCCGAGACGTTCGCCGTGCGAAAGCCCGAATTCGACCTGCTGCGGCAGCGCTATCCGAGCATCGACCGGGTACTCATCGCATTCCTCGCCGGCGAGGTGCGCATGCTGGACGAGCGGCTGCTCGAGGCGCTCTACTTGTCTGCGGACCGGCGGCTCCTTCGCCGCTTGGTCGAGCTCTCCCGGGTCTACCGGCGCCCCGACGGATCGGCAGTCATCCCGCTCACGCAGGAGGAGCTGGGCGAGTTCGCGGGCGCGGCACGGGCGACGGTCAACCGAGTCCTCCGCGAGGAACAGGCTCGCGGCACCCTCGAACTGCAACGCGGGAAGACGCGAATCCTCGATGCGGACGAGCTCGCGCGACGGGTCGACAAGCGCGGCACATGAGCGGCCGTTACTTCAGGCAGAACTGGGCGAGGTCGTCGTCGTTGTCGTCGAAGACGTCGCACGGGAGGGCCATCTTCGAGGAGAAGAACGAGGTGACAATTCCGTTGTAGTAGGGCGCGGTCGATGCGTACTTGACCATCAGGTCGCCGTCGATCCTGGCCCATGCCGCGTTGGTGGTCGCAGAGAGAGCCTGAGGTGGCGGCAGGTGTCCGAGGTGGTCGATCTGCTGGTTGATCGACTTGACGTCGACATTCCCGTAGTTGTTGTTGTGGACCTGCGTGATGTTTTCGCCGTTCTGCAGGATGTTGAACCAGTCCGTCGGATACGGGTAATCCTCGAACCAGTTGGTGAAGCCGATCTGCGCCTTCGTCGACTGGTTGCCGACGATCGTGAAGTAGTTCGCGGCGCCGAGCTCTCGGATCTGCGCGTTCCAGCCGATCTTTTGCAGCTGGCCCTGCAGGTACTCGCCGGTGGCCTTTGCGACTGCGACATCGCCGACTGTGTAGACGGTCACCTTCATGCCCTTCGTTCCGGACTGCTGGACGAGCTGCTTCGCCCTCGCCAGGTCGTACGGGTACGGAGTGGGCGTGATCTTCCTGTACTGCGGATAGCTCGGCGGCAGGAAGTTCCACGTGGGCACGCCCAGACCGCCCGCGAGGTTCACGAGAGCCTTACGGTCGATCGCGTAGTTCACCGCCTGCCGGGCTTGCAGGTTGTCGAAGGGCGGCGTCCGCTGGTTCATGAAGAAGTAGAAGGTCGACGGCGTCACGAAGAAGTTGATCTGTTTCGCGCAGTGGGCCTTGTAGTAGGAGATCCGGTCGGTCGGCAGCAGGTTCCCGGCCCACATGTCTTTCCCGGACGCGACGAGCTGGGCCGCCTGCGCCTGATCGTTCGTCTCGGTGACGACGATCTTGTCCGGGTTCCCGTCCGGAACGGCCGGGATCTCGCCCCTCTTCCAGTTCGGATTGCGCAGCATCACGATCCGCCTGCTCGGTGCGTAGCTCGAGAAGTAGTACGGGCCGTTCGCCGCCGGGGGTGGGTTCTCCGTGTCCTTGGGCGGTGTCGAGGACGGAACGAGGGAGGTGAAGGGGATCGAGAGGACGTACAGGAAGTCCGACTGCGGTTGCTTCAACTCGATCTTGATCGCCCCTGTCCCGTTGTCCGTCGTGATGCCGCCGATGGACTTGCATTTGGTCGGATTCCTCTCGCAGGCGTCGACCCCGACGATGTTCGAGAAGAACCCGATTCCCGGCGAGTTCAGCTTGAAGTCCCGGATGATCGTGTTCGTGAAGTCACTCGCCTTCACCGGCTCGCCGTTCGAGTACTCGAGCCCCTTACGCAGGGTGAACGTGTAGTTCTTGCCGCCGTCCGTCACGGTGCCGGTCGTCTGCGCAAGGCCGGGCAGGATCGTCGTGCAGTTGAGCGTCGCCGTACCTTTGGCGCAGCTCACGTGGGCCTTGACCACCAGGCCGAGGTAGGAGTCCTGGAACAACTGCCACGATTCGAGCCGATACGACAGACCCGGATCGAGATAGTCGGTCGCGGTGTCGACGGCCTTCAGCAACGCGAACGTCTTGCCGGCAGTCGCAGGCGTAACCGTGGCGGTCGTCGTCGTGGTGCCCGATCCACCGCTTCCGCAGGCGCTCAGCACCAGAGCGAGCCCCGACACCACGATCGTCGCCACCGGCAACAGGCGCACCCGATCGCCGAACGAACTGCCCTGCATACGGCTCCTTCCTCCCTCCCCACCGGAGGACGGAGCCAGGCTGGGACACGGCCCACGACGAGCTAACCGCGCGATTGAGCGAGTGTCAAGGCTGTAGGTAGGTTCAGTGCCGTGTCGAGATGGAGCACCGGGTCCCTGCGGGCCGCCGTCACGGCCGTCGTTCTCGCCCTCGTCCTCAGCGCCTGTGGATCCCACCACCGCGCCGCGATCCGGGTGACCAGCGGGAAGTACGGGGACTATGGAGCCCAGACCATCACCGTGCCCGCCGGCCCGACCAGCAGCAAGCTCTGCAAGGCTGATGCGAACGGCTTTGCGGGACAGGCCGACTCCTTCGTCTCGCATTACGGGTCGACCGCGGCATCGTCGACCGACGTCTACTACCTCGGCATGCGTCAGGAGCTCGGCGACTTCGACGCGCGCCGCTGTGACCCCGGCTTGCTACGCGCGGCGCTCGTCCACCAGCTGACCGCGCGGCAGCTTCGCCGGCTGACGGCGGAGTTGCCTCACTCGATGGCCGAGCCGGTCCGGGCAGCGCTCGAGGGCGGGTAGGGAACCGCCGCTTTCCGCCGTGCGGGAGGCTCGGCCTACCCTGTCGATTTGTGGAGGTGGCAGGCGACTTCGACCTCGCCGACCCGTTGCAGCCGGGGGTCCTCGGGTGGGTGGAAGTCGAGCTTCACCTGTGTGTCGGACCCCTCGAGACGCTCGACGCCTCGCCAGAACGGCTCCTCCGGCTCCTCGGAGCGAATCCGTTCGAGCAGCGCGACGATCTCCTCGGCCCGCCGGCCGCGGGGCGGTGGGAACCTGACTTCCGACGACGGGACGTCGAGGGCGCCGAGGTCGCCGAAGACCGCTTGCTCGGCCTCGACTCCCTCCCGTCCTGCTGCGCGAGCCCAGCGCGTCTCGAGGAGCTCCCGGAGATCACGCGACTCCCAGCCGCAGGGTTCGAATGCCATCGGGCAGCGCGGATGGAAGTGGCAGCCGAGCGGCGGCCGCGCCGCGTCGGGCACCTCGCCGCGCGGCAGGTCACGAGGCACCGCGCGCTCGGGATCGGGCTCCGGGATCGCCCGCAACAGCGCGCGCGTGTACGGGTGCTTCGGGTCGGCGTAGATCGCATCCGCCGGTCCGACCTCGACGATCCGACCGAGGTACATGATCGCGATCCGATCGCAGAAGAAACGCGCGGTCGCGAGGTCGTGCGTGATGTACAGGTAGGTGAGGTCGAAGTCGTGCTTGAGCGCGAGCAGCAGCTCGAGGATCTTCGCCCGCACGCTCATGTCGAGCATCGAGACCGGCTCGTCCGCGACGAGCATCACCGGGTTGAGGATCAGCGCGCGCGCGATCACCGCCCGCTGCTTCTGGCCGCCGGAAAGGTCGGACGGGTACTTGTCGAGGTAGGCCTCGGCCGGTGCGAGCCCGACGTGCTCGAGCACCTCCGACACCCTGAGCCTCAGCCGCTCGCGGTTCCGCTCGAGACCGTGGATCTGGAGCGGGTGGCCCACGGACTGGCCGATCGTCATCGCCGGGTTGAGCGAGGCATGCGGATCCTGGAACACGACCTGCATGCGCCGCCGCACGGCGCGGAACTCGCGCTCGCGCAGCCGCGTGATCTCTTCTCCCTCGAACTCCACGCTCCCGCCCGTCGCCCCGACCAGCCCCAGCAGGGTTCGCCCGAGCGTCGTCTTGCCGCTGCCCGACTCGCCGACGAGCCCGAGAACCTCGCCGCGGCGGATGTCCAGCGAGACGCCGTCCACCGCGCGAACCACACCTGCTTCGCGGCCGACGAGCCGGTCGGCGAAGCTGCCGCGGATCGAGTAGTAGGTCCGCAGGTCCCGGATCGAGACGAGGGGGCCCTCGGCGCCGTTCGAGTCAGACGGCAGCTCGACGGTCTCAGGCCTCATCCGCGACCCCGATCGCCTCACGCTCGAGCGGCAGCTCGCCACCCACCGGGATCCGCGACTCGGGGCCGTGCAGCCAGCACTGCACACGACGCGCCTCGTCGAGCCTCTTCTCCACGGGTTCGAGCAGTGCGCACACGCGCATGGCATCGGGGCAGCGCGGGTGGAAGCGGCAGCCCGGCGGCGGGTCGATGAGGTTCGGCGGCGCCCCCGGGATCGAATGGAGCTCCGTCGTCTCCAGCGAGATCGTCGAGCGGAGGAGCTCGCGTGTGTACGGATGGGCGGGGTCGGCGAAGACATCGCGCACAGGCCCCTCTTCGACGATCTTGCCGGCGTACATGACGGCTATGCGGTCGCACGACTCGGCGACGATCCCGAGGTTGTGCGTGATCAGCAGGAGCGCCGTGCCGAAGTTGCGCTTCAGGTCCGCGAGCAGCGCGAGTATCTGCCCCTCGACGATCACGTCGAGCGACGTCGTGGGCTCGTCGGCGACGAGGAGCTTCGGGCGCAGGACGAGCGCGAGGGCGATCATGATCCGTTGCCGCATCCCGCCGGAGAACTCGTGCGGGTACTGGTCGAAGCGCGTCGGCGGGATGCCCATCCGCCCGAGCGTCTCGAGCGACCGCCGGCGGATGTCGGCCTCGGAGAGTTTCGGCTCGTGCTGCTTCAGGGTCTCGCGAAAGTGCTCGGAGATCCGCGAGAGCGGGTTGAGACGGGTCATCGGCTCCTGGAAGACGAGCCCGAGGTCGGGCCCGCGCAGGCGACGCAACTCCTTCGGTGCCAGCCCGACGAGGTTGCGGCCGCCGTAGAGAACCTCGCCGTCGGCGCGCGCGCCCTCCGGCAGCAGGCCGAGGATGCCGCGGCCCAGCGTCGACTTTCCGCAGCCCGACTCGCCGACGAGGCCGACGACCTCGCCTTCGCCGATCTCGAGCGAGACGTCCTCGACTGCCCTGACCGGCCGCCCCGGCGTCCCGTAGTAGACGCGGAGGCGGCGCACGTCCAGCACGCTCACGGAATCTCCTTCGGCGGCGTCCCCTCCGGCAACGGCTCGAAATCGATGCGGCCGAAGCGGCGCCGTCGCAGCACCGGGTTGAGCGTCTCGTTGAGCCCCTCGCCGAGCAGCGTCAGGCCCGTCACGAGCAGGACGATCGCGAGGCCCGGGAAGAGTCCCGTCCACCAGATCCCGGACGAAGCGTCGGAGACGGCGCGGTTGACGTCGTATCCCCACTCGGCGCCCTGCGTGGGCTGGATCCCGTAGCCGAGGAAGCCGAGCGCGGCCAGCAGCAGGATCGCGTCCGCGGCGTTGAGCGTCGCGATCGGCGGCACGTTCTGGACGACGTTGAAGAAGACGTACTTGCGGATGATGGTCCGGGGTCGCGCGCCGAGCGCACGCGCCGCGTCGACGTACGACTCCTCCCGCAGGCTGATCACATGGTTGCGGACGACGCGGAAGTAGAGCGGCACGTACGCGGCGGTGATCGCGATCGCAGCCGTGAGGATGCCCCCACCGATGCTCGAGTTCGCGAGCAGGAACGCGATCACGATCGCGATCAGCAGGTACGGAAACGCGAAGAGCGCGTCCATGACGAGCACGAGCCCGCGATCCAGGGGCCCGCCGAAATACCCCGAGAGGAGGCCCAGCGGCACACCGATGACGAGTGCCATCACGAGGGCGATCGCGACGACCTCGAGCTCCGTCTGTGCTCCGTAGACGACGCGTGCCAACACGTCGCTCGACTGGACCGTCGTTCCGAACCAGTGCGCCGCCGAGGGATGCGCGAGCTGCGGGAAGCGGACGCCGTGCGCCTTGTACTGGTTGAACCCGTACGGCGAGATGAGCGGCGCGAAGACGGCCAGGAAGATGAAGAAGAGCGTGATCCCCGCGCCGGTCCAGAGCATGATCCGGGCGGTGCCGGATGCCTCGCGAATCGGCTTCGTCGCGCGGCCGATCGCCATCAGGCGGGCACGGCCGTGCGGGGTGACCGGAGCCGGACGAGCGGCGGCGTTCATCAGTACCGGATCCTCGGGTCCACGTACGCGTTGAGGAAGTCGACGAGCAGGCTCACGGCGACGACGACGAGAGCGAAGAAGACGATGATCCCCTGCACTCCCGTGTAGTCGCGGTTCCCGAGGTAGAGCACGAGCTCGTGTCCGATCCCCGGCCAGTTGAACGTCGTCTCGGTCAGGACCGCGCCGCCGAGGAGTAGGGCGAGGTTGAGGCCCACGACGGTGATCACCGGCACCAGCGCGTTCTTGAACGCGTGGCTGTAGACGACTCGCCGCTCGACGATCCCGCGCGCACGCGCGGCCTCGATGTAGTCGTCGCGGAGCGTCCGGATCACGTTGACGCGGACCAGGCGGATGAAGACGCCCGCCGTCACGAGGCCGAGGGTCACCGCCGGCAGGATCAGGTGCTTCGTGATGTCCCACAGCGCCGACCAGTCGCGGTCGATGATCGCATCGACGAAATAGATGTTCGTGTGCGTCTTGAGCAGTGCCTCGGTGATCGGGCTCGCTTGATCGGAGATCGGCAGCCAGCCGAGCCAGACGCCGAAGACGAGCTGCGCCATCAGCCCGAGGAAGAACACTGGAGTGGCGTAGATGATGATCCCGAAGAACCGGCCTCCGACGTCGAGCCACGTATCGCGGAACCGGCCGGCGACGAGACCGACGAGCACGCCGACGACGATGGCGACGATCATCGCGAAGAAGGTCAGCTCGAGGGTGGCGGCGCCGTTCTGCTTGATGATCTGCGAGAGCGGGCGGTTGTCGGTGATCGTCGTGCCGAGGTTGCCCCGCATGATGTTCCAGAGGTAGTCGCCGTACTGGGTGTACAGCGGCTTGTCGAAGCCGAGCCGGTGCTCGATCTGCTTGATCGCCGACTGCGGCACGTGGCCGCCGAGCGATGCCTCGATCGGGTTCCCCGGCGCGACGCGCATGAGGAGGAAGACGAACGTGAGGAGGATGAACACCATCGGCACGGCCAGCGCGATGCGCGTGATCAGGTACGTCCTGAGCGAGGTGCCGGTCAATCGATGATCAGGGTTGATAGTAGAGGGGCGCCCCGGCCGGGGCGCCCCTCCCGTTGTTCGCTCTTTACGACTTCGAGATCAGCCAGAAGCGCATGTAGTACGCCGCGTCCAGCGTCGAGCTGATGCCGTGGATGTTCGTCCGGCCGACGGCGATCATGTTGCCCTGCCAGTACGGGATCGTCGGCAGCGTCTTCGCCGCGAGCGTCTGCATGTCGCCGAGGTACTTCAGCCGCAGCTTGGTCGTAGGCGCCCCACGCTCCTTCGTGATCAGCTTGTTCATCTGCTTGTTGCTGTAGCCGTTGTTGTAGAAGGACTTCGGCTGGTAGAACGAGACGGTGTAGTCGTCGGCGTCCGGATAGTCCGGGAACCAGCCGAGCTGGAAGGCACCGTACGTCTTGCCGAGCGCGCCGCTGTACTGCGCCCACTCGGCCGACTTCAGCGTCACCTTGAACAGGTGCGACGCGTCGAGCGCCCGCTGGATCTCGACGTACTCGTCTGCAGACGCGTCACCGTAGTGCGACGGAGTCCACCACAGCGTGATCGGCAGGGGCGTCTTCACTCCCGCCGCCTTCATCGCCGCCTTCGCCTTCGCGACGTTCGGCTTCGCTCCGTAGAGCGACTTGTACGCCTGGTTCGCTCCCGGCAGCCCCTGCGGCACCATCGAGTAGAGGGGGCTCACGGTGTTGTGGTAGACGCGATTCGCGATCGTCTGCCGCGGCATGAGATAGGCGATCGCCTTTCGGACGTTGGTGTTGTTGAAAGGCGGCCGCTTCACGTTGAAGACGAGGTAGCGGATGACCACGCCGTGCCCCGAGTGGACGACGAGCGACTTCTGCTTGTGCATCGCGGTGAGCTCGGTAGGCGTGAACGTCTGGAACGCCATGTCGAGGGTGCCCTTCTGCAGGTCGAGCTTCATCGTCGACGACTTCGTGTAGTAGTCGATGATGACGCCGCTGTTCTTGGGCTTCGGGCCCCAGTAGTACTTGTTCGGGACGAAGACCGCCTGCTGGCCCGGCGTGAACTTCGTCAGCTGGTACGGCCCGGTACCGACCAGATTGCTCACGTCCGTGTTCGCCAGGATCTTGTCCGCCGGGTACTTCCCCTTCTCGACGATGTAGCCGGCGTTCGTGGAGAGGATGTACGGCCAGACCGAATCCGCCGCCGTCAGGTGGAAGATGACGGTGTAGGGGCCCTTGACGGTCGTGCTCTTGAGATAGGTGAGCAGCGTCCAGATGCCCTGGTCGCCCTTGATCTTCTGCACCCGGTCGAACGAGTACTTCACATCGGCCGACGTCATCGGGTTGCCGTCCGCGAACTTCACGTTGTGCCGGAGCTCACAGGTCCACGTCTTGAGATCACGTGAATGGCTGCACCCGGTCGCGAGCACCGGCTTGAGCGCCGCGCCGCTCGGGAAGCCGTAGAGCCCCTGGTACATCAGGAGATCGACCGTGAACGAGTCGTAGTCGTACTGGTTCGCCGGGTCGATGTTCACGACGGTGCCCGTCGTGCCGTCGATGATGATCCCGTTACCGGCCTTGCTCCCGCCGTAGGCGCCCGCGGCGAGCACGGCTGCCGCCGCCATCGCGGCCACTGCCGAACCGGCGAGCAACCATCTGAGTCTTTTCTTGGCCATGGAGTCCCTTTCCGAGCCGCTGATGGTGGCGTCGGGGAACCACCTCGTCCCCGCCGGGAAAGCCAATCGCATCCACGCGACACGGTCAAGTCCCCGAGCTGCAACGACACGCGGCGAAAGGGGGAGGCGGCCAGCAGCCTCTCGGCTCCTGGCCGCCTCCACCGTGCTCGCCAACCCGCTGAGGTGTAAGAGCGAGAAGGCGGGAACATCCTCCCACCGGCCACGACCGATGACAAGCTCCGGCCGGAAGCGTCAGGCCAGGGGCGCGAGCTCGGCCCCGAGACCGAGTAGCAGCCCGTCGTCGGAGACTGCCGCGCTCGTGGTGAGAAAGAGGACGACACCGGCTCGCGGAGCGCGGATCTCCTCTTGCACGTCGCCGAGAAGGGTCGTGACCCGGCCGAGGAGCTGCCCCTCGCTCACCTCGTCGCCGGCCGCGACCGCGGCTTCCCAGAAACCGGCGGCACGGCAGCGCAGCCAGTCGAAGGCTCCGACGAGCTGCATGTCCGGGCGCGGCGAACGCACCGGGCCCGGCAGCATCTCGAGCGACCGGAGCACGTTCGTGAGTCCCTCGACCAGTAGCTCGACAGCGACCGGATCGAGCTGACCGCAGCCTCCGGCCTCGGCGATGATCGCCGGAATACCGACCGCTGCCGCCGCGCTGCACGTCATGCCCGCAAGCCCGGCTTCGGGCTCCTCGCGGACGACGTATCTCAACCCGAACGCGAGGGCCAGCGCCCGCGCACGCTCCTCGACCGGCGAGCCGTCGTAGATCGTGAACGGCTCGAGCGCCTCCACGAGGTCGCCACCGTGGAGGTCGATCAGCACGTCCGCCGGCGCGATCAGCTCGTCGAAGATCGAGCGGGCCAGCGCGTCGGTATACGTCCCGTCGTAGGTACCGGGGAAGCAGCGGTTGAGGTTCTTCCCGTCCTCCGGGACCACGAACGGCGAGCGGCGCTGGAACGACTGCATGCTCACGACGGGAACCGCCGTGATGGAGCCGGAGAGCTCGTCGGACGCGAGCTGCGTCATGAAGCTGATGACCGCCGCGATCGACGAGTACTCGCACCCGTGGACGCCGCCGAGCAGCGTGACGCGCGGACCGTCGCTGACGCCGCGGGCCTCGAAGGCGGGATGCTCGAGATGCCTGAGCCGCCGGTCGGCGAATGCGATCGTTCGGCGCTCGACCATTCGGGTGCACACTAAGGTCACGCGCCGGTCAGCGAGCGTTGGAGGTGAGCGTGGCTATTCGGTTGCTCGTGTCGGCCGCGCCGAGTTCGTCTCCGATGCGTTCCTGGATCGCGAGCGCCTCCTGCGCGAGTGAGACTGCTGCGTCGTGCTCGCCGCGCCGCGCCGCGAGCATCGCCTGCGATGCTTGCGCGCGCGCCGAACCCCAGACGTCGTCCACGCCCCGTGCGCGTGCAATTGACTCCTCGAGATAGGCGTCGGCGGCATCGAGGTCTCCGGCCGCAACGGCCAGCTCCCCGAGGCCGCGGAGCACAGACGCGAGATACGCGTCCGGAACGATCGTCCGCCTTCCGAGTTCCAGCGCCTCGAGAAGATGTCCCTGCGCGGACGCGGCGTCGCCTTCGGCGCGGTCCACCGCTGCCAGCGCGTCGAGTGCGCAAACGACGAGCAGCGGGCCTTCGAGTTCGCGTGCGATCTTGAGGCTCTCGTCTGCGAGCACTCGGGCGGCGCGAACTTCCCCGGCGATAGTCGCCGTCGTTGCGAGGACCCAGAGGAAGTAGGACACGAACCAGAGGTCGCCGATCTCCCGGCAGATAGCGAGCCCTTCCTCGCTGAGCGTCCGGGCGTCTTCGAGATTCCCGCGCATGACCGCAGTGAGCGCAAGTCCGAAGTTCGCCATCCGGATTCCCTGGCGGTCGCCCCATTCGCGGCCGATGGCACGCGCTTCGGCGCCGACCTTCTCCGCGAGGTCGAATTCCCCCTGCAGTGGATAGATCGATCCCAGGGTTCCGAGCGCATCGGCGAGCGCCCACATGTCGCCTGCGAGTCGTGCGGTCTCGGCACTCTCCTCGAGCAGTCCGCGCGCACCTCGCGCGTCATTCTGGAAGAACGCGAGCAAGCCCATGACCTCGAGCGTGCGGGCAACGATGGCGGGCGCGTCCAGCTCACGAGCGAGTGCGAGACCGCTTTCGAGCCGCGGCTTTGCACGCTCCGCGTCCCCGACGAGCGCCCAGAGCATGCCGTCGCCCCAGAACGCCGCGGCTCGTGCGACCGACGCTTGAGACTCCGGCCCCTCAAGCACCTCCTCGAGCCAATGGAGGCCTTCGCGGTAGAGGCTCCGGTTGAACCAGAACAGGACGAGCGCCGACGCGAGTCGCAGCCCGTCGGCCGGCTGCGTCGCCGTAGACCATTCGAGTGCCGCCCGGAGGTTCTCGTAGTCAATCGCCAGTCGCTCGAGCCAGACGTGTTGCTGCGCACCCGTCAGCTCGGGCTCCGCGCGCAGACCGAGTCGCAGAAAGTGCTCGGTGTGTCGCATACGCAAGGGCTCGAGCTCATCCGACTCCTCGAGCCGCTCGAGCGCGTACTCGCGGAGTGTCTCCAGCATGCGGAAGCGGCCGTCTTCGGAGCGAATGAGGCTCTTGTCGGCAAGCGACTGCAGCACGTCCAAGTCCGCATTGCACACCTGCTCGGCGGCGTCGAGCGTCCAACCTCCGACAAATACGCCCAGGTTCATGAACAGCCCCCGCTCGTCCTCGTCGAGGAGCTCGTAGCTCCACTCGATCGTGGCGCGAAGCGTCCGCTGGCGCGTTGGTGCGTCGCGGGCACCGGCGGTCAGCAACGGCAGGCGACGGCCGAGGCGGAGGAGGAGGTCGTCGGGCGAGAGGACCTTGACTCGGGCGGCCGCCAGCTCGATCGCGAGCGGGATGCGCTCGAGGCGCTCGCACAGCTCCGTTAGTCGTTCGTAGGTCGCGTCGAACTCAGGTTCGATCATGCGTGCGCGCTGGCGGAAGAGCTCAACGGCCGGTGCCTCCGCCAAGGGCTTGAGCGGATACGTGACCTCCGCCCGCACTCGGAGGGGCTCGCGGCTCGTGGCGAGGATCGCCAGCCGCGGCGACGCCTCCAGCAGGGCTGCCAGGTTGGCGCCCACCTGCACGACCTGCTCGAGATTGTCGAGCACCAGAAGCAATTCACGCTCGCGGAGATGGTCCACCAGCTGGCCGCGGAGGCCGAGCTCGCCGACGATTGTCGGCTCGACGAGCTCTGGTTCGCGGACGGCGGATAGATCGATGAACGAGATGCCGTCAGCAAACGCCGGTGCGAGCTCGGCAGCCGCTTCGAGTGCGAGCCGCGTCTTGCCGATTCCCCCGGTGCCGACGATCGTGACGAGGACGTTGCGCTCAGTCCACAGCATCCGCAGGAGGTCGGCCAGCTCCTGCTGCCTTCCGAACAGCGGCGTCGCCGTTCGCGGGAGATTGGCCGTACCCAGGCTCTTGAGCGGCGGAAACTGCTCGTCGCCAACCTGGAACAGTCGGAGCGCGCCGACGTCTTTCAGCCGATGTTGGCCCAGGTCGAGAAGGTCCGTGTCATCGATGAGCTGCCGCGTCGATTGTGAGAGCAGGATCTGACCGCCGTGCCCTGCGGCCGCGATGCGCGCCGCTCGGTTCACATCCATTCCGATGTAACCGTCGTCGGTACGCGTTGGTTCACCGGTGTGGATACCAATGCGAACGCGAATTGGGCCTGCAGCTGCGACTGCCATGCGGGCAGCCGTGGCCGCCGCGAGCGCGTCGGATGCCGTGCCGAAAGCCACGAAGAACGCATCGCCCTGCGTGTCGACCTCGACACCGTCGTGCCGCGCAAACGTCGCCCGAAGCAGACGGCGATGCTGCGCAAGCGCGTCGGCGTAGCCGTCACCTAGCTGCTCGAGTAGGCGCGTCGAACCTTCGATGTCGGTGAACAGCAGCGTCACCGTCCCGGTCGGCAGTTCGTGCACGGTGTGCTAACTATCGCGGGTCTGTCTAGATCGCCCGTGTCTCAGTGGACAGAGGTCCGCTTCCGGCGCTCCTTCGCAGCTAGTACTGGTCGGGCAGTGCCCCCGGCATGAATCGAACATGCGCACGCGGTTTAGGAAGCCGGCCGCAGTAGTCCCTCGAAGTACCGCTGTGTCCGAGGAGTCCGTCCTGATCCAGCTGCGGTGTCCGCCCAGTCCCTATGTGTCCGGCCTGTCCTGGTAGACGAGCGGTAGACCGGCGGCCCCAAACGGGGAAGCGCCGACCTAGGCTGGACGGTGTCTGGGGTAGGCGCACATGCGTCGATGCTCTAGCCTCGGCTGGTGGCGATCTGCGCGAGCTGCGGGCGGGAGACGCCGGCGGGCTTTCCCCGCTGTGCGAACTGCGGGGCTCCACTCGACGCGCCGTCGCCGGCACGTGAGCAGCGCAAGACGGTAACCGTCGTCTTCTGCGACATCACAGGATCCACGCAGCTCGGCGAGTCGACCGATCCGGAGGCGCTGCGCGCCCTACTGGCCCGCTACTTCGAGCAGATGAAGGGCATCGTCCAGGCGCACGGCGGCTCCGTGGAGAAGTTCATCGGCGATGCGGTGATGGCGGTCTTCGGGGTTCCGCTCACGCACGAGGACGACGCCCTACGGGCGTGTCGGGCGGCGGTCGAGATGCGCGACGCGCTGCCCGAGCTCGGCATCGCCGGCCGGATCGGCGTCAACACAGGCGAGGTGGTGACCGGGACGGAGGAGCGGCTCGCGACCGGTGACGCGGTGAATGTCGCGGCGCGGTTCGAGCAGGCCGCGCAGCCGGGCGAGGTGCTGGTCGGAGCCGGGACGCTGCGGCTCGTTCGCGCGGCCGTGGAGGTGGGAGAGGGCCGCTCGCTCGAGCTGAAGGGCAAGTCCGAGCCCGTTCTGGCCTATCCGCTCGTCGCCGTCACGGTCGGACCTGAGCGGAGCTTCGCGGCGCCGATGGTCGGTCGCGAGCGCGAGCTGCAAGGCCTCCGTGACGCGTTCGCCCGCGCCGAGGCCGACCGTTCATGCCAGCTATTCACGGTGCTCGGCTCCGCCGGCGTCGGCAAGTCGCGGCTCGCCGCGGAGTTTCACGGCGCTCTCGACGCAAGATTGCTGCGCGGGCGCTGCCTCTCGTACGGCGAGGGGATCACGTACTGGCCGGTGGTCGAGATCCTGAAGCAGCTTGGACCCTCCCGGAAGGCGACGCGGCGCGACCGTTGCGCTCGCTGCTCCGCGAGACCGACGATCCGGTAACGGCGGAGGAGATCGCGTGGGGCTTCCGGAAGCTGCTCGAGCAGGAGGCGTTGGCACGGCCGCTGGTCGTCGTGTTCGACGACCTCCACTGGGCGGAGGAGACGCTGCTCGACCTGGTCGAGCACGTCGCCGATCTCTCGCGTGACGCGCCAATCCTGCTGCTGTGCATGGCGAGGCCGGAGCTGCTGGAGCGGAGACCGTCCTGGGGCGGCGGCAAGTGGAACGCCTCCACCGTCCTGCTCGAGCCGCTCGACGCTGCCGAGACCAAGCAACTCCTCTCGGAGCTCGGCGACGTGACGCCGGGGCTGCAGGAGCGGATCGTGGAGGTCGCGGAGGGCAACCCGCTCTTCGTCGAGGAGATGCTCGCGCTCGTCCGCGACTCGAGCAGAGACGAGGTGGAGGTACCGCCGACGATCCAGGCCCTGCTGGCGGCGCGGCTCGACCAGCTCGACCCGGCAGAGCGGTCGGTGCTCGAGCGCGGCTCCGTGGAGGGGCGCACGTTCCACCGTGGGGCTGTGAGCGCGCTCGCCGACGACGGCGGCAGCGGCGTCGACCAGCGACTCGTCGCCCTGGTGCGCAAGGAGCTCGTCCGGCCCGACCGCGCCTTGCTGGCGGGCGACGACGCCTATCGCTTCCGACACCTTCTGATCCGGGATGCAGCCTACGACGCGCTGCCGAAGCGGACGCGCGCCGAGCCGCACGCCCGCTTCGCCGACTGGCTCGACGAGCACGGCGAGGCACTCGTGGAACGAGACGAGATCGTCGGCTACCACCTCGAGCAGGCGGCTCGGTATCAGGCAGAACTCGGGCAGCCCGACCCCGTCCTCGTCGAGCGCGCCGCCGCGCGGCTTGGTGCCGGCGGCCGGCGCGCAAACGGGCGAGGCGATTACCGGGCGGCACATGCGCTCCTCAGCCGCGCGGCGGATTTGCTGCGTCCGGTTCGGCTCGACCTCGCGCTCGAACTCGAAGTCGCCTGGGGGATGGATGCCTTCGACGCCCGGGCGGGTGCGGCAGCGGCAGACGATCTCGCCGGTCGGGCCGAACGGGCCGGCGACCGGTCCGGGGCCCTCCTTGCGCGTGCGATGGCGCTCGTCCACCGGTCGGGCGCGGGCGACGTCTTGCCGGACAACGAGTCTGAGGAGCTCTGTCGGCGAGCGCTACCTGCCGAGGAGGTCCACGGCGACGCGCGCCGTCTTGGGCTCCTGTGGGAGCTGATGGCGGTTGCCGCGCCCAGCATCGGATGCGGAATGACGCTTCGGTCGAGGCGGCGCGCCGCGCCATCGCCTATCAGCGGTTCGACGGCGGCTGGGCGGCGGGTCAGATCTTCGACTGGGCGCTGATCCTCGGCAACCACCCGGCCGAGGAAGGACTGCGGCTGCTCGACGAGGTCGAAGGAAGCAGACCACCTAGGGCCGGGGATCTCAGCCGCGCGGTCCACCTCGCGATGCTCGGCCGGTTCGACGAGGCGTGGACGCTCGCGGAAGCGCGGTCGGACCACCTGCGTGAGATCAGTGGCTCTCCCATCCTGAGTGCGAACTTCCTCGCCATGATCGCGTCCGTCGAAGGCGACCGCGAGCGCGAGTGCCACCACCTCCGGGAACTGATCGCCGCCATCCCCCAGGGCACCGAGTCCATTGCCTCGTCCTACGAGCTGCCGCTCGCGCGAGCGCTCTGCTACCTGGGGCGCTACGAGGAGGTCGAGCCAATGATCGACCACGCTCGCTCCCTGCCCCAGAGCGCGGTTCTGAGCGCGATGAGCTCGGTCGTCGAGGCGCTCCTGCTGGCATCACGCGGACGTCTTGCCGAGGCGGAAGCGCTGGCCCGCGCCGGACTCGCGGTTGCCGTAGACGAGATGGACAATCCCTGGCTCGAGGCGTGGGCCACGAGGACCTCGCAACGGTGCTCGAGACCGGGGGCCGCGCCGCCGAGGCGCGCGCAGCGCTGGAGCGCGCCATATCAGTCTGGCAGCGCAAGGGCTGCCTCCCCTGCGCCGAGCGACTCCGCGCGCATCTGGTTCCAGTGCCCCCGGCATGAATCGAACATGCGCACGCGGTTTAGGAAGCCCGCCGCAGTTGTCCCTTCACGTACGGCTGTGTCCGCTCAGTCCGTCCCGAACGGGCTCGAACGTCCGTGGTGTCCCTCTGGTTCCGCCCAGTACATGTGTGTCCGGCCTGTCCTGGTAGACGGCGGGTAGACGGAGTCGGCGGTCCGGGCGTAAGGACGCTCGCCCACACCAGTACTGGGCAGAACTTTAACTCGGACTGAGCCGCCTCAGGCCACCTCGGCCGTCGCCGACCAGGAGGTGAGCGCAGCCGCGTTGAAGCCTTTGACGATCAGCCAAACCGCCAAAACCATTTCCTGCAGAGCCAACGGGACGAACAAAATATTGGCCAGGGTGGAGTTGGGATCCCCCGTCCATAGGAATGACAAGCTCGCGATGACAAACAGCGGCGCAGCGACGAGGCCCCACAGCGACAGCGACCGGGGGACGAGCCTCGACTGGAACAGCAGGTAGTACAACATCACAGCGCCGATCGCAAAAACCGACTGTGCCAGCGCCAAGGCGAGATCAGACGTCGACTGGAGGACCGCGCCACTGGTCTGGAAGTGCGAAGCGTCGGGCGCTCCCGCTGCTGCGAACTCTCGACTCAGGGGGAGGAACGCCCAGATCGCGAGCACGGCCACGAGGTACATACCGCTCTCGGTGATCCTGGTGCCCACGTACCACAGCGCCAGCCCCTTCTTGACGCTCGTATCGGCTACCCGCTTCAAGATCGGGTAGAACATGAACGCCACGCCGGCGGCGGCGACCGCGCCCACCAGGTTCAGCAGCGCCCACGTGATCAACTGGCTCTTGTGTGTCGCGGCGTTGGCGAGGATCCCCTCACCGCTGTCCAGAGCATTCCAGGCAAAGATGCTCGATACCGGGAACACGGTCGCCATGATCCACAGCACGCCGACCCAGATTGCAGATTCCCGTGCCGTCGTCTTGTCAGCAAACATCGACGAAGCAAGCGGCTCGGCTGGAGTCTCATAGACCCGACCCGAGCGACGGCCCACGTGAGTGAAGGTGCCCGCACCCACCGAAATCACCTCCAAGGCATCAGTCGATGACCCCGGCGCCTCAATTAGAGATCAACCACCGCCGCGGCGGCATCAGGAAAACCACTGATCGCTCAGGGGTCATTCCGGAACACTGGCCCAGGCGAGCGTGCTGCGCCTAGCTGGCAGACCTGCGAGCGCGGCGACCGCTGCGTTTCGCGGTCGGTGGGGTCGCCGCCGAGAAGGTTCACGAACACGACCTCGAGGGTCGTCCTAGTTCGAGCGGGGGATTTTCGGCCCGTCGGCCGCGTGCGTGAGCCATGTCGGAGCGGCGAGCGCAAGTACGCGCCGCTGTCCCTCGGTCGCGCCGCTCTCGAGCTCCTCGAACGTGTACGCGACATCGCCGCCGATCACGCCGAGGCCGTCGGGCGTGTCGATGACGACGCTTTGGTGCCCGGGCGTGTGGCCGGGTGTCGGCAGCAGCCGGATACCGGGGAGCAACTCCGCCTCGCCGTCGTGCTCGACGTAGGTCGCACCCGGGAAGTCGACCCATTCCTGTGGGTGATGGGGGCCTTGGAGCTCGAGTCGCTGGACGTGGATCGGCACACCGGGGAAAAGCCGGTTTCCGCCGCAGTGGTCGAAGTGAAGGTGGGTGTTGATGACACAGACGACGTCCCGGGGGATGTTCTCCGGCATCGGCACCGGGGCGCCCTGAGCGTCTAGTCCCGGCGTCGAATCGATCATGCCGGTGTCGACGAGGACGACTCCGTCGGCGTGCTCGATCGTGTGGATGTAGACAGGTAAGCCGGCGAAGGTGGCCGCGAGGTGAGCCGTGACCATTCCCTCGCTGATGTGGGCGTTGAAGTCCGGCGGCGACGTCGACATCGTGCTCCCTTCGGCTCAGAACCGGTAACGGAGGTAGACGACGCCGTTGTCGAAGCGGCGCTCAGCCAAGAGCTCGATTTCGGCATGGACGCCGGTGGGTAGCGCGCGCTTGCCCCCGCCTACCAAGACCGGTCCTAAAAAGAGGTGGCACTCGTCGACCAGCCCCTCGGCGATCGCCTGGCCGGCGAGCTCCGCCCCGCCGATCGTGATGTCGGATCGCGAGCTCTCCTTCAGCCGCCTGATCGCCTCCGGCTCGAAGTCGCGCTCGATGCGGGTCCTCTCGCTGGACACCGTCTGCAGCGTGCGGGAGTAGACCACCTTCTCCGCCGCCCGCCAGATCTCCGCCCAGTCCCGGGTCACCGCGCCGCCTCGATCGCCGCCCGTCTCCCAGTAGACCATCGTCTCGTACATGCGGCGCCCGTACAGATGGGTGCCGACGGGCCGCTCGAGGTCGTTCAGGAACGTGTGCACGTCCCCGTCCAGCACCGCGAAATCGAATTTGCCCTGATCGTCCTCGACGTACCCGTCAAGCGAGGCAATCGCCATGTACAACAGCTTGGCCATCTCCACTCCAATCGGTAGCTACAGCAGCCAAGTGCCCGCACATGCTGAGACAACGATCGACAGCCACGATTATCGACACGACATTGCAGGTGCCCGGGGGTCAATCCGGGACACTGGCCCAGGCGAGCGTCCCTTCGAGGGCGTTCATGCGGGGTTCGCCCAGGTCCGGCCGTCGGGCGCAGGAGGAGGCTGTCGCCTGGCTGAAGTCCGAGTCCTCGGAGGATGGTGTCGTTGAGGACGTGTGTGACTGTGGGAGCGATCGTCGCGATGGCCGAGGACGAAAGGTCGGCACTTGCTTCCGTCGAGCGGAGCAATGTGAGTCCGTCGCTGAGCAGGTCGAGGGTCGAGATGGTCTTCCCATTCTGTTCGAACCAGCGGTGGGGAAGGCGTCCGTTGAGGTCCCAGCTGAGTGCGTCGGCGGCTCCGTTTTGGGCACCGTCGGGGTCTGCTGAGCGGGCCACGTTGTGGGCTGCGACTGGGCGTCTCTCGGACTCGTAGGTATCGAGCAGCTCTTGGTTGCACCAGCCTTGGAGGACCCAAGCGAGCTTCCAGCCGAGGTCGTAGCCGCCTTGGATGGCGGTGTTCATCCCCGTGCCGCCACGCGGAGTCATCCGGTGTGCCGCGTCTCCCACCAGGAAGCAACGGCCTTGTCGGTAGGTCTCAGCGAGTTGTGCGGCGAATCGAAAGGTGCTGACGCGCTCGATGGACGGCCTGAGATCGGGAACGCCGGTTGCAGTGGTGATCAGTTCGAGGAGCCGCTCCTCGGAACACTCGTCGAGTCGCTCTTGTCCTGGTCGCCACTCTCGGGCATAACCCCAACGGTCACCCCGCCCGCGTGCGACGAGGACGCCTGGTGAGTCGGGGTGGGTGATGATGTTGAGGCCGTAGCGGTGTTCTCCTTGCGCCTCCGAGAGGGGGGCGTTGAACTGCACCATCTGGTATTCGGCGAGGGCGTCCGGGCCTTCCATCCGAATGCCGAGCAGCTCGCGGACGCTGCTGTGGGCGCCGTCAGCGCCGACGAGATACTGAGCGCGGACCGGCTCGATCTGTCCGCTCGCGTGATCGCGAATACTCGCCACCACTCCGGCGTCGCTCTCCGCGAGCTCGACCAGCTCGCGTCCAAGCCGGATCTCACAGGTCTCAGCCTGCTCTAGGAGTTGAAAGAGAAGGGGTTCGAGATGGTCCTGGGGAGCCCAGGCGGGTCGCGTGGGGCTGGTCGCCTGCCAGTCGGTATCGGACGGGTAGCCGACCTCGATCACTACTCCCTGCTCCGATACGAGAGTTGGCGTGACCCAGCCGCACGTCTCGACGTCGGCGGCCCCGGCGCCGATCGCAGCCTCAAGGCCCCAGGAGCGAAAGATCTCCATGCAGCGGGTGCTGATCACCGTCGCCCGCGATAGCGTCGATAACGCCGTCCGCTTCTCGACCAGCAGCGTATTCATGCCATACCGAGCAAGGGTGATACCTGCAACAAGCCCTGCCGGACCGGCTCCCACGATCAGAACGTCGGCTTCGTCCACGCTCCGAAGGATCGCAGGCCCCTCGGCCTGGGGTCATTCCGGAACATTGCCCAGGCGAGTGTTCGGTATGGCCGGGCGATGCGGCGGATGGCTGGAGCCAACTCGAGATGCTGTAGCGTCCTCGGGCAGTCGCAGCGTCGAGGGTGGTCGGGGTCCGCCAGCGAAGCCGCCAACGGTGAGGAGGACCCGATGGATCACGCAGCCACGATGAGGCGCTTGTACGAGTTACTCAGCGCAGGAGACATCGACGGGTTCGGCGACCATGTGGCCGAGGATTTCGTCGAGCACGAGGTGATGCCCGGGCTCGAACCGAGCAAGGACGGCGTTAAGCAGATGTTCCGGATGTACCGGGCGGCGTTCCCCGATCTGCGGATGGAGGCGGAGGACGTCCTGGCGAGCGGCGACAAGGTTGTCGCCCGCGTCCGGGCGACAGGAACGCAGCAGGGCGAGTTCATGGGGCTGCCCGCGACCGGCAAGAGCGTCGACGTCCAGTTGATCGACATCATCCGATTCGGCGAGGACGGCCTGGCGCACGAGCATTGGGGCGTCTTCGACGCGCTCGGGATGATGCAGCAGCTGGGAGCGATCCCGGCGCCGGCCCCCGCCTAGACACCCGACCAATCGACCGAAGGGAGTAGCGATGTGGGCACGCGTTGCGCGCTTTGAAGGCGATCCGGGAGACATCGACGCGCGAGTCGAGAGGCTCAGCTCGGCTGTCGAATCCGGCGGTCTCCCACCCGAACTCGCCGATGCGAAGTTCCTTCTGCTGGTCGATCGTCAATCAGGCGAAGCTCTCGGCGTGACCCTGTTCGATAGCCAGGAGGCAATGCGCAAAGGCGACGAGGCAATGAACGCAGGCCCTGGGAACGCCGGCAGTCGCTCCTCGGTTGAGTTCTACGAGGTCCCCCTCCACACGCTTTGACCTCCGCCAGAACGGCCCAGCTGGCGGTCACTCCGGGACACTGGCCAAGGCGAGCGTCCCATCCATTGATCCGGACGTGCAGGCGTGAAACGATCGCGGTATGAGAGCACAAGTCACGTATTTCGAGGACGAGTCGTCGGACGACCTCTCGGCCGGCGTCTCGCACGTTCTCGACGAGGTCGTGCCCGCATTTCGGGAGGCAGGAGTCAAGGCGTACTGGCTTGCCGACCGCGAGGCGGGGCGTCGGTTGAGTGTGATCCTTGTGGACGACGAGGAAGCGCTCCAGCGCGCGTTCACGGCCGTCGGCGAGCTACGCGCCGCCGAGCCGGACCGCCATCGGCCCGCGCCGGCGTGGAGCGCGTCGTTCGAGGTATTCGGGGCTAGCTAGACCGCGACGCGGGACGCTCGGGGGTCATTCCCGAACCCTGGCCCAGCCGAGCGTCCTGGTTAGCGGTGGCAGGGGCGAGTCATGACTCTCACGCCAGCGGGCGGGACGTGATCCCTGGAGAGCGATGGCTCCGTAGCGACCGGATCGCCGAAGCCCGTCATGAACGGGGCATTTTGGGTGATCTCGGTTCCGTCTGGGAGGCGGTAGAGGGCGGTGAGCCTTAAGCGGGCGGCGATTCGCTGGCATGGGAGGCTAGAGGTCGAGGCTCAGAGGCTCAGAGGCTCAGAGGCTCAGACGCTCACGATCCCAGAGGCACTGTTCGCCCTTGCCGCGCTCGCCCGCCTCCCGAGCGATCCGCAGGCACATCAGATGTTGAAGAAGCTCCTCCGTCAGGCGAACCCGACGCTATTGCAACGGCTGACCTAGCGCACGACCGCGAGCTTGACCGGGAATCCTCTGGGCTTGCCGAGGCCGACCCTGAGCGGCTGGTAGCGCACCCGGCCTGCGTGAGCGCCCTTGACGTACCGGACGCTGGCACCGCAATTGGCCTTGTGCAGACGAGCCTTGGCCTTGCGGAGCTTCAGGCCCTTGACGTACGGGACGTGACAGTCGGTCGCGCCTGCCTGCACCGAGAGTGTCACCTTCTCGATCACAGGCGGGGCGGGGTTGGTGCTGGTGGATGCGAGCATCCGGGCCGCGTTGGTCGAAGCAAGGCTGATCGGGATCGTGTTGCTATTGCCGTAGCAGCCGATAGTCGGTGCCCAGAGTGTCGTGTTCGCGGTCGCGGAAGGCGTGGTGAGACTTGAATCCCACCCGTCGTTAGTCACAACGTCGTAGTTCGGCGGTGCGATGAACGAGCACCAGTTCTCACCGACGAAGAAGTTGATCGTCTTGCCGACGTAGGGGTCTAGGTCGGGCATCAGGTTGCCAGATTCCGTAGGCGAAGCATTCCCTGGCCCGTATGCCGAGCCGTCAGTGGGGCTACTGCAAACGCCCTCTGAGGGATCGTACGGGCCTAGCCACGAGCATTGCTGATAGCCCGCGGTACCGAGAGAGCCAACAGCAAACTGGGCGGCCACCTCGTTCTCGCTCGCGCTCGGCCCGAACTGGTTGGAGTGGTACACCCCACACTTCCAGTACGAGTGCTGACTAGGCCCAATGACATCGACAGAGAGTCCCCAGCACGCAACCGTGTAGATCTCAAGCGGCCCTGGCGTGCAGTTGTAGTCGCTGTAGTTGGTGTCCCAGGTGCACGACGCCATGGGCGGAATCCACTGCTCGTTCTGACTTTGACAGTCATACGGCGGGAAGTTGTTGTCGATGCAGTGAGGCTCGTAGAACATGCCCTCACCCATGCTGAGGGTGTTCTGCCAGTTCAGATTGGAGTCGGTGGGCGAGGAAGTGATCGGTGGGGTGTTCACCGAGAACCACGTGCCGGTCATGAGGTTGGCAGGCGTGGGCTTCCCAGGAAGGCTGACCGATCCCATCGATGGCGCGGTGGCGGCCCCCGCAGCGCCGCTCACGCCGACAACGCCGGCAACGACTGCCACCACGATCGCCCCAATGACCGCGCTCTTCATGGGTGGAAGGACACCTTTCCTACCGCAGTACGATGCACGTCTCAGTTTGAGAATCGCGTCGGACAGCCGCATCACCTGTACGGGGGACACACCGAGCTAGCTCGGCCTGCGATTTCTCTTGGCGCCACAGAGGGCGTGTTTGTCGCGCTGCTCGCGCGTGTGGGCCATCGGTTACCCCCATGAATCCGAGATTTATCGCCCTGCGATAGGTCGCGCTATATTAGCCGGCACTGTTTACACATATGACAACAGAGGAGGTGCGGTGTGACAGACGAAGGCCGGTGCTGAGACCGTGAGACCGTCTCCAGACCGTGGCGGTACGGTCTGAAACGGCTTGCACCGGCTCATAACGAGTCAGACCCGTCGAGGCCTCAAATCGGCCCATTTGCGGGCACTTCTTTGAGATTCGGGCTCTGCTACAGCAGTGCCCCCGGCAAGAATCGAACTTGCGCACGCGGTTTAGGAAGCCCGCCGCAGTCATCCCCTTCTGTACGCCTGTGTCCGCTCAGTCCGTCGTGAACGGGCTCACGTGTCCGCCGAGTCCCGTCCTGTCCGCTGAGTGCGTCTACGTCCGGCCTGTCCTGGTAGACGGCCGGTAGACGCAGAGAGCCTCAGCCACCGCGGCGTTTCCGAGCAACTAGCGTCTCGGTGTGCTGCGGTTCGGGATCCTCGGGCCGATCGAGGCAGTCACCGACGACGGCCTGTTGCAGCTGGGCGGCCCGCGACAGCGGTCGACTCTCGCTCTACTCCTCCTAAACGCTAATCGCGTCGTCTCGATCGACGAGCTGGCTGATGCGCTATACGCGGGCAGGCCGCCGGTGAGCGCCGTGACGCAGGTGCACAAGCAGATCGCGGAACTGCGACGAGTGCTCGGCCTTGACACAATCCGTACGCAGGGCTCGGGCTACCTGATCAACCTTTCCCGGCAGCAGCTCGATCTCACCCGTTTCGAGGCGTTGCTGACAGACGCGGCAGAAGCCATGTCACGATCTGAGCCCGCCCCCGCCGCCACGTCCTTGAAGAAGGCACTCGCTCTCTGGCGAGGCGAGGCTCTCGGCGAGCTGCGCAGCGAGGAGTCTTTCATCGCGCAGGCTCGGCGACTCGAGGAGCTGCGACTGGCGGCGCAGGAGCGGCTCGCGGAAGCAGAGCTCGCCCTCGGGCATCATGTCGAGGTCGCCGCCGAGCTGGAGCGTCTCGTTGCGGCGGATCCGCTGCGCGAGTCCCTGCGCGCTCTGCAAATGCTCGCCCTTTATCGCTCAGGCCGTCAGGCGGAGGCGCTGGATGTCTTCCGCCGCACTCGAGTCGAGCTCGTCGAGCGGTTCGGCATCGAGCCCGGCTCGGCGCTCCGAGCCGCGGAGCGAGCCATCCTGCAACACGATCCAGCACTTGATCTCGATCCAGCGGCGGTTGAAGACACACGAGCAATCCTGCTTCTTGGGTCGTGCAACTCCGCGTTAGGCGAGCTCATCACATTGGCGCAGCCGCTCGCGGACTCGCGCGAACTCATTCTGTCGCGACTCGTCGCCAGCGAGGACGACCTCGCCGGAGCGGCCGAGGCCGCGAACTCATACGCCCGGCGCCTCGGTCGCGATGCTCGCATCGCGGTCTTCACGAGCACGGATCCGGTGGATGACGCGGTTCGGCTTGTTGACTCTTACGCCGTAGAGCTCGTACTTGCCGATCCTGGGGAAGGAATCGACGGCGAGCACGTGCCGGCTGAGCTCGCTGGCCTCTTCAACCGCTCCCCGGCGGATGTCGGAGTGCTCTTCGGCGTTCCGCGATTTTCTGACGGCATCTTCGTTCCGTTCGGCGGCGGCGAGCACGACTGGGCCGCCCTCGAGCTGGCGGCGTGGCTGGCGGCCGCCGCCGACTCAGAGCTCGTGCTGGTTGGAACCGGCTCCGACCCGCAGATCGGGCGCCGGGACGCGAGTCGGCTCCTCGCCCATGCAGCGGTGGCGGCGCAGCGTCTCGCCGGCGTCTCGACTCGACCGCTGCTCGCGCCCCCGTCGCCGGAGGGTTTGCGTGACGCCGTCGATACCGCCGGAGTCGTGATCATGGGCGTCATCGAAGGCTGGCGAACCGCCGGCATCGGCGAGTCCAGGCGCGCGCTGGTGGCGGGAGGCTGCCCCCTCGTGCTCGTCCACCGAGGGCCTCGCCCGGGCGGGCTCGCGCCCCAAGGGAGCCGCACCCGCTTCTCATGGACGCTCGACTACTCGCATTTGGTTTCGTTCGCGCCGAGGTAGTTCGCGTCTCCTTGGTACGTACCCGGCGGCTGTTGGCGGGACCGTGCATTGGCCGGCCCTTTGAACAGGACAACCGACGAGATTGTCTTGTGATTCTCCGTTACGAAGAGCAGGTTCCGCCCCAGCTGGTACGAAAAGTGCACCTTTCCATTGGGACTAGTCCCGGAATACGTCGGCACCGCCCGGCGGCCGTAGACCTCGCGCATCCGAGCGAGCGTGGAGCAGGGCCCAATCCCTGCAGCGGTGCGAAACGCGCGATTCCACGTAGTGATCACCAAAGCCTTCCGAGCGTGCGGGAGGAAGTACGCAGCGACCTCCGGTCCCTCGAACGAGATTGCCGGGAACCTCCCCGCTCCCGGGACGACCGGTGTCTCCACAAACGCTCGGTAGGGGCCGAGCATCCTCGCGTAATACGAGCGCGGCCGCCCGAGCGTGACGCCGTCGATTGCAGACGGAGTGATCTTTGGCAGCGCCGCGGGACCCGGCGACGTGTTCGTCGCGAGAAGTGCACCGACAACCGCGGCTGCGGCGGCCACGACGCCAAGCGCAGCCAATCCGACGACACGCCGCCTTCGCCTACCGAGCGGCACTGCCTCGCCCCGGAGCGCGGCGCGGGCGGCGGTAGCCAGCTCGCCACAGGTTGCGTACCGCTCATCTGGATCCTTGGCAAGCGCCATCGCGAAGAACTCGTCCCAAGCTGCGGGCAGCTCGGGGCGGAACTCAGTAGGGCGCGGTGGCGGGTCGTTGAGCTGCGCGAACACGACGGAGAGCTCGCTCTCCCGTCCGAAGGGCTTCGCTCCCACCAGACACTCGAAGAGGACGCAACCGAGCGAGTACAGGTCGGAACGCCGGTCAACCTGGCGTCCCTCGATCTGCTCCGGCGAGACATAGTCGATCGTGCCGACGAACCCACGATCGCCCGTGAGGCTCGAAACGGAAGAGACGTGACGAGCCAGACCGAAGTCGCATACGAGCGCGTGCTCATCGCCGGCGCGCTCGGTGACAAGGATGTTGCCGGGCTTGACGTCGCGGTGGACGAGCCCCAGCTCGTGCGCGGCGTCGAGCCCGTCCGCGACTTGGGCGATCAGCCGAACGGCGCGAGCCGGCTCGAGAGGCGCTTCCCGGTTGAGAATCTCGCGTAGATCGGAACCCTCCACGTACTCCATCGCGAGGTAGAGCTGGCCCTCGGATTCCCCGGCGGAGATCGTCCTGACAACGTTGGGGTGACGCAGGCTTGTGGCGAGCGCGCACTCCCGCTCGAACCGCTCGCGGAAGCGCGTATCCTGGCTCGGCCCAGCGCCGATGAGCTTCAGGGCGACGATATCGCCCGACATGACCGCCTCGGCGAGGTACACCGTCCCCATTGCGCCCGCGCCTAGAAGTTCACGGACTCGCAACCCGTCGACGACCGTGCCTTGTGCCAGCGTTGACATACGAAAATGTCAGCACTTACAGGCCACCGAATCAAGGTTCCGACTGCCCCGAGAAGGTCTAGATTCGGACCGGCTGCGTCCGTCAACGAGGTCGGGGCACTCTGACCTTTAACGCCAGCCGCGGTCCTTGTACCGCGGGCTCGATGATCGGAGTTTGTCGACCCGGCGAGGCAGGTTGCGCCGCCGGGCCGACAACTCGTGGTTTTAGGACAGCGCCGAGACGATTTCCGTGCAGCCTGGCGGTCGTGGTCCTGCCAGCTTCACAATCTCGAAGCTGAGGAAGTCGCCGGTCGCGGCCTCGAAGGTCGCGACGGCCTCCAGGAGCCCAGTGTCTTGGATGACTTGGCCCGTCGGCAGCATGAACCTCGGCGACTGGCCCGCCTCGCCGAACGTAATCGAATAGGTCCCATTGCCGTTGTCGACCGGCGCGCTCTGGGTTCTCAGCCCGGTCTGCTGGATCTCCATCGACTTCCCACTCGCCGACGCAGTGAAGATCGTCTTGACGTTGAGGCTAGTACGAGAACCGTCGAGCGTGTAGTTCGCGACGACTGTGTCGACCGACGTGCCGTCGATCCCGCACCAGTTGTCGGGATACGGGTCGCTAACGAAGTGATCATGGCCGATCTGCGCTGCGATCGCGCCCGACGCACCCACGGCTAGCACTGCAACCACCACGCCCACGAAGAGGAACTTGACCTTGTGCATGACACCTCCGTTCGGCCTACCGAACTGCTGCCTCGTGACCGTGGGTTTCTAGACCGCACCGCTACCCATCCGCTACCGATCCGCTACCGAGGAGGACAACACTCTGGGCTGAGGACCTGGTGATCCCACGACTCGTAGGCCCCAGCATGAATCGAACTTGCGCGCGGTGTTTGGGAAGCCCGCCGTAACTGTCCCTCCCTGTACACGTGTGTCCGCCAGGCCCGTCCTGAACGGGCTCGAGCGTCCGAGGAGTTCCGTCCTGTCCGCTGAGTACGCGCGCGTCCGGCCTGTCCTGGTAGACGGCCGGCAGACGGAAACCGCCTCAGGCGTAAGGACACTCGCCCA
>DASTZY010000058.1:0-53769 GCA_035764085.1 Gaiellaceae bacterium
GTCCGCCGCATGCGCGAACGGCTTACGGCGATCGAACCAGCGCACTGGTAAGCACAACCCACTCGGGTATCGATCACCTCGGTCGTGTCCCAGTTGCGGAGAGACAGTGACACCATCGGGCTAGGAATCACTGGCCTGGGCGAGTGTTCCGGAATGACCCCTGAGCTTCAGCGGTCCGCTCGGTCATCGTCCAGGATCACCCCGAGCACGCCAGGCTCGATGACCTTGACCAGGTGTGGGGCGAACCACTCTTGCTCGCCGGTGTCCTCGAAGTAGACGGAGATGGCGAAGTCCTCGTCGCGCCCCTTGCGTGCTCCGATCACAGGAGAGACACCCGACGACGAGGGGATGCTCCAGCCGTAGGTCTCACCTTCACGGCCAGCGAACTTCCCGGCTTCGTACACATCCATGATGTAGACGCGGGCGGGGTCCTTCTTGCTCATCCGATTGATCGTGGCACAGGAAACTCGGCTGGGCCATTGTTCCGGAATGACCCCCGGAACACGACTGGCTCGGCCGTGAGTTGTGACCCCTAACGGGGCCACTCAGGCATGAGATCGCCTGGTGAGCTGTACGTCCATGGCAATCGCTCGGAGCCAGCCGAGTACATCGTTGTGTCGTCGTCGCCGAGGCGGACGACAACCCTCCGAGCACGCGCCCTGCCCCAGCTGACTGCCTCCTCCACGTCCGCGAACACCGGCGACTCTTCGATCATGCGCGGAGGCTCTCCCTTGTCCGGCTCCTCGTTGTCCCAGTAAGCCGTGAAGTCGCCCCGGTGGTCTTGGTGCGGATGCGGTGCGATGAAGATGATTCCGTGGCGATCATCCGGCTCCGAAGACACGCGCTGAGGCTACCGAGCAGCACGACGCTCGCCTGGGCCAGCGTCCTCACGCCTGAGAGCCGTCGCGAGGGAGCTAACCGGCGAGGGCGTCCGCGCCGGCCACGATCTCCAGGATCTCCTGGGTGACCTCCGCCTGGCGGGCGCGGTTGAGCTGGAGCGTGAGCGTGTCGATCAGCTCGCCGGCGTTCTTCGACGCGTTGCGCATCGCGTTCATCTGCGAGGCGAGGAAGGCCGCCGCCGATTCGAGCAGGGCGCGGTAGATCTCCGTCTCGAGGTAGACGGGTAGCAGCCGCTGCAGGATCTGCTCCGGATCGGGCTCGTAGATGAAGTCGCCGCGGGGGCCTCCCCCCTCCTCCTCGTCCGGCGTCTCCTCCCCGGCGAGCACCTCTTCGCGGATCGGCAGCAGGTCGGTCGTCGTCACCCGCTGCACGAGCGCCGACTCGAAGCGGTTGTAGATCAGGACGACGCGATCGACCTCCTCCGCCTCGTAGAGCTCGGCGAGCTTGTGGCCGACCGCCTGCGCGTCGTGGTAGCCCGGCTTGTCGGCGAACCCCGCCCACTGGGCGGCCACGTCGTAGCGCCGGAAGCGCAGCGTCGACCCGCCCTTGCGGCCGACGGCGAGCCACGTCACCTCCTGCCCCTCCGAACGTGCCTGCCGCTCGAGCTCGAACGCCCGCCGCAGCACCTGTCCGTTGAACGGCCCGGCGAGCCCGCGGTCGCCCGTGACGACGACAAACGCCACCCGCCGCACCTCCTCCCGCTGCTGCAGGAGCGCGAGGTTGCGGAACGAGGTCGCGGCCCGCGCCGTGCCGACCATCAGCTCCTGCATCCGGTCGGCGTACGGGCGCATCTCCTCGATCCGGCTCTGGGCACGCCGCAGCCGCGCGCCGGCGACGAGCTCCATCGCCTTCGTGATCTTGCGCGTGTTGCGGACAGAGGTGATCCGCCGCCGGAGATCTTGCAGGGACGCCACTAGGTGAGCGCTTCCACTTTCTCGACGTTGAACGAGTTCTTGAACTTCTCGATCTCGCCGTTCAGCTTCTCGGCGAGCTCGTCCGGGAGGTCGCCCGTGTCGCGGATCTCGGTGTAGATCGACTCCTCCGCGCGGAGGTGCTCGCGGAGCTCGTCCTGGAACCGCGGTACCTGCGGCGTCGGGATGTCGTCGAGGTAGCCGTGGATGCCGGCGTAGATCGCGCCCACCTGCTCCTCCATCGGCCACGGCTGGTACTGCGGCTGGTTCAGCGTCGCGACCATCTTCTCGCCGCGCGTCAGCGCCTGCTGCGTGGCGCGGTCGAGCTCGGAGCCGAACTGCGCGAACGCCTCGAGCTCGCGGTACTGCGCGAGGTCGAGCCGCAGGCGGCCGGCGACCTTCTTCATCGCCTTCGTCTGCGCCGACGCGCCGACGCGCGACACCGAGATGCCGACGTTGACCGCCGGACGGACGCCCGAGAAGAAGAGCTCGGACTGGAGGTAGATCTGCCCGTCGGTGATCGAGATCACGTTGGTCGGGATGTAGGCCGACACGTCGCCGGCCTGCGTCTCGATGATCGGCAGCGCGGTGAGCGAGCCGCCGCCGTTGTCATCGTTCAGCTTGCACGCGCGCTCGAGCAGGCGCGAGTGGAGGTAGAAGACGTCGCCGGGGAACGCCTCGCGGCCCGGCGGCCGGCGCAGCAGCAGCGAGAGCTGGCGGTACGCGTCCGCGTGCTTCGACAGGTCGTCGTAGAGCACGAGCGCGTGCTTGCCGTTGTAGAGGAAGTACTCGCCCATCGCGCAGCCGGCGAACGGCGCCATCCACTTGATCGGCGCGGCCTCGTGCGCGGCGGCGGAGACGATCGTCGTGTACTCCATCGCGCCGGCTTCGCGCAGACGCTCGTAGATGCCGGCGACGGTGGATGCCTTCTGGCCGATCGCGACGTAGATGCAGTGCACGTCGGTGTCGCGCTGGTTGAGGATCGAGTCGATCAGGATCGCCGTCTTGCCGGTCGAGCGGTCGCCGATGATCAACTCGCGCTGGCCGCGGCCGACGTTCGTCATCGAGTCGATCGCCTTGATGCCGGTCTGGAGCGGCTCCTTCACCGGCTGGCGCTCGATCACGCCCGGCGCCTTGAACTCGAGTGGCCGCGTCTCCTTCGCGTCGATCGGGCCGCGGCCGTCGAGCGGGTTGCCGAGCGGGTCGACCACGCGGCCGAGCAGCGCCTCGCCGACAGGGACGCTCGCGACCTTGCCGGTGCGGCGCGCGGGCTCGCCCTCGCTGACCTGCTCCCACTCACCGAAGAGCGCGGCGCCGACGTCGTCCTCCTCGAGGTTGAACGCGAGGCCGACGACGCCGTGCTCGAGCTCGAGCATCTCCATCGCGACCGCGTTCTCGAGCCCGTAGATCCGGGCGATGCCGTCGCCGATCTGGAGGACGGTGCCGACCTCGGCCAGGTCGGTCTCGACGTCGTACTGCTCGATCCGCTGGCGCAGGATCGACGTGATCTCTTCGGGGCGCAGCTTCAAGGCTCTCTCCTCATGTCTTCACGAGTTCGTTTCTCAGTCGTTCCAGTCGCCCGCGGACGCTCGCGTCGACGCGCAGCGAGCCTGCCTGCAGGACGATGCCGCCGACCAGGTCGGGGTCGACCTTCTGCGTCGCATCGACCTTGCGGCCCGCAGCCTGCTCGATCTGCTGCAGGATCGCCTTCGTCTCGGCGTCGGTCAGCTCGCGCGCGGTCGTCAGCTCGACGGTCAGGCGCCGCTCCTCGCGTGCCATCAGCCGCTCGAACTCCTTCGCGATGTCCTCGAGCTCGGCCGCGCGGCCCTTCTCCGCCACCACCTGGAGGAAGTGCGTGAACAGCGGCTCCTCGTCGCCCGCCAGGTCGGCGAGGATCGCGGCCTTCGCGCTCGACTCGAGCTGCGGGTTGCGCAGCACGGCGCGCAGCTCTGGCGACTCGGCCACTGCGGTCGCGAAGTCGGACAGCGCCTCGTGCACCTGCGCGAGGCGGCCCGCGTCCTTGGCCGCGCCGAAGATTGCCTCGGCGTAGATGCGGTGAGCGACCGCCACTTAGGCGGATTCCTCCAGCCTCGAGAAGTCGAGGCCGGCGATCGCCTCGGAGATGAGCTCGCGGTCGCGCTCGGCGTCGAGCGTGCGACCGACGACGCGCGACGCGGCCTCGAGCGTGAGGTCGGCGACCTCGGTCCGGATCTGCTGCAGCGCCCGCGCGGTCTCGGCCGCGATCTCCTTGCGCGTCTCCTCGAGCCGGCGCTGCCGCTCCGCCTCGGTCTCCTCGCGCATGCGCTGCTCCATCGACTCGCGCGTCTTGCGCGCCTCGGCGAGGATCGACTCCGCCTGGCCACGCGCCTCCCCGATCAGCTTCTTGTGCTCCTCGAGCAGCCGCTGCGCCTCGTCGCGCGCCTGGTCGGCCGCCTCGACCGCGCGCCGGATCGCGTCGCGCCGGTCGTCGAGGAGCTTCTGGATCGGGCGGAACGCGAACTTCCCGAGGAAGAAGAGGACGATCAGGAAGAAGACGACCGTCCAGATCATCAGCCCCGGGATGATCCGGGTAAGCGGGCTCGAGACGGCGAGCAGCATCAGCCGGAGACGAGCACGAAGCCGAGGAAGCCGCCGACGAGCCCGTAGAACACGACGGCCTCGGTGAGTGCGAAGCCGAGCCACATGATCCCCTGCAGCTCGCCGCGCAGCTCGGGCTGGCGGGCCACCGACTGGATCATCGACCCGAAGACGACCCCGATGCCGATGCCGGCGCCGAGCGAGCCCAGGCCCATGCCGAGGCCGAAGCCGAGCGCCTTGGCGGCCTTGACAACGTCCCCTGAAGCAATGACGAGATGCACAACTCCTCCTTAGTGGGCCGGCTCGATCGCCGAGCCGATGTAGATGGCGGTCAGGGCGGCGAAGATGAACGCCTGGATGGTGACGACGATCACGACCTCGAAGATGTAGAAGGCGATACCGATCGGCAGCGAGACCACGGCGACGATCCAGAACGTGACGCCGCTGAGGATGAAGAGCAGGCCGATCGAGACGAGGATCAGCATGTGGCCCGCGAGCATGTTCGCGTAGAGCCTGACGCTCAGGCTGATCACGCGGAAGATGTGCGAGATGACCTCGAGGACGTACATGAACGGCACCATCGCTCGGGGCACACCCGCCGGGACGAAGCTCTTCCAGTAGGCCCGGCCGTTGTAGCGGACGCCCTCGATGTGCGTGAAGACGACGCTGAGGAGCGCGAGCACGAGCGTCACCGAGAGCTGCGACGTGACGGCGTAGATCCCCCACGTCGGCACTCCGTGCCAGGTGTCGCCGGTGAGCGGTAGCGGGATGAAGCCGACCAGGTTCATCGTGAAGATGAAGAGGAAGAGGGTCGCCACGTAGGGGAACCAGCGGCCGATGGCCTTCGTCGGCAGGCCCTGCTCGGCGATCTGCGTCTGGGCGAGCTCGTAGAGCGCCTCGCCGATCGTCTGTCGCCGGCCGGGGAGGATCGCGAGCCGGCTGCGCATCGTGAAGATCCCGATCAGGATCGTGAGCAGCGCCGAGATCGCGAGGTAGACGACGGCCTTGTTGATCGACATGTCGATCGGCCCGAGGTGGATCCCGACCCACTCCTTGAGCTCGAACTCCTTCGCCGGGTCGAACGTGGTGGCGAGGATCCCGGTCACCCGAGCTTCTCCCCGGTGAAGTACTCGAGGAGGGAGACGCCGAGCGAAAGCGTGTAGGCGAGGGCGTAGACGGCGACGGCCGCGATGCCGACGTCCTTGTTGGCGAGGGTGACGACGAGCAGCACGATCATCACGCCGATGCCGCGGAACGAGTGGGCGAGCGCCACGAGGCCCGAGGAGCGGAGGTGGTCGGCGCCGATCGGCAGGCGCGTGAGCCAGAGCCCGAGCACCTCACCGGCCGCCCACAGCACGGCGGCGAGCGCCCAGCCTCCCAGCGGGAAGCCGGCGACGAGGAAGACCGGCAGGGCGAGCACGACGACTCCCGCTCCGGCGAGCACGGGGGCCCGGCGCCCGGGAACCGGCCGCGGTGTGGACAGGATCCCGTTCATCACGAGAAGTAGCCCTTGAACCTGCGGTAGACGGCGAAGACCCCCGCAGGAAGCCCGACCACCACGCCGGCGAGCGCGCCATACCCCGCGTCACCGGCCGCCCAGCCGATGAGCGCGCCCGCGCCGCCGCACGCACCGATCGTGCCGACGAGAACAGCACCCGCCTCCGCGGGCTGGAAGGACGAGCGTAGAGTCCCCTGCATCCGGGGCGAGAATAGCAGCGTGGCAGGACCCGCGAGGGGGTACTTTGTGACACCCGAATCCCGCATGGAGACTCATCCTCGCCTTTTGTTCGTTCACGGTTCCGTGGTCAACGCGGAGCTGACCTGGAGCGCGCAGAAACCGCTCGCGGACCGGTTCGAGATCGTGGCGCCGGACCGCCGCGGCTTCCCGCCCGGACCGGACGTCGATCACGTCGATTTCGAGGACGAGGCGGTCTGGCTGGAGCAGTTCCTCGAGCCCGGGACGCACCTCGTCGGCCACTCGTACGGCGGCGTGATCTCGCTGCTGGCCGCGGCGCGGCGCCCCGACCTGCTGCGTTCGCTGAGCGTGATCGAGCCGCCCGCGTTCGGGGTCGCGCGGGGAGTTCCGGCCGTGGACGAGTTCGTGGAGCGGATCGAGGCGCACTGGACGAGCGGGCCGCGCGACCCGGCCGAATTCCTGCGCGGCTTTCTCGCGCTCGTCGGGTCGTCCCTTCCGCCGGGGGACTTCTCCCCGGAGCTCCTGCAGGGCGCGAGGACGCTGATGGTCGAGCGCTCGCCGGCTCAAGCGGTGATCCCGCTCGACGAGCTGGGGCGCGCGCCGTTCCCGAAGCTCGTGGTCTCGGGCGCTCACAATCCGGCGTTCGACGCGGTCTGCGACGTGCTCGAGGCGCGGCTCGCCGCGGAGCGTGCGGTCCTGCCCGGCGCAGGTCACTCGGTACAGCGCCTCGGCGAGCCGTTCAACGAGCTGCTGACGAGCTTCGTGGAGCGGGCGGATTGGTCTGCGGCCGGGCGACCGAAGTAGCCGACCGCGCCACGGCGCTGCGCGCCGCTCTCGGCCGTGGCGTCACCGTCGGAATCTCCGGCGTGGACTGCGCAGGCAAGTCGACGCTCGCCGAGGCGGTGCGGGGCCGCCTGGCCGAGCGCGACGTCCCTGCGGTGCTCGTGGCCGGTGACGAGCTCACGCGCCCGAGCGCGGAGCGGCACGCCGAGATCGACAGGAGCTCGGCTACTACCGGGACAGTTTCGACTACCACGCGGTGTCCGACGAGCTCCTGCCGGCCGTCCGCCGCTCCTTCGCAGGGCCGATCGCGGTGCGGGTCACCGACTGGGAGCGAGACTCGTGGACCGACCGAGTGATCGAGTTGCGGCCGGGGGCCGTGGTCGTCGCATGGGAGGCCCCGACGGCGTCCGCGAGCGGTACGAGAACCGGTACATCCCGGGCCAGCACCTCCACCTCGAGCGCGATCGCCCGCGCGAGCAGGCCCGCCTCGTCGTGCCGGCGTGAGCCTGCCGGCGCGGGCTCAGGCGATCTTCCGCAGCGGGTCGTCCGCCTTGCGCCGCCTCTGGATCCGGTTGCCCAGCTTCACGATCTCGAGGACGTAGACGACGTAGATCGAGAAGAGCACTCCGACGAGGCCGATCGCGGCGGCGAGCAGCGTCCACCACGGATGCCAGACGCCGTGGGCGCGGAATGGGACGAACCGCGTCGCGAACGCCGCCGCGGCGAGCGCGATGCACCACGCCCAGATCGTGAGCGCCGCTCGCCGCTGCGAGAAGCCTCGTCGCAGGAAGCGGTGGTGGAGGTGGGCCTGGTCGGCCTCGAAGACGCGCTCCCCGTGCTTGATCCTCCGCACCACGACGAACGTCGTGTCCACGATCGGCACCGCGAGCACGAGCAGCGGGAAGAACAGGGCCACGGTCGCCGCCGTCTTCAGCAGCCCCTGAACGGAGATCGCACCGAGCACGTAGCCGAGCAGCAGCGCTCCGGAGTCGCCCATGAAGATCCGCGCCGGATAGAAGTTGTGCCGCAGGAAGCCGACGCAAGCGCCGAAGACGATTGCCGACAGGATCGCGGCATCGACCTTGCCGAGCGAGAGCGCGATCACACTGAACGTCAGGCCCGCGATCGCGGCGACTCCCGCGGCCAGCCCGTCCAGGCCGTCGAGGAAGTTGACCATGTTCATGATCGCGACGATCCAGATGACCGAGAGCGGGACTCCGACGGCGGCGGGAAGCTCGTGGATGCCGACGAACGGCAGCGTGAAGCGGTCGATCCAGACGCCAAACGCGACCGGCACCGAAGCAGCGGCGATCTGCCCGCCGAGCTTCCCGTACCAGGGGAGCCCGCGGAAGTCGTCGACGATCCCGACGGTGACCGCGACGGCCGCGCCGAGCAGCAGCCCGCGGTTCTCGTGGCCCGCCGGGAGAAACGCGAGCGCCGGCACGAGCAGGCCGAGGAAGAGCGCGAGCCCGCCGAGACGCGGCACGGGCAGCTGGTTGACGCGCCGGCCTCCCGGAGCGTCCACGACGCCGAGGCGCCGCGCCATCCCTCCCACCGCCGGCGTCAGCAGGACGACGACGCCGAAGGCGACGAGCGCTCCCCACAGGACCGAGAGGTTGTCGGCGAGCTCGTCGAGGACGCTGAGGTGCGGGCTGGTCGCCGCAAGCACGGCTTCAGCGTACTTCGCCGCGGGGACGCGCTCGCCTGCGGCGCCTCCCTAGGCGATGTCCCAGCGGACGGCGATCCGGCCCTCGATCCCCGGCAGCGGCAGCGAGCACGCCTCCGCCTCGACCGCGTCACGCTCCGTGCGCGAGAGCCGGCGCCACGGCTGGATGTCGAGCTTCGCCTGCGCACGCCGCCACGTGCCGACGATCTCCCCGGCGACGAGTACTGCGCCCGGCCAGACCCGCGGCGTCCACAGCTCGCCACGCAGGCGGGGATCCGGGACGAGCAGCTCGCGGTCGGCGCCGTGCAGGAGCCAGTACGCGTCGCCGCTCGGCAGCAGGCGCGCGGCTGCCGGCGGCCCGGACGGCTCGCGGATCACCGGCTCGTCCGCCGCGAGGATCCACGCGTCGCCGATCGGCGTCCGCACCGGCGCGAGCGAGCCGCTCAACGAGTCGAAGGTCGCGCGCGCCTCCCGGTCTCCGACCCCGGCCCACGTCGCGAACGCCCTCGGCGTCGTCGGGCCGTAGACGTGGAGGTAGCGGCGCGCCAGCTCTCGGCGGGCTTCGAGCGGGTCGATCTCGGGCCTCGGCACGGTCCAGACGACCGGTGCCCGCGCGCCTTCCCAGCGGATCTGGATCGTGCCCGTCGCGGTCCCGTAGCGCATCCCATTGCCGACGCCCGTGCCCCGGGCGACCTCGCGGTCCGTCAGCCGTCTGCCGCGAAGGAAGCCGTGCACCACCGCGGCCATGTCCTCCGCCCTCTTGCGCCCGCGCACGTCCTCCGGCAGCCGCGCGAGCGTGAAGATCGCGTGGTCGCGCGCCGGGACGACGAACACGCTGAAGCGCGGGCCCCAGACCTGCACGAGCGACGGATCCTCCCAGGTGGACGGGCGGGTGCCCTCGACGCGCGCGTGGATGGAGAGCACGGCCGCCCGCGGCATGCTGTCCTGCAGACCCGCCCACGCCGACTGCCGCAGCGAGCGGGCTCCGCGCGGCAGGCGTTCGTCGAGCGCGCCGACACGGCGCCGGAAGGCGAGTATCTGGGCGCGGGTGAGCTCGAGCGGTGACCCCGGCATTGGCGCCAGACGATACGGGAGTAGGATCGCCGGCATGCCCGAGTTCGAGGGGCCGACCGACCTGATGAACAACCGGGGGCTCGTTGCCGACCCCAAGGGGTTCGCGCAGGAGACGGGCGCGGCGTCGTGGCTCTTCCTGTGCGGTGAGGAGTTCGCCTCCGTGGAGGGCGGTATGTCGTACGAGGACGTCCAGCGCTCGGTTCCGGTGTCGGCGAACGTCGTGTCCGATCCGCCGACGCCGCTCGACCTCGACCTCGCCCGCAGGCAGATCGAGGCGCTCGACGATCTCCCGAGGCCGACCCTCGTCACCTGCCGGACGGGGCCGCGCTCGTCCGCACTGATCTACCTCTACGCAGGGCTCCGCGCAGGGGCGTCGGCGGAGGACGTCCTCGCCCGCGCCGAGGCCGACGGCGCGGCGTTCGTGCAGTCCGACGAGCTACGCGCCTGGGTCGCCGACGGGCTCGAGCAGCTCTCCTGAGGCCGCGAGATCGCGCAGCCAACGCTCGGTTCTACGCGGCGAGGTCAGCCGGACGACCGTGGGCGCATTCGGCTGGGTCTCCCACATCCGCATCCGCGCGCGCTTGCGGCCGAACGACCGGAAGTGCCAGGCGACGATCGAGTCGCGAGAGAAAAGATGCCGGAACGACTCCCGGTTGCCGTTGCAGATCGGCTTGCCGTCGAACGCGCGCACGAGGCTGCGGCGGATCAGCCGCGTCAGCGAGAGCCAGCGCGGGTAGTCGAGCGCGACGATCAGCTCTGCGCGCCCGAGCGGGACGTCGAGCCACCGTCCGTACGCCGTGTCGAGCACCCATCGCTCCCCCGCGCAGATCGCCTGGATCCGCCGGCGCTGCTCGCCGTGCGGGACCGCGACCCAGCCCGGCTCCCAGGTCAGCTCGTCGACGGCGTGCCACGGGATGCCGGTCGCAGCCGAGATGCGCGCGGCGAGCGACGTCTTCCCGGACCCGGTGACGCCGTAGACGAGGATCCGCTCCGGCACGCGGCCGAGCCTAGCGTTCATAGTTCGAGCCGATGAGTCGGGCCGAGGAGTTCCGGCGCCTGCACGAGGCAGGCTGCTTCGTGATCCCGAATCCGTGGGACGTGGGCAGCGCCGTCGCGCTCGCGCGGATGGGGTTCAAGGCGCTGGCTACGACGAGCTCCGGGTTCGCGTGGACGATCGGCCGGCCCGACAACGGAACCGAGCTCGACGATGCGCTGACCCATCTCCGCGACGTCGCCGCGGCCGTCGGCGTTCCGGTCAACGCAGACTTCGAGGGCGGCTTCGCCGACGATCCGGAGGAGGTCGCCGCGAACGTGAAGCTCGCCGTTGCGACCGGGATCGCGGGCCTCTCGATCGAGGACTCGACCGGCGACGCCGACGAGCCGCTCTATCCGTTCGACCTCGCGGTCGAGCGGATCCGGGCCGCGCGCCGGGCGATCGACGAGAGCGGCACCGGCGTGCTCCTCACGGGCCGCTCGGAGGGCTTCGTCGTCGGCCGGCCCGACCTCGAGGAGACGGTTCGCAGGCTACAGGCCTACGCCGAGGCCGGCGCGGACTGCCTCTACGCTCCGCGGATCGCGACGGCGGAGCAGATCTCGACGGTCGTCGCGGCGGTGACGCCGAAGCCGGTGAACCTGCTCGCCAATGCGCCGTTCATCACCGTCGCGGAAGCGGCCGACCTCGGCGTGCGCAGGATCAGCGTCGGCGGCACGCTTGCGCGCACCGCGTGGGCCGGCGCCCTGGCCGCAGCCGAGGAGATCGCGACCGAGGGCACGTTCACGCGCTTCGTCGACCTGCCCAATGTCGACGCATTGTTCGGCGCTCGACCACCGAGCGCCTCGAGGTGAGGAGGCGCCAATGGCGACCGAAACCCAGACGCGCACCGGAGTCTGTCCCACCCACGGCACAGTCGAGGCGACCCGCGAGATCCCGAAGGCCGGCTTCCCGTTCGTCGTGAATGCGGCGCGCCGCGCGCTCGCCTCGCGGCGGCCCTACCGGTGTCCCACCTGCGGCGGAGCGGTGACCACCGACTGATCGGCTGTAGCCGAGACGGCGGCGCCGCTAGTGTCGCCGCCGTGCCGATCGATCCGTCACGGCTGAACGCCGTCGGGGACCTCGTTCTCACCGATGCGGACGAGCTGCTGGCGCTCGCCGATCCGGTACGGCTCGATCTCTTCGACCTCGTCCGGCGCGAAGGTCCGCTCACCGTCGAAGAGGCCTGCGACCGTCTGGACCTGAGCTCCGAGACGGTATCGAGCCATCTGCAAGCGCTCGCCGCTGCCGGGGTGATCGACCGGGACGCCGACGGCCGGTGGAGCACCGAGGCGCGCGGGATCTACTTCGAGATCCCCGAGGAGGCGGAGGCGCAACGGGCCGCCCGCAAGCTGAGCAACACGATGCTGGTCAAGTACGCATCACCTCCCGCCGAGTGGGTGAACCGGACCGAGCCGCAGCTCGACGTGACGTGGGCACGCGCGGCCGGTCTCTTCAACGCCCGCGTCGAGCTCACGCCGGACGAGCTCCGCCGGCTGCAGGAGGAGCTCGAGCGGCTGCTGGAGCCGTTCACCAACCGGCCCGCCGGCGATCGACCGCCCGACGCGGCGCCGGTGCGGATCACGGCGTACTTCCTGCCCGAGCCCCGCTGAGAAAGCGAGGGCTACTTCGTGCCGTAGAGCCGGTCGCCGGCGTCGCCGAGCCCCGGGACGATGAAGCCGCGCTCGTTCAGGCCTCGGTCGACGGCCGCGCACACGATGTGCACGTCCGGATGCAGCCGGTGCACCTCCTCGATCCCCGGCGGCGCCGCGACGATGCAGACGAGCGTCACCGACTGCGCTCCCGCGTCCTTCACCGCCGCGATCGCCGCGCAGCTCGAGTGGCCCGTGGCGAGCATCGGGTCGAGCACGATCGCGTCCCGCTCGGCCAGGTCGTCCGGCAGCTTGAGGTAGTACTGGACGGGCTCGAGCGTCTCCTCGTCCCGGTACATCCCGACGAAGCCCACCCGCGCGCTCGACACGAGCGACAGCACGCCGTCGAGCATCCCGACGCCCGCCCGCAGCACCGGACAAACGGCCACCTTCTTGCCGGAGATGCGCTGCACGGTCATCCGCTCGAGCGGCGTCTCGACCTCCGCCTCCGCGGTCGGCATGTCCTTCGTCGCCTCGTACGTGAGGAGCAGCGTGATCTCGTTGGCGAGCTTGCGGAAGTGGACGGTCGGCGTCTCCCTGTCGCGGAGGTAGCCGAGCTTGTGCTGGACGAGCGGGTGCTCGACCACCGTGAGGCGGGGCTCGGTCAAGCGACGTACGTCGTGTAGCCGCGGAACCCCTCGTAGAGCGGCCGCTTCGCGCAGAGCGCCGCGACGCGCCCGCGGAGCCCCTCGAGGTCCGGCGCCTCGGTCAGCGCCTCGCAGATGATCCGTCCCACCTCGTGGAAGTCCTCCTCGTCGAAACCGCGCATCGTCATCGCCGGCGAGCCGAGCCGGATCCCCGAGGTGACGAACGGCGATCGCTCGTCGAACGGGATCGTGTTGCGGTTCACGGTGACCGCGATCTCGTGCAGCCGCTCCTCGGCCGCCTTCCCCGTCCAGTCCGACGCGCTCAGGTCGACGAGCAGGAGGTGCGTGTCGGTTCCGCCGGTGACGAGCGAGAGCCCACCCTCGAGCAGCGCCTCGCCGAGGGCGTCGGCATTGCGGCGGACCTGCGCCTGGTACTCGCGGAACGCCTCGGTCATCGCGATCCGGAAGCACGTCGCCTTCGCGGCGATCGTGTGCTCGAGCGGCCCGCCCTGCATCCCGGGCATCACGGCGGAGTCGAGCGCCATCGCATGCTCCTCGCGGCAGAGGACGAAGCCGGCCCGCGGCCCCGCGAGCGTCTTGTGCGTCGTCGAGGTGACGAAATCGCAGTGCTCGACCGGGTTCGGGTGAAGTCCTGCCGCGACGAGCCCCGCGAAGTGCGCCATGTCGCAGAGGAGGAGCGCGCCCACCTCGTCCGCGATCGCACGGAAGCGGTCGGTCTCCACCGTGCGCGGATAGGCGGAGCCTCCGCACACGAGCACCTTCGGCCGCGCCTCCTTCGCCTTCGCGAGCACGTCGTCGTAGTCCACGGTCAGCGTCTCGCGGGAGACCTCATAGTGCGCGACGTTGTAGAGGCGGCCGGAGAAGTTGACCTTGTGACCGTGCGTGAGATGGCCGCCCTGGGGCAGGGCGAGCGCCATCAGCGTGTCGCCCGGCTCCATCACCGCCGCGTAGACAGCCATGTTCGTCTGCGCGCCTGCGTGTGGCTGGACGTTGGCGTGCTCCGCGCCGAACAGCGCCTTCGCCCGGTCGATCGCGAGCTGCTCGATCTCGTCGATCACCTCGCAGCCGCCGTAGTAGCGGCGACCGGGATAGCCCTCCGCGTACTTGTTCGTGGCCACCGAGCCCACCGCCTCGAGGACGGCCGGCCACGTGAAGTTCTCCGACGCGATCAGCTCGATCTGGCCTCGCTGACGCTCGAGCTCGTCGCCGAGGAGCCGCGCGATCTCGGGATCGAGCTGGTCGAGGCCGGCGTGCTTCAGCTCCTGGAAGGTGGCCTGCATCGTCGCCATGCCTGGATGCTACTCGGGCAGCAGGCCGGCGCCCTGCCGCAGGACGCGCGGCTCTCCGCTCGTGAGGTCGACGACCGTGGACGGGACGCCGGGCAGCTCGCCCGTGTCGACGATCGCGCCGCACGCGGCGCGGATCTCCTCCGGGACGTCCTCGAGGCGACGCGGGTCGGGGCCGCCCGCGAGGTTCGCGCTGGTCGCGGCGACGACCCCGACCGCGCGCACGACCTCCGCGGCGGCCGGCGGGAGGTCGGGGACGCGCACGCCGACCCCGGCGAAGACGAGCGTGAACGGCCCCGGGAGGTAGCGCTCCAGGACGGAGCGGTCGAGGCCGGGGACCGCGGCAACGAGCGCGCCGACGTCCACGGCCAGCAGCGCGACGGGCTTCGAGCGGTCGCGGCCCTTGAGCTCGTAGAGCACGTCCTCGTGCTCCGGCAGGGCGCAGAGCCCGTAGACCGTGTCGGTCGGCAGGATCACCGCGCGGCCGGCGCGCAGAGCGGCCGCCGCCGCCTCGCTCACAGGAGGAAGTCCGTCAGGGCGGCGCGGAAGGCCCCGGGCTGCTCGACGTAGAGGAAATGCCCGGAGTCGGCGATCGTCACGAGCCTCGAGTCCGGAAGCTCGCGGACGATCGCGTCCGCGCAGACCGGGCCGGCGATCATGTCGTCGTCGCCGACGAGGACGAGCGTCGGCGCCGTGATGGAGCGGAGCTCGCTGCGGAGGTCGAACGTCGGGAACTCGACCGTGTTGAAGTAGTGCAGCGGGTCCGACTGCGCGAAGTCCGAGAACAGCTCGCGCCCGACCTGCTCGTTCCCCTCCCAGCGGTGGAAGTAGAGCGGCGCCTGCCGCTGTACGTTCGCGATCAGCTCGTCCACCGACGAGAACTCCCCCGCCTGCTCCTCCTCGATCGCCTGCTTCGCCTCTGCGTACCACGGCTCGTCGCGGTGCGAGTCGATCGACCGCTGCATCGCCTCCTCCGCCTCGTCCCCCCAGACCGCGAGCGTGCCGGCGAGCACGAGCCGGCGGACGCGCGGCGCGAACGTCGCCGCGTACTTCATCGCCACGATTCCGCCGTGCGAGAAGCCGAGCAGGTCGATCTGCTCCCGGCCGAGATGCTCGCGCAGCGCGTCGAGGTCGGCGGCATACGAGGCGAGCGCGTAGTCGCCGGCGGGATCGGAGCCGTGCGAGCCGCGCGGAGAGAGCAGGACGAGCTCGAACGTGTCCTCGAGGCCCGCGAAGTCGCGGAACTCGGCGGCCGAGGCTCCGGGCCCGCCGGGGTGGCAGACGAGGAGCGAGCCGCTCCCGCGCCGCTCGTACGAGAGGGTGAGCCCGTCGGGCGTGGTGAAGATCTCGATCACGGCAGCCTCCCCTCGACGACCCTATCGCGGCCGGTGAGGTCGGCGGTGATCGCGATGCCGGCGCAGCCGAGCCGCTCCAGCATCGCCGCGACCTCGGGCGCCTGCCCGTCCCCGACCTCGAAGACGATGCAGCGTGCCTTCGCGGCGCGCGCGAGCCGCTCGTGCTCGCCGTGTCCGAGGAGCGCGACCTCCGGCTCCCAGCGCAGCTCCGGCTGGACCTGCTCGAGGCTCTCGACGTAGGGTGGGTTGGCGGCGACGACGTCCCAGCCCTCGGCCGCCGCCGCGGCGCCGTCGCCCTCGCGCAGCTCGACCTCGAGCCCGAGCCTGTCGGCGTTCTCGCGCGCGAGCGCGAGCGCGTCGGCCGAGACGTCGATCCCGGTCACCTGAGCGTCGGGCCGCTCGTCCTTCAGGGCGAGAGCGATCGCCCCCGAGCCGACGCCGACGTCGAGGATCCGCGGCCGCTCGATTCCCTCCGCGAGAGCGAGGGCGCGCTCGACGAGAGTCTCGGTCTCGGGCCGCGGCACGAGCGCGCGGGCGTCCGTCTGCAGCATCAGCCGCCGGAAGCCCCACTCGCCGAGGACGTAGGCGAGCGGTTCCCTTGCCTCGCGCCGCCCCAGCAGCGGCTCGAGTCCATCGACGTGGTCGTCGAGCCGTGCCGAAAGCCCCGAGCGCGTCGTGCCGAGGAGATGGGCCACGAGCCATTCCGCATCGACGCGCGGCGTCTCGACGCCTGCCTCGGCGAGCCGCCGCTCGGCCTCGGCGAGCGCCTCGCGGGCGGTCACTCTCCCAGCGCCCGGCGCCGGTCGTCGGTCGTGAGCGCCTCGGTGAACTCGTCGAGCTCGCCCTGCAGGATCCGGTCGAGCTGGTGCACGGTCAGCTTGATCCGGTGGTCCGTCAGCCGGTTTTCGGGGAAGTTGTAGGTGCGGATCTTCTCGGCGCGCTCGCCGCCGCCGATCTGCGAGCGGCGCGTGGCATCTAGCTCGGCACGCTGCCGCTCGAGCTCGCGCTCGTAGAGGCGGGCGCGCAGCACGCGCATCGCCTTCTCCCGGTTCTGGAGCTGCGACTTCTCGTCCTGCATCGAGACGACGACGCCGGTCGGGAGGTGCGTGATGCGGACCGCGGAGTCGGTCGTGTTCACGGACTGGCCGCCGGGGCCGGTCGAGCGGTAGACGTCGATCTTGAGGTCGTTCTGGTCGATCTCGACCTCGACCTCCTCCGCCTCGGGCATGACGGCGACCGTCGCCGTGGACGTGTGGATCCGGCCGGCACTCTCGGTCTCGGGGACGCGCTGGACGCGGTGCGTGCCGCCCTCCCACTTGAAGACGGAATACGCGCCGTCGCCCTTGACCGCGAACGTCGCCTCCTTGTAGCCGCCGCCGTCGTTCGGGCTCGCCTCGAGCTCCTCGACCTTGAAGCCGCGCCGCTCGGCGTAGCGCGACAGCATCCGGTAGACATCGCCGGCCCAGAGCGCAGCCTCGTCGCCGCCGACGCCCTGCCGCACCTCGACGATCACGTCCTTGCGGTCGGCCGGATCCGTGGGGACGAGGGCGAGGCGCAGCTCTCCCTCGAGCCGTTCGGTCCGCTCCTCGAGCTCGGGAACGAGCTCGCGGAGGTCGGAGTCCTCGCGTGCCGCAACGAGGTCGTCGCGCGCGGCCGACCACTCCTGCGCGAGCTTGTGCGCCTGCTCGAGCTCCTTCAGTGACCGGCCGACGTCGGCCGCCTCGCGGTGGTCGTTGTAGACGGCCGGATCGGCCATCCGGGTCTGGAGCTCCTCGTAGCGGCGCTCGAGATCGGAGACGAGGTTGTCGAAGTCCGTCGCCATGGCCGGGCCAGCGTAACCCTTGCCCAGCACGCTTCAGTTCGGATAGCTTCACGCTTTAGTTAGTAAAGCGAAGACTCGCACGGGAGGTTGAAAAATGTCCGTCGTCGGGGAGGTCACTGCAGCCAACGAGCGCTATGCCGCGGGATTCGCCAAAGGTCAGCTAGCCATGCCGCCCAGCAGAAAATTCGCCGTGGTCACCTGCATGGACGCGCGCCTCGATCCGGCGCGGTTCCTGGGGCTCGAGGAAGGCGACGCCCATGTGATCCGCAACGCCGGCGGACTCGTGAACGACGAGACGATCCGCTCGCTCGTCATCTCGCACCACCTGCTGGGCACGGAGGAGGCGCTGGTCGTCGGCCATACGGACTGCGGCATGCTCACGTTCACGAACGCCGACCTGCACGAGAAGCTCGGCCCGCAGGCGGAGAGCATCGACTTCCAGCCGTTCCCCGACGTCGCCGAGCGCGTCCGCCAGAGCGTCGACACGATCAGCAGCCATCCCCTGCTGCCGGACTCGTTCGCAGCGACCGGGTTCGTCTACGACGTCCATACGGGCCGGCTCGACCCGGTGTAGCTAGCGCGCTAGCCGCGCTTCCAGCGTGATCTCGGGGACGCCGGCGAGCGCCTTCGAGACCGGGCAGTTCTCCTTCGCCGCCTGCGCAGCGTCGCGGAAGCCGTCCTCGTCGAGGCCGGGGACGCGGCCCTCGACCGCGAGCGCGACCCGTGTGATGCCCTCGCCCGGCTGGAAGGTGACCCTCGCGGAGGTGCGGAGCTCCTCCGCCGGAGTGTCGGCCCTCGCCAGGCCGCCGGAGAGCGCCATCGAGAAGCAGGCGGCGTGGGCCGCGGCGATCAGCTCCTCGGGGCTCGTCAGCCCGCCGTGCTCGTCCTCGGAGCGCGCCTTCCATGTGACGCCGAGCCCCCCGATCGCACCGCTCGTCGTCGAGTCGATCGTCCCCGATCCCTCGAGCAGGCTTCCCTGCCACCGCACCTCCGCGCGCCTGTCCGTCGCCATCGTTCCTCCTTGGGTCTGGGCCGCGACCCAGTATGCAGGCGCCTACCCGGCCAGAGCCGCGGCATCCTCGAGCGAGAGGCCGCGTCCACCCTGCAGCGCCGCCTCGAGCTCCTGCGGCTCGAGCGCGGCGGAAAGAAGCGAGAGCGCGCGCTCGTGTTGCGCCAGCTCGAGGCCGGTCAGGTTGCCGCCGAGCGCGCTGCGCATCTCCTCCGCCTTGCCGAGCAGACGAGCAGCACGCACGGGATCGGCTGTCGCGAGGGCGCACCCCGCAAGCTCGATCCCCCAGCAGGCGTTGTCGCGATCGTGCATCGGCACGGCGATGGCGAGGCTCTGGCTCGCGAGCTCCCGCGCGCGGTCGGGCTGCCCTGCTTCGAGCGCCACCGAGGAGAGCGCGGCGAGCGAGCGCGCTTGCGCGTGGCGCTCCCCGCACGACGCGGCGCGCTCGACCGAGCGCCGCAGGTAGTCCTCCGCAACCTGGAGCTCGCTGCGAAGCAGCGCCATGTAGCCGAGGTTGAGGAGGGCGATCGCCGCGATTCCGGGTCGCCCGATCGCCGGGCTTCGCTCCGCCGCATCTATGAACAGTGCGAGGGCCCGCTCCTCCTCGCCGACCATGAGGAGTGACCGGCCGAGCGTGCTCGCCGCCTCGAGCCCGGGCCGCTCGTCACCTGCCGCCTCGCCCAGCTCGATCGCACGTTCGCTGTGCGCGATCCCCGCCTCGAAGTCGCCCTGCATGACCGCGAGGAGGGACCCCGTCACGAGCGCCATCGGCTTCGAGGGGTCGTCGTCGGAGAGCCGCAGCAGGATGTCCTCCACGAGACGACGCCCCTCGGCGACATAGCCGCGCTTCACCCACAGGAACCGGAGCGCCGCGACGAAGCGCCCTGCGAGATCCGGCTGCGCGATCGCATCGCGGATGTTCGCGATGTCCTCCTCCAGCCGCCCGAGCCATTCCGCCTGGTCCGCGTCGTCGAGGTGCGGCTCGGCGTGCTCGGCAAAGGCGAGGAACCACTCGGCGTGGCGGCGGCGCATCGGCTCGGCCTCGCCGCACTCGTCGAGACGCTCGAGCCCGTACTCGCGGATCGTCTCGAGCATCCAGAAGCGCTCGCCCGAGTGACGGACTAGGCTCTTCTGCACGAGCGCCTCGAGCACGTCGAGCCGTGCGTCCGCCACGGCCTCCGCAGCCTCGAGCGTGCAGCCGCCGGCGAAGACGGCGAGCCGGGCGAACAGGAGCTGCTCCTCCTCGTCCAGCAGGTCGTGACTCCATTGGATCGCCGCCCGGAGCGTCTGCTGGCGCGCGTCGGCGTCGCGGGCGCCGCGAAAGAGATCGAGGCGCTGCCCGAGCCGGTCGCGAATCTGCGTAGGCGAGAGCACGTCGGTACGGGCGGCCGCGAGCTCGACGGCGAGCGGGAGGTTGTCGAGCGCCGCGCAGAGCGCGGTCACCGTCTCGTCGACGGGCAGGCCCGAGCGGTCGCCGAAGAGAAGGGCGGCGGCATCCGACGGCAGCGGCTCGACGGGATACTCGGCCTCGTCGCGCAGGCGCAGGAGCTCGCGGCTGGTGACGAGGACGTGCAGGTTCGGACACCTCGAAACGAGGTCCGCCACTGCCGGGCCACCCTCGACGACCTGCTCGAAGTTGTCCAGGACGAGGAGCAGCTCGCGCTCACCGATGTCCCGGGCGAGATCTTCGCGCGCGCCGAGCGTGCGGCCGATCTCCTCGAGGACGAGCTCCTCGTCGTCGATCGGCGCCAGCTCGACCCAGAAGACTCCGGCCCGGAACTCCGGCACGAGCTCGGCCGCCGCCTCGATCGCCAGCCGCGTCTTGCCGGAGCCGCCCGGCCCGGTGAGCGTGAGCAGGCGCGCTCCGCCGCGGACCCGTCCGACGACGGCCGCCGCATCCTCGGCGCGACCGACGAAGGAGCTCGCGGGTCGCGGCAAGTTCGTGTTCGCGATCGTCTTCAGGGGCGGGAAACGCCCCTCGCCGAGCTGGTAGAGCGGCACGGCCTCGTCGAAGTCCTTCAGCCGGTGTTCGCCGAGGTCGAGGAGCTCGGCCGGGGTGCCGAGCTCGCGGCGGGTGATGCCCGAGAGCACCACCTGGCCGCCGTGGCCGACCGCGCCGATCCGCGCGGCGAGATGGACGTCCGCTCCGACGTAGCCCTCGCCGGTGAGCTGGGGCGTCCCGGTGTGGAGCCCGATCCGCACGCGCACCGGCCCGTCCTCGAGCAGCTCGCATCCCTCCCCGGCGGCAGCGAGCGCGTCGTCGGCCCGCGGGAAGACGTAGAAGAACGCGTCGCCCTGGGTGTCGACCTCGGTGCCGCCGTGCCTGGCGAACGTCTCGCGGAGGACGCGCCGGTGCTCGGCGAGGACGTCGGCGTAGCCGTCGCCGAGCTCGTGCAGGAGCCGCGTCGAGCCCTCGACGTCGGTGAAGACGAGGGTGAGCCGGCCGCTCGGGAGCTCACGCATCGCCGCGCCGCCGGGGCTTGCCTAGGCCATTACCTCGACACGCTGCGCGTCCGGCGTGCCGGCGCCCTCGAGGTCGAGAACCTCGCGGAGGGCACGGATCGAGACCTCCAGCTGGTCGAGCGTCGGCTCGCGCGTCGTCAGCCGCTGCAGCCAGAGGCCCGGCGCGAGCAGCGTCATCACGACGCGGTTGCCCTGGTGCTTGCCGGCGAACCGGATCAGCTCATACGCGAGCCCGGCGATCAGCGGCAGCAGGAGGATCCTCGTCGCAATCAGCCAGTACCAGGTGGGCCGCCCGAAGAAGGCGAACACGAACACCGCGAGCACCATCACCCAGAGCAGGAACGCCGTCCCGCAGCGCGGGTGGATCAGCGAATAGCGCTGCGCGATCTCCGGCTCGAGGGGCTCACCCGCCTCGTAGGCGTTGATCGCCTTGTGCTCGGCGGCGTGGTACTGGAAGACGCGACGCAGGTCGGGCAGCAGGGAGATCAACGCGAGGTAGGCGACGAAGATCGAGACGCGGATCAGTCCCTCTACGATCACGAACCAGCCGCCGCTGGAGATCGGGAGCAGGTCCGTGAGGAGCGCGGGCCCGACCTTGAAGATCGCGACGGCGAAGCCGATCGCGATCGCGAACGCGAAGATGAGGGCGCCGCGGGAGAGCTCGGTCTCGACCTCGCCGTCCTCACCCTCCTGCTGCGACGCGTAGTTCGCCGAGATCGCGAGGGCGCGGAAGCCGATGGCCAGCGACTCGCCCAGCGCCATCACGCCGCGCACGACCGGCAGCCGGAAGAAGAAGTGGCGCGCCATGGCCGAGTCGATCGGCCGCGCGACCTGGGCGATCTCGCCCGTCGGAGTGCGAACGGCGACGGCCCAGTTGCCGGGGCCCCGCATCATGACGCCCTCGAGGACCGCCTGTCCGCCGACGTTCGCCATGGGCTCGGGGCCTAGCCGCGGCGCGCGGCGCCGCCGGCCCGCTCCAGGCGACGCTGGAAGCGCTCGACGCGACCGCCCGTGTCCATGAGCTTCTGCTTCCCCGTGTAGAACGGGTGGCACTGCGAGCAGATCTCGACGTGCAGCTCGGGCTGCGTCGAGCGGGTCTGGAACGTGTTTCCGCAGGAGCACGTCACCGTGGCGACGACGTACTCGGGATGGATGCCAGCTTTCATTGCCCTCTCAAGATAGCAGCGGCCTGTTCGGGATCCACGTTGCCGCCCGAGACGATCACCGCGACGCCGGGGCCCGCGTCGACCTTGCCGGCGAGCACGGCTCCGGCCGCCGCGGCAGCCGCCGGCTCGCACGCGAGCTTGGCGCGCGCGTAGAGGAAGCGCATCCCCTCGGCGATCTCGTCCTCGGCCACGAGCACGGTCTCGACCCGACCGCGGCACAGCTCGAGCGGGAGCTCGCCCGCGAACGGCGGCGCCAGTCCGTCCGCGATCGTGTCCGTCTCGACGCGCACGCTGCGGCCGGCCGCGAGGCCCGCCGGAAAGGCCTGCGCGCGCTCCGGCGCGACGCCGACGACGCGCGCCCGGCCGTCGAGGGCCGTGACGACGCCCGAGATCAGGCCACCGCCGCCGGTGCCGACCACGACGGTCTCGAGCCCGGGCACGTCCTCGAGCAGCTCGAGCGCGAGGGTCCCGTGGCCCGCGACCACGAGCGGATCCGAGTGCGGGTGGACGAAGACGCGTCCTTCCTCCTCGACGATCGCGAGCACACGGTCGTAGGCGGCCGCCGCGTCGGGCGGCGACAGGTCGACGGCGGCGCCGTAGCTGCGCGTCGCCTCCACCTTGAGCGGGCTCACGCCCTCCCACATCTGGACGAGGCAGTCGACGCCCTCCGCCGCGGCCGCCCACGCGACCGCCTGCGCGTGATTGCCGGCCGACCACGTGACGACGCCCCGTGCCCGCTCCTCCGGCGTCAGCGCGACGAGGCGATTGAGAGCGCCGCGCACCTTGAAGGAGCCCGTCTTCTGGAACAGCTCGGCCTTGAGCGACACGCCGAGCGAGGCCGAGCCGAGGGTCGGCGTGCGATGGATCCGCCCTGCGAGGGCGGCGCGCGCCCGTTCGACGTCCTCGAGGCCGAGCGTCCGGGTACTCACGCGGGCAAGGTCTCGCGCGCCGCGACCGGAACGCCCAGGCGTACGGTGAAGACGGTGAGCCTGCCGGGACTGCTCTCGACGGCGACGCTCCCGCCCATCGCGAGCGTCAGCTCCTTCACGATCGCGAGGCCGAGACCCGTTCCGACCTGCCGCTCCAGCCCGTAGCGCTCGTGGAGGTAGAAGCGCTCGAAGGCGCGCTCGGTGTCGCTCTCGGCCAGGCCCGGCCCGGTGTCCTCGACCCGGAGGACCCCGGGCGCCGCGACGACGCGCACCTCACCCCCGGGCGGCGTCAGCCGCAGCGCGTTCTCGACGAGGTTGGAGACGACCTGGAGCACGCGGTCCGCGTCGCCGATCGCCGGCGCAGGGCCCTCGCCGCGAGCGTGCAGCTCGACGCCGAAGGTCTCCGCCTGCTGCTGGTAGCGACGGACGGCGTCCTCGGCAACCTCGGCGAGATCGATCTCGCTGTTGTGGACGCTGAAGTCGGTCCGGTTCATCCGCGCGAGGTCGAGCAGGTCGTGGACGAGCCGCTCGAGCCGGCGCGCCTCCGACGCGACGGTCGCGGCGGCGTCCCGCGGATCGAGGACGCCGTCCTCGACCGCCTCGGCGTAGCCGCGGATCGCGGTGAGCGGCGTCTTCAGCTCGTGGCTGACCGAGAGGAGGAAGCTCCGTTCCGCCTCCTGCGCCCGGCGGAGCTGGGCGGCGAGGTCGTTGAACGCGACGGCCAGGGTCGCGATCTCGGCCGCGCCCTCGACCGGCACGGGCTCCGGATGCGTCCCGCGCGTCAGGGTTCGCGCCGCGGTGGCGATCCGGTCGACCGGGCGCGAGATGCGCCGCGCGAGCAGGAAGGCGGCGAGGGCGGCGAGCAGCCCGCCCGCGGCTGCGGCCACGAGGAGCCCCCAGACGTACGGTGAGAGGAGCGCGCTCGCGGTGCTCTGCGGCCGCAACAGGACGAGCGTCCCGGGGTTGGCGGGCCGCGCCGCGAAGTACTGGGCGACGCCCTTGTAGGTGAAGGTGCCCTGCGCCGACAAGCCCTGGCGGAGCTGCTCCCGGGCGTGCGCCGGCAGGAACGCCGGGCTCTTCGCCTTGACCTTCAATGCCTGCTCGTGCTGGCGGTGGAAGTAGACCTGGAGCTTGGGGAGGTTCAGCGAGACGGATGCGGACCCGGCTCCGGCGATCAGGTCCGCCTGATGCGCGAGGTCCTTGAGGGTCGCCCGGTTGACCGCGCGGTGCGTGAGGACGACGCCGAGCCCGATCGTGAGCGCGACGCAGATGAGCACGACGACGCCGATCCCCCGGAACAGCCGCGAACGAAGCCCGCCGCCGCGCGTCGCCATCGCTCAGGCGGGTACGAGCTTGTAGCCGGAGCCGCGTACCGTCCGGATGCCGTCGGGATCCCCGAGCTTGCGCCGCAGCTGCGCGACGTGGACGTCCACGGTGCGAGTGCCGCCCGGATACGTCATGCCCCAGACGAGATCGAGCAGGCGCTCGCGCGAGAGGACGATGCCGGGATGCTCGAGGAAGCAGGCCAGGAGGTCGAACTCCTTGCTGGTCAGCTCCACCTGTTCGCCGGCGACCGTGACCTCGTGGGCGTCGCGCCGGAGGACGACCTCGCGCACCGCGAGCACCTCGTCCTCGGTCCGGCGCTCGGAACGGCGGAGGATCGCCTTGATCCGGGCGGACAGCTCGCGCGGCGAGAACGGCTTCGAGACGTAGTCGTCGGCGCCGAGCTCGAGCCCGGCGACCCGGTCCGGCTCCTCGTCACGGGCCGTGAGCATGACGATCGGCACCTTCGAGCCGGCCCGGATCCTACGGCAGACCTCGAAGCCGTCGATGCCGGGGAGCCCGATGTCGAGCACGACGACGCGCACCGGCTGGCCGCGGAGCTCGAGCAGCGCCTCCTCCCCGGTCCGGCGCCAGACGACGCGCCAGCCGTCCTGCTGCTCGAGGTACTGCTTGACGAGGCGCCCGATCGAGTCGTCGTCCTCCACCAGGAGGAGGGCGCCTCCCGTTGTCCTGGCGGTCACGGCCTCAGGATAGGGGTCGCACCGGCGCGCTCGGCCACTCGGCCGCTACCTGCCGCGCGGAATTCGCTCGACGTCGACGGTCTGCGCGGCGCCGGTCGCGGGCCACGTCACGAGCACGCGCCAGCGAGGCGCGAGCACCGTGAGCGGCATGCGCTGCCCGAGGCGGATGACCCTGGTCGAGCCGGAGACCGGGATCGACTGGATCCGGCCGTCCGCCTCGCGCAGGGTGAGCTGCGTCGGAGTCACGGAGACGATGACGCCGCGATCGAGACGCCAGTCGGAGCTCCCCCCTACTGCCGACTTCTCGACCGCCTCCGCGCGGATCATCTTGGGGCCGAACAGCTCCGAGACGACGGCATGCCGCAGTGCGAGCCCGGGCGCCGCCAGCCAGAGCGCGAGGTTCAGCGCCACGAGGACGCCCCCAAGGAGGATGAACCGCCGGCTGAACATAGGCCTATTGTGGTCTGTTCCCATCTGTTTCGAAGTAAATCCGCGGTAAATCAGGTGAGCGTGTACTCGGGGCCCGAGCCGCCCTCCGGCGGCGTCAGCCTCCCGCCCTTCGCCGTGATCGCGCCGCATTGGACGCAGTTCGACGGCGCGACGTCCACCAGCGCGGTGCCGTCGCCTTCCTCCGTCCCGACCTCGTAGACCTGCGCCGGACACATGTGCGCCCACAGCTCGGCGACCTCCCGCGGCACCCGCCGCTCGATCCGGATGTGGTTCGGCTGGTCGTCGCGCGTCTTGTTGCCGGAGGCGAAGACCGAGGAGAGCTTGTCGAAGGTGAGCTGCCCGTCGGGTGCGGGATAGCTCTTGTCCCGGTCGGTGACGAGCAGCGGCTGGTCGGCGTCCGGCTCCGCGCGCATCTTCCCGAGCTCGACGCGGCCCTTGGACATCGTCATCGCGCTCGCGAGCGCGCCGCCGACGAAGAAGCCGTGCCCGAAGACCTGGCGCATGTTCCGCACCTCGTGCAGGTCCCGCCAGATGAAGCTGTCGCGCACGGCGTCGTCGTAGGACGCGAGCGCACTCGCCGGCGTCTCGCCGCGCTGCAGCGCCCGGAACGCGGCCTCCGCCGCGAGCCGGCCCGACTCGATGGCGTAGTGGATCCCCTTGAGGCGCGGGACGTTGACCATCCCGACGCCGTCGCCGCAGAGGAGCAGCCCCGGCGCGTGCAGCCGCTGGGGCAGCGAGTGGAAGCCGCCGCTGGGAATCGTCTTCGCACCCCACTCCAGCCGCTCGCCGCCGGCCAGGATCTTGCGGATCTTCGGGTGCGTCTTCAGCTCCTGCAGCAGGTCGTGCACCGAGAGGGACGCGTCGCGGTAGTCGAGCCCCACCACGAGGCCGATCGTGACCATGTCCTCGCCCATCGGGTAGATGAAGGAGCCGCCGAACTCCCGGTAGCGCCTGCCGGTGCGCAGCGGCCAGCCCATCGTGTGGATCACGCGGTCGAGCGGCTTCGCGACCTTCCAGACCTCCTTCACGGCGAGCTCCCATACCTGCGGGTCCTCGCCGCGGAGGTCGAAGCGGTCGAGCGCGACGCCGGTCAGATGGCCCTGCGTCCCCTCCGCGAGCACGGTGACCTTCGCCATCAGGTCGGAGCCGGCCTCGAAGTTGCCGAGCTCGCCGCCCTCGCGGTTGCGGCCCTTGTCGCCGGTGCGGACGCCGACGACGCGCCCATGTGAGACGAGGAGCTTCTGCGCGGCGGTCTCGGGAAGGAGCATTGCGCCCGCCTCCTCCGCCTTCTCGCCGAGGAACCGGCCGAGCTGGGAAAGCGAGAGGATCCAGTTCCCGTGGTTCCGCATCGGCGGCGGCGGCGGGATCGGGAGCGCGGCACGGCGCGTGAGGACGTACACGGACTCGCCGGGGACGGCCCCGTACGACGGGAGGTCGTCCATCCGAAATCCTTCTCCGAAGAGCCTGCGGAGGGCCCGGGGATTGACCACCGCGCCGGAGAGGAGGTGCGAGCCGGGCTGCTTGCCCTTCTCGAGCACCGCCACCGGCACCTCGCCCATCCGCTCGGCCACGTCCGGGCTCTCCTCGAGCAACTGGCCGAGCCGGACGGCGCAGGCGAGCCCCGCAGGGCCGGCGCCCACGATCAGCACGCCGACCTCGATCCGCTCGTCGGCCGGGTCGGTCGGCTCGGTGACGTAGTCGCCCGCCGAGAACGGCGGCGGAAAGTTGCTCGGGCGGCTCATCCCTTGCGCGCGCGGACGAGCTCGGTCAGCTTCGGCACGATCTCGTGCACGTCGCCCACGATGCCGAGGTCGCTGAACTCGAAGATCGGCGCGTTCGGGTCCTTGTTGATCGCGACGATCGTCCCCGAGCTCTGCATGCCGACCTTGTGCTGGATGGCCCCGGAGATGCCGAGCGCGACGTAGAGCTTCGGCGAGACGGTCTTGCCGGTCTGGCCGATCTGGGCCGAGTACGGGTACCAGCCGGCGTCGACGACCGCGCGGGTGGCGCCGACGGCGCCGCCGAGCGCCTTCGCGAGCTCCTCCGCGAGGGTGAAGTTGTCCGGCGCGCCGAGACCCCGGCCGCCGGCGACGATCACGTCGGCATCCTCGATCGAGGGCCCGCTCGACTCCTCCGCGTCCTGGCCGACGAGCTTCACGGCCGTCGAGTGCGCCGCGTACGTCGGCGACACCTCGGCGACCTCGGGCTCGCCGCCTCCCGCGGGCGTCGCGTCGAAGGAGCCCGCCCGGAAGAGCGCGAGTCGCGGCGTGCCCGTCCAGCCGACGTCCGCGTAGACGGAGTCCTGCAGCGCGGGCCGCTTGCCCACGAGTTCGCCGTCGCCGAGCTCGAGGTCGACGAGATCCCAGTTGAGGCCCGCGTCGAGCCGGGCGGCGAGGCCGGCCGCGACGTCGGCGGCGAGGACGGAGTTGGCGAACAGGACGGTGTCGTAGCCGCCGTCGGCGACGACCTGGGCGAGCACGTCGACACGCGGCTGCGGCAGCGGCTGCGCCACCTCGGCGTCCTCGCAGGCCCAGACCTTGGCGGCGCCGTACTTCCCCGCCTCGGCGGCGAGAGCCTTTGCGTTCTCGCCGGCGATCACCGCGGCCACTTCGCCGAGCGAGGCGGCCTTCGCCAGCACGCCGAGCGAGCCCTTCTGCAGCTCGTTCCCGTGGTGCTCGAGGAAGACGAGCGTCGGCATCAGACGAGCCTCTTCTCCGCGAGGAAGTCGACGATCGCCTGCGCGGCGCTCCCGTCGTCCTCGATCTTGCGCGCGTCGCCGCGCGCCGGCGGGTCGCCGAGCGCGAGGACAGCGGTACGGGAGCCGCCCTCGCCCGCGTCTCCGGCGACGAGGCCGAGGTCGCCGAGCGAGAGGACGTCCTGCGGCTTCTTCTTCGCGCCCATGATCCCCTTGAGCGAGGGGTAGCGCGGCTCGTTGATCGCGTCGCTCACGGCGACGACCGCGGGGAGCGGCGCCTCGAGTGTGTCGTAGCCGAACTCCGTCTGACGCTTGACCCGGACCGAGCCGCCGTCGAGCGAGAGCTCCATCGCCTGCGAGACGACGGGCCGGCCGAGCCTCTCCGCGACGGCCGCCCAGAGCACGGCGCCGTCGGCGTCCGAGGCCTGCTGGCCGAAGAGGACGAGATCGGCCTCCTGCCGCTCGAGGGCCGCGGCGAGCAGGCGACTCGTGGCGACGAGGTCGGATCCCGCGGCCGCGTCGTCGGAGACGAGGACTGCGCCGTCGGCGCCCATCGCGAGCGCCTTGCGCAGCGAGTCGAGCGCCTTCTGCGGCCCGAGCGACACGACCACGACCTCGCTGTCGGAGTCGCCCTTGAGTCGCAGCGCCTCCTCGACCGCGTTCGCGTCGAAGTGGTTGAGCGCGCCCTCGCCGGAGCGGTCGAGTCGCTTCGTCGCCGGATCGATGCGGCTCGGCCCCTCGGGCACGTGCTTGACGCAGACGGCGATCTTCATCCCGGCGGACTCTAGTGCGGTCGCGCCGGGGCCTGACTCACATGCGCTGCTGGAGCGCGAGCACGTTGGCCACGAAGGTCTTGCTCACCTTGTAGAGGCCGTGCTTGCGGACGGCCCGCTCGCCCTGGTACCAGCCGGCGAGCGCGAGCCGTGTGTTGCCGTGGAAGTCGTGAAGCAGGTGCGCGAGATAGGCCACTCCCGCGCGGACGTTGCCGCTCGCGTTGTGGGTGATGTGATGCCCGATCAGGACGGACTCGGCGAAGCGGAAGGTCGTCGGCAGCAGCTGCATGATCCCGCGCGCTCCGACCGACGAGACGAGCTTGTTGTTGTAGCCGGACTCCATCCAGGCGAGCGCGCGCACGAGGTGGACGCTGACGCCGTAGTGCGCAGCCCAGTAGTCGAGGAGCGAGCGGACGGAGGAGATGCTCGCGGTGCGGTAGGCGACCCGCTGCGCGGTGACGTGGTGCGCGACCGGGATGCGGAGCTTCGTGCCGATCAGGAGGTAGCCGCGGGGATCGAGGTGGTTGAGATGCGCGAGCCTGGTAACGGTGGTGCCGTACCTCCGCGCGAGCGACGTGAGCGAGTCTCCCGCCCGGACGACGTGCACCGTGAACGCGCGATGGTGGGGATGGCTCTTGGCGACGACCACGATCTGCCGCGGCAGCGGAACCGGCTCGCGCTTGACGAGAGCGGTGAACGTATGCGGTCCGACGACGCCGTCGTGGCTGAGGTGGAGGCGGCGTTGCATGATCCGGACGCCGTGCAGCGTCGGGCCGTCGAAATACGCGTTCACGGGGACGCTGATCCCCTGGCGCACGAGCAGGAACTGGAGCACCGCGACGTCCCAGCCGAACGCGCCGCGGTGGAGGTCCCGCGCGCCGAAGAGCGGGCGCCCGAGCGGGCCGAGCGCCTTCCGCGTGCGCGCGTCGGCGAGCCCGGTGACTCGCAGCCCGTGGATCCGCTGGAAGGCACGGACGGCCGCAACCGTCTTAGGGCCGGCGATCGCGTCGATGGGGCCGCGGTAGAGGCCCTGCGCGCGCAGCGCGACCTGCAGGCCGGCGGTCTGCGGGTTGCGGCCGGAGGCGAGCGCGGCCGGGGCGACGGCCAGCACGACGGCCGCGACAGCTCCGAAAAGGAGGATGCGCAAGCGCATGGGGTCCCGGACTACGCGCCTTCGCCCGGGATTCCTCCTGCGTCGTGCGGGTTTGTTACCGGCCGACGAAGCGCGGCGCGCGCTTCTCGGCGAAGGCGGCGAGGCCCTCCTTCGCGTCCTCGCTCGCGAACAGGTCGCCGAACTCCTCGGCTTCGCGCTCCAGCGCGGCCGGCGCGAGGTTGAGGAGCCGCTTCGCCACCCGCAGCGCGGCCGGGCTCTTCGCGGCGAGCTTGCCGGCGACCTCGAGCGCGTTCTCGAGGACGGGATCGGCGATCGCGTTCACGAGGCCGACCCGCAGCGCCTCCTCCGCGTCGACCTGGCGGCCGGTGAGGATCAGCTCCTTCGCGACTCCGATCCCGCAGACGCGGGCGAGCCGCTGCGTGCCGCCCCAGCCGGGGACGATGCCGAGGTCGATCTCCGGCTGGCCGAGCCGGGCCTTGCTCGAGGCGTAGCGCAGGTCGCAGCCGAGTGCAAGCTCGCAGCCGCCGCCGAGCGCGAAGCCGTTGATCGCCGCGAGCGTCGGCTTGGGCATCTCCTCCAGCAGGCGCGCCGCCTCGTGGCCGAGCACGCCCCACTCCTTCGCCTCGCCGGCGCCGAGGCCGCTCATGTACTTGATGTCTGCGCCCGCGACGAACGCGCGGTCGCCCGCGCCGGTGAGGACGACGACGCGTGCCGATTCGTCCCCGGCGAGCTCGCGCAGGCGGTCGCGGAGCTCGGTCAGCGTCTCGACGTCGAGCGCGTTCAGCGCCTCCTGCCGGTCGATCGTGACGACGGCGACCGCGTCCCGGCGGTCGACGAGGACGCTCACGCGGCGACGGTGCCCTTCAGGAAGTCCACGATCTCGCTCGTGGGGGCGCCCGGCCCGAAGACGCCGGCCACGCCGAGCTTACGCAGCTCGTCGGCGTCGTCGTCCGGGATCGTCCCGCCGACCACGACGACGACGTCCTCGACGCCGTTCTCGCGCAGCAGCTCGAGGATGCGCGGCACGAGCGTCATGTGCGCGCCGGAGAGGATCGAGATGCCGACGGCGTCCGCGTCCTCCTGGATCGCCGTCTCCACGATCTGCTCCGGCGTCTGGTGGAGGCCGGTGTAGATGACCTCCATGCCGGCGTCGCGGAGCGCGCGCGCGATGATCTTCGCGCCGCGGTCGTGCCCGTCGAGGCCCGGCTTCGCGACGACCACGCGGATCTTCCCTGCCATCGGGCCGGAGCGTAACGGAGCCCGATCAGGGCTGGAAGCGCGTGCCGACCGCCCAGACGTCGGTCGACGAGAGGACGGCGACAGCGGCGAAGGAGTCGTCGGTGGGCGTCGGCGACACGGGCACCACACTCCAGGCGCTCCCGTCCCAGCGCTCGACGAGGGGCTGCGTGTTCGTGCCGGAGCCGTCCATCCCGACCGCCCACACGTCGTCGGGGGCGAGCGAGGCCGCGGCGAACGCGTCCCTACGGTCCTTGGGTCCCGGCGTGCCCGGCGATGCGACCACGCGCCAGCGGGCTCCGTCCCAGCGCTCGAAGAGCGCGAGCTGCTTCTTGCGGAAGGAGTACCGACCGACGGCCCAGACCTCGCCGGCCGCCGCGGTCACGCCCGTGAGGACGCTCGGTTTGGCCGGGCCGCCCGGGCTCGGGCTGGGGACGGTCAGCCAGCGCCGCCCGTTCCAGTGGAGCGCGAGGGTGTGGTCCGTGTGGTGCTTCGCCGAGCGGAAGAAGTAGGCGCCGACGGCCCACATATCCTGCGGAGACACGGCGGCGACGGAGGTGACCGCATCCTGGATCTCGGCGGCTGACGTGCTCGCCGTCCGGGGATTCGGGCTCGGCACGCGGGTCCACTCGTGGCCGTTCCAGTGCAGGACGAGCGTGCGGAGCGTGATTCGCTTGCCGGCCCTCACCCCCGCGGCGCCGACGGCCCACGCGTTCGTCGGGGAAAGCGCGGTCACGCCGAGGAGCCTGCCGTAGACCTTGAAGGACGGGGTCGGCCAGATGGACCAGGAGGTGCCGTTCCAGTGCTCGACGAGCGGCCGGAGCAACGGTGCGCGCGGCGCCTCCCAGGAGCCGACCGCCCAGACGTCGTCCACCGCCCGCGCCGCCGCGCCGACGAGCTCGACGGCCTGCGCTCCCTTCGGACTCGGCAGCGGAACGCGCTTCCACGCGGAGCCGTCCCAGTGACCGGCCGCAGGGGTGTGCGAGGGGGAGTAGCCGAACGTCCATACGTCGTCGGGCGAGGCGGCCGCGACGGCCTCGAGCCACTCGGTGGTCGGGCTCGCCACCTCCGTCCACGAGCTGCCGTCCCAGTGCTCGACGAGGGGCTTCGTCGACGACGAGGACGCCGCGGACGTCGAGCCTGCGAGCAGCAGGCCCGCAGCGATCGCGAGGAAGAGACCCGCTAGAAGACGGGCGTCTCGCGCCACGTGCCCCAGACCTCGCGCAAGGTGTCGCACATCTCGCCCATCGTCACGTAGGCGCGCGAGGCGGCCATGATCGGCTCCATCAGGTTGCGGTCGTCGTGCGCCGCGTCGTCCTTCAGGCGCGCGAGCGCCGCCTCGGCCTCGGCCGCGTCGCGCCGCTCCCGCACGGCCTGCACGCGCTCGATCTGCTTCTGCTCGAGCGCCGGATCGATGCGGAGGATCTCGAGCGGCTGCTCCTCCTCCATCTCGTACCGGTTGACGCCGACGATGACCCGCTCGCCGCGCTCGACCTCGGACTGGTAGCGGAAGCTCGCCTCGGCGATCTCCCGCTGCATGAAGTTCTGCTCGATCGCGGGAATCACACCGCCGAGCTCCTCGATCCGCTCGAAGTAGCCGTACGCCTGCCGCTCGAGCTCGTTCGTGAGCTGCTCGAGATAGTACGAGCCGCCCAGCGGGTCGATCGAGTTGACGACGCCCGTCTCGTGCGCGATCACCTGCTGCGTCCTCAGGGCGAGCCGCACGGCGTGCTCGGTCGGCAGCGCGAGCGCCTCGTCGAAGGAGTTCGTGTGCAGCGACTGCGTCCCGCCCAGCACCGCTGCCAGGGCCTCGATCGCCGTCCGGATCAGGTTCACCTCGGGTTGCTGCGCCGTCAGCGACACGCCCGCGGTCTGCGTGTGGAACCGCATCAGCCAGGAGCGCGGATCCTGCGCGCCGTACTTCTCGCGCATCTGCCGCGCCCAGATCCGGCGCGCGGCCCGGTACTTCGCGATCTCCTCGAAGAAGTCGAGGTGGGCGTTGAAGAAGAAGGAGAGCCGCGGCGCGAACGCGTCGACGTCGAGGCCGCGCTCGATGCACGCCTCGACGTACGCGAAGCCGTCGGCGAGCGTGAACGCGAGCTCCTGCGCCGCGTTCGACCCGGCCTCGCGGATGTGGTAGCCGGAGATCGAGACCGGGTGCATGAGCGGCAGCCGCTCCGAGCACCACTCGATCATGTCCACCACGAGCCGCATCGACGGCTGCGGCGGGAAGATCCACTCCTTCTGCGCGATGTACTCCTTGAGGATGTCCGTCTGGACGGTGCCGCGCAGACGCTCGAGCGGAACGTCCTGCTCCTCGCCCACGCAGGCGTAGAACGCGAGGAGCATCGCCGCCGGCCCGTTGATCGTCATCGAGGTGGAGACCTCGCCGAGCGGGATCCCGTCGAACAGCGTCTCCATGTCGGCGAGCGAGTCGATCGCCACGCCCTCGCGCCCGACCTCGCCGAGCGACCGCGGATGGTCCGAGTCGTAGCCCATCAGCGTCGGCATGTCGAACGCCGTCGAGAGGCCCGTCTGGCCGTGGTCGAGGAGGTAGCGGAAGCGCTCGTTCGTCTCCTCCGCGGTGCCGAAGCCCGCGAACTGGCGCATCGTCCACAGCCGGCCGCGATACATCGACGGATACACGCCGCGCGTGAACGGGTAGGCGCCCGGCCAGCCGAGGTCGCGCTCGTAGTCCACGTCGACGTTCTCGGGCGAGTAGAGCGGCTCGTTCTCGATCCCGGAGATGGTCGAGAAGAGCTCGCCTTCCCGTTCCGGGGTCGCGTCGTAGCGCTCGCGCCACGCGGCGCCTCCGGTGTCAGGCTTGCGGGTCGTCGCCATCGCCCGAAGTGTAGGAGCCGGGCTTCCACAGCGGCTCCTGGCCGCCGTTGGCGGCGCGTGCGAGGACGAAGAGGAGATCGGAGAGCCGGTTGAGGTAGATCGCGGCCAGCGGGTTCGCGTCCGGAACCGACAGAACGCTGCGCTCCGCCCGACGGCAGACGGCCCGCCCCAGGAAGAGCTGCGCCGCGCGCTCGGTGCCGCCCGGCAGGACGAAGCTCCGCAGCTCCGGCAGGGCCGCGTTCGCTTCGTCGATTCGGGCCTCGAGGCGGGCGATCGCCTCACCCGTGACGCGCAACCGCCCGTCGCCCTCCTGCCACGGCACGGACAGGTCGGCGCCGAGATCGAAGAGCTCGTTCTGGATCGAGTCGAGATCGCCGGCCAGCCCGAGCAGCGAGTTCAGCTCGTCGACGTCGCCCATCGCGGCCACCCGCGGGTCGAGCTTCGAGACGCGCGAGCCGTCGCCGAGGCTCGTCTCCCCTTTGTCGCCGCCGCGCGTGTAGATGCGCGTCAGGCGGACGGGCTCGTCACGCTTGCGCATGACCCGTAGCCTACGGCGATGATCCGCCGGGCGACCGCCGACGACGTCGAGGAGGTCGTCGCGATCATCGAGCCGTCGTTCGCGCTGCTCGACTTCCTGCCGAAGCTCCACACCCACGAGGAGGGTCTCGAGTACTTCGGTCGGTGCCTCCGCGACGGCGAGGCGTACATCCTCGGTCGCGGCGTCGCGATCGTCCAGGGCGACTGGCTCACGCACCTCTACGTCCACCCGGACGAGATCGGCACGGGCGTCGGACATGCCCTGTTCGAGCACGTGACGAGGCTGCGTCCGGACGGCTTCCAGTTCTGGGTCTTCCAGCAGAACGAGCGCGCGCGCCGTTTCTACGAGGCGCACGGCGCCGTCGCGGTCGAGTTCACCGACGGCGAGGGGAACGAGGAGAAGACGCCGGACGTCAGGTACGAGTGGAAGCCCTCCGGGTAGCCGAGGGCCTCTGGCGCTGGACCGCCGAGCACCCGAACTGGGAGAGTTGGCCGGGGCACGAGCGCGAGGCGCGCGAGGTCGGCTGCGTCTACTACGAGGCGGACGACGCCACCGTGCTCGTCGACCCACTCGTTCCCGCCGGCGAGGAGGCCGAGTTCTTCCGCCATCTCGACTCGGACGTCGACCGGCGCCGTCTCCCCGTCGTCATCCTCCTGACCGCGGACTGGCATCGCCGCAGCGCGGACGAGCTCGCCGCCCGCTACGACGGCCGCATCGGCGGCGCCCCGCCCGCAGGAGTCGAAGAGATCCCGATCGAGGGCGCGGACGAGCGGCAGGTCGCCTACTTCATCCGCCCGCACGCCGCCCTCGTCGTGGCCGAGATCTTCGGGGTCGACGTCGACGGCGAGCTGTACGTGGGCCGGAGCCCTGCCCTCGTCCGGCCGGACGAGCTCGAGGCGTCGCTCGACCGGCTCATGGAGCTGCCGGTCGAGCGGCTCCTCGTCTCGCACGGCCAGCCCGTCCTCGACGACGCGAAGATGCGGATGGCCGAGGCGCTAGCCCGCGGCTAGCGAGCGTTCCTGCAGCCCGAGGATCTCGCGGGCGATGACGAGCCGCTGGATCTCGCTCGTGCCCTCGTAGATCTCGGTGATCTTCGCGTCGCGGTAGTAGCGCTCGACGGGGAACTCCCTGGTGTAGCCGTAGCCGCCGAGGATCTGGATCGCCTCGCCCGTCTGGCGGCGCGCCATCTCCGAGGCGAACAGCTTCGCCTTTGCGCCGGCCTCGGTGTGCGGCCGGTCGTTCTGCTTCAGCCAGGCCGCGCGATGGACGAGGAGGCGTGCCGCGTCGATCTCCATCGACATGTCCGCGAGCTTGTGCTGGATCGCCTGGAACCGCGCGATCGGCTGCCCGAAGGCGTGCCGCTCCTTCGCGTACTCGCGCGCGACGTCGTACGACGCCTGAGCGATCCCGACCGCCTGCGCGGCGATCCCGATCCGGCCGCCGTCGAGCGTCGCCATCGCGACGTGGAAGCCCTTCCCCTCCTCGTGCAGCAGCCGGTCGGCGTCGACCACGGCGTCCACGGCGATCGAGTTGGTGGTGGAGGAGTTGAGGCCGAGCTTCTCCTCGCGCCCCGTGACGCGGATCTGGTCCGCGTCGAGCACGAAGGCCGAGACGCCGCGGGCGCCGGGCGTGTCCGGATCGGTGCGGGCGAAGAGGAGGAAGGTGCCGGCGTACTCGGCGGTCGAGATGAACTGCTTCGCGCCGGAGATCCGCCAGCCGTCGCCCTCGCGGGTCGCAGACGTGCGGAGGGAGCCGGCATCGGATCCGGCCTCCGCCTCGGTGAGCGCGAAGGCGCCGATCAGCTCGCCGCGCGCGAGCGGCGGCACGAACCGCGCGCGCTGCTCGTCCGTCCCGAAGCGGAGCAGCGGCAGGGTCACAGCGCTCGTGTGGACGGCGACCGTGACGCCGACGCCCGCGTCGCCGCGCGACAGCTCCTCGATCACGAGCATGTAGGACACGAAGTCCGCGCCCGCTCCGCCGTACTCCTCCGGGATGCACACGCCCATCAGGCCGAGCTCGGCGAGCTTCGTGAAGACGTCGCGCGGGAAGTGGTGCTCGCGGTCCCATTCAGCCGCGTGCGGCTCGATCTCGGCGCGGACGAAGTCGCGCGTGAGCGCCTGGATCTCCTTCTGCTCGGCGGAGAGCTCGAAGTCCATCAGCCGTAAGCGTAGAAACCGCGGCCCGACTTGCGGCCGAGACGACCGGCCTGGACGTGCGCGCGCAGGAGCGGGCACGGCGCGTACTTGGGGTCGCCGAGGCCGACCTGCAGCACCTCCATGATCGCGACGCACGTGTCCAGCCCGATCAGGTCGGCGAGCGCGAGGGGGCCGATCGGATGCGCGAAGCCGAGCTCGGCGATCGTGTCGATCGCCTCTGCCTCGGCGACGCCGTCGTGCAGCGCCCAGACGGCCTCGTTGATGAAGGGCATCAGGATCCGGTTCGAGACGAAGCCGGGGAAGTCGTTGGCGACCGCCGGCGTCTTCCCGAGTTCCTCGGCCAGCGCCACGATCGCCGACGCCGTCTCGTCGGACGTCTCCCGGCCGCGCACCACCTCGACGAGCTTCAGCACCGGCACCGGGTTGAAGAAGTGCATGCCGATCACGCGCTCGGGGCGGGACGTGACGCCGGCCAGGGACGTGATCGGGATCGAGGAGGTGTTCGAGGCGAGGACCGCCTCCGGCGGCAGGAGCTCGTCGGCGCGGCGGAAGACGTCCTGCTTCACGTCCGCGTCCTCGATCACCGCCTCGATCAGCAGGTCGGCCGGCAGGAGGTCGTCGACGGCCTCGACACGCCCGAGCACCTCGTCCGGGTCGGCGCCGCCCTTCTCCGCGAGCTTCTCGAGGCTGCGCCGCATCGTCGCGAGGCCTCGGTCGGTCGCGCCGGGGGCGGCGTCGTGGAGCGACACGCGCCGGCCGGACGCGGCGACGACCTGGGCGATCCCGCCGCCCATCTGGCCCGCGCCGACCACGAGGACGTGCTGAAAGTCCACGGCGCGGACGTTATCGTCGCCCCGTGCCCACGGTCGACGTGAACGGCGCGCGCCTCTGGTACGACGACACCGGCGAGGGCCCCGTGGTCCTGCTCCTGCACGGTGGGCTCGGTGACTCCGGCCTCTGGGAGCCGGTCGTCCCGCTCCTCGCCGAGCGGTTCCGCGTGATCCGCACCGACCTTCGCTTCTACGGCCGCTCGACCGGCCCCGCCGCGCCGTGGTCGTGGCAGGAGGACGCGGTCGGCGTCCTCGACGAACTGGGGATCGAGCGAGCGGCGCTCGTCGGCCTGTCCCTCGGCGGCAAGCTGGCGCTCGACGTCGCGCTCGCCCATCCCGACCGGCTGTGGGCGGTCGTGGGAGTCGCGCCGGGGCTCGGCGGCCACCGCAGCGACGCGTACACGGAGGAGCAGGACGCGAGGTACGAGGCTGCGGAGGCCGCGGGCGACCTCGAGGCGGCGATGGAGATCGACCTCGAGGTCTGGGCGCCGCTCGGCGCCGACGACCGGATCCGACAGCTCTGGCACGCAACGCCCGAGGCGAACGGCGTCCCGCCGGGGATCGAGCCGGTCGAGCCGGACGGCGCCCCGGCGAAGGAGCGCCTCGGCGAGCTCGCCGTGCCGGCGCTCGTCGTCACGGCCGCGCACGACCCCGCGGGCATGCGCGAGATCGGCCCGCTCGTGGCGCGCGCGGCCCCGGACGCGCGCCACGTCCAGCTCGACTCGGACCACTACGTGACGCTACGCGAGCCCGAGCTCCTGTCCGGCGTGCTGCTGGACTTTCTCGCTGCGGCGGCGCCGCAGGAGTAGCGCGCCGCCGACGCAGAGAAGCACCAGCCCGCCGCCGATCCCCGCTCCGGTCCAGGCCCACGAGAAGCCGGCGCCCGCGGACGAGACCTGCCAGCTGCCCGTGGCGACGTTCAACCACGGACGTCCGCTCCGCCAGTGCACGGCGAGGGTGCGGTCGTGGTCGCGGAGGGAGAGGACGACGTTGTAGAGCGCCTGGTTCGTCCGCTTCGACGAGGGCAGGTCGACGCAGTACGCCGCGGCGCCGACCGTGTCGAGCGCATGGATGAAGGGCTCCCCGGACGGCTTCTGGTACAGCGTGTAGACCCATCGGCCGTCGGCGCTCGTGGTCCGCGTCTGGGCATAGCCGGCCATCGACTCCTCGTGCTCGCGCCGGTCGGCGATCTTCCCGGGCATGAGTCGGTTCGTACGCATGTCGTAGCCGCGCACGATGTAGTGGGTGAGGTCGTACGAGCCGCCGTGCGTGTACTGGATCAGGTACATCCTCGACGCGTCGGGCGAGAGCGCGTCGAACGAGAAGTAGCCGTGAAGCGTGATCGTCCGGAGCACTTTCGCGCGGCTCGGGTCCACGACGAGGAACCTGCTCGGTGAGGTGAACCCCGCCTGGCTGTAGCTGAGTACGAGCATGCGGCCGTCGCGGGAGAGCCCCTGTCCGGCTCCGGCTCCGTTCCCGATCGTGGGAGTCCCCCACGAGCCCGGGAGCCGCATCCACCAGTAGACGACGCCATGAGCGGCCGCGACTTTCTCGAGTAGCGTGCTGGAGCGCCCGCTCGGGACGGCGACGAAATGGAACTTTCCGTCGTGGGTCGGGACGCCGGCGCCCCCGACGGTGACGAGAAGCGGGCCGCCCGCGCCGAACGCGGCCGGCGCGAGGACGAGGGCGCCGACCACGGCGGCGAGGCAGAGCAAGAGCCTGCGCATGGCTTCCTCCTTCGGGTGTCACCGCTGATACGCCGCGGCGTCCCCGGGAGGTCCGCGTCTCAGGCTTCGACTCTGTCCGAGCCTTCGAGCCTGAGGATCTCGAGCGCGACGACGAGCCCGAATCCTGCGCCGATCGCGAGGCCGGCAGGTCGCGCGGCGCCCTCCACGCCCAGGGCACGCAGCGCGCCCCACGCGACGAGGTAGCCCCAGCCCCCGAGGGCGGCACCGTAGACCAGCGCGAGGGCCCCTGCGCGCGAGACGGGGACGAATCCCAGCAGCCGTGTCCGCGGGACGTCGAGCACCGGGCCGTGCGGCAGAAGCACGCGCTCCGCGTCGGTCACACGCCGTGCGACGACGCGCTGGATCTCGCCGTTGCGGAGCTCGTAGAGGAGCACCCCGAGGGTGGCGGAGAGCCCGAGCAGTCCGATGGCGAGCAGCTCCACGGCGGGCCTGCTGCTGCTGATCAGCGCCACGACGGCGCCGGAGAGGGTCGGCACGAGCGCAAGGAGCCGGAAGCGCGTCTCGGTCAGGCCGCGCAGCAGCTCGGAGCCACGATCGTATTCGAGCCGCAGACGCGCTTCCTCATCCATACGCGCCTCCTCCCGCACATCGTGGTGTGCGGCCGCCGCGCCGTCAAGCCTTCCTAGACCTCTACGAGGAGCGCGTCGCCCTGGCCGCCGCCGGAGCAGATCGCGGCGAGGCCGAGACCGCCGCCGTTGCGGCGCAGCTCGTGCACCATCGTGCCGAGGATCCGGCCGCCGCTCGCCCCGATCGGGTGCCCGAGCGCGACCGCGCCTCCGTTGACGTTCGCCGTGGTGGGGTCTGCTCCGAGCATGGCAATACTGTTGAGCGCGACGGAGCAGAACGCCTCGTTCACCTCGACGCGCTCCACGTCGCCGATCGACTTGCCGGCCTTCTCGAGCGCCTGCCGGCCGGCGTTCGCCGGCGTCCGCGCGAGCCATGCGAACTCGTCCGCGACGTAGCCCTGCGACACGATCGTCGCGAGCGGCTCGAGGCCGCGCCGCTGCGCGAACTCCTCCGAGCAGACGACGACGCACGAGGCGCCGTCGTTGACGCCGGGCGCGTTGCCGGCCGTGACGGTCCCCTCGGGATCCATCACGGGCTTCAGAGAGGCGAGCTTCTCGAGCGTGGTGTCCCGGCGAATCGACTCGTCGGCCGTCACCTCGCCGACGGGAACGATCTCGTCGTCGAAGCGGCCGGCGTCCTGCGCCGCCGCAGCACGCTCATGGGAGCGGAGCGCCCATGCGTCCTGGTCATCCCGCGACACGCCGAGCTCGCGGGCGACCTTCGCGGCCTGCTGGACCATGTGCAGCTCGTCGAACGTCGAGCGCAGGCCGTCCCAGATCATCAGATCGAGCAGCGTGCCGTCGCCCATCCGGTAGCCCTGGCGCGCCTTGGGCAGCGCGTACGGCGCATTCGTCATCGACTCCATGCCGCCGGTCACGACGAGCTCGACGTCGCCGGCGCGGATCATCGAGTCGGCGATCTCGACCGCGCGGATCGAGGAGGCGCAGACCTTGTTCACCGTGTCCGACGGGACGTCGATCGGGATCCCGCCGGCCACCGCCGCCTGCCGCGCCGGAGCCTGGCCGGCTCCCGCCTGCAGCACCTGGCCCATGATCACGTAGTCCACCTCCGACCCCTCGAGCCCGACGCGCTCGAGGCCGGCGCGGATCGCGATCGCGCCGAGCTCGGTGGCGGGGTATGCGGCGAGCCCGCCGTTGAGCCTCCCGAACGGCGTCCGCACTGCGGAGACGATGACGCTCCTGCTCACGACTCCAACTTAGCCCGTGAAGGTGGTTCCAGGCTCGAGCCTGAACGCGAGGGCGACGAGCACCCGCACGGCCTGCTCGATGTCGTCCAGGTCGACCGTCTCGACCGGCGAATGCATGTAGCGGAGCGGGATCGAGACGAGGCCGGTGGCGACGCCGGCGCGGGTGAGGTAGACGGCGTCGGCGTCGGTGTGCGTGTCGCCGCGCGTCACCTCGACGGCGAAGGGGATCCCCTCCGCCTCGGCGGTGTCGTGCAGGAGCTCGAAGACGTCCGGATGCAGCGAGGGGCCGCGCGTCAGCGTCGCGCCACTGCCGAGGACGACCTTCCCCTCGTCCTCGTGGTCGCCGCCGCGGATGTCGGTCGCGCGCGTCACGTCGATCGCGATCGCCACGTCCGGCTCCATGGCGAAGGCGGAGGTGCGGGAGCCGGCGAAGTCGCCGATCTCCTCCTGCACGGCCGCGACCGCGATCACGTCGCCCGGCGCTCCCCCGCGCTCGCCGATCCTGCGGGCCGCCTCGAGCGCCACGTAACAGCCGATGCGGTTGTCGAGGGAGCGCGAGGCCACCCTGTCGCCGCGGAGCTCGAGCGGCGCTCCGTGCCAGACCGCGCTGTCGCCCGGGCGGATCAGCCCCCGCAGCTCCTCGCCGTCCCTGGCGCCGACGTCGAGGAAGAGGTCGCCGTAGTCGAGCGGCTTCCGGTCCTCGCCGGGCTTCCGCTTCTGGAACCGCGAGTGGACGATGCCCGGCACGACGCCGTCGCGGGTGAGGACGTCGACGCGCTGGGCGAGCATCACGTGCGGGTCGAAGCCGCCGATCGGCCGCACTGCGGCGAGGCCGTCGTCCCCGAGATGCGTCACGACGACGCCGATCTCGTCGATGTGGCCGACGAGCGCGAGCGACGGGCCTCCGCCCTTCCCGGGCACGCGCACCCAGGAGCTGCCGAGGACGTCGGAAGAGACCTCGCCCACGGGCCCGGCCGCCTCCCGCCACACGGCGGCGGCGGCCCGCTCCTGCCCGGACGGGCCGGGCGTGGTCAGCAGGCGCTCGAGCAGGTCGGGGAGCGGCATGGCGGCCGGACACTACCTGCGCCTCCCGGTGCGATTCCGCGTTAGCGTCTCGGCGTGAAGCTCCGGACGCTGCCAGACAGCTACGCAGTGGTCCGCCTCCAGCCCGGCTCGGAGTTGCCGGAGTGGGTCGACATGGGGCCGTTCCGCTCCGTCACCCGCACCGACCACGAGGTGTCCGTCGTCTGCCGCGACCACGACGTGCCCGAGGGCGAGAGCGTCGACCGCGGCTGGACCGTGCTCGAGGTCATGGGGCCGCTCGACTTCTCGCTCAGCGGCGTCGTCGCGTCGCTCGTGTCGCCGCTCGCGCAGGCCGACCTCCCGATCTTCGTCATCTCCACCTTCGAGTCGGACTACGTTCTCGTCCGCTCCTCCGACCTTGCGCGCGCAGCCGACGCCCTCGAGGAGGCCGGCCACGTGTTCGCGGCTTGAGGCTCGTGTACGCTCCATTCGTGACTTCCGTCCGCACGATGTCGGCCTGCAGTCCGTGGGCCTGGCGCACCGAGCGTGGCGGGAGCCTGCGCGCACGCTGAACGCGCCGCACAGCCCGTCCGCTCGATGCCCGGCTCCGTGAGGAGCCTTTTTCATGTCCGGAACCGAGATCGCAACCGACCTCCTCACCCCTCTCGGGGCCTATCTCCGGGTGCGCGAGGACGCCGGCGGCGCGTTTCTCCTCGAGTCGGTCGAGCGCGGGCGGCTCGGCCGTTACAGCTTCGTCGGCGCCGGCTCGCGGCTCGTCTCGTTCGAGGACGCGGAGACTCTCTCGGCTGGAAGCGTCGCCGGCGAAGCCGACGACGCCCGGCCGGAAGACCGAGCGCCTCTGGCGCTCCCGGGAGAGCCGGTGGTGGGCTATCTGGGCTACGACGCCGTGGCCCGGCTCGAGCCGACGGTTCCGCTCCCGGAAGAGGGGCCCGACCTGCCCGAGAGCTTGTTCCTCGTCCCCGACGTGCTGCTCCGCTTCGACCACGCGCGCGGAATCGCGGAGCTGCTGCGCGGCGACGCGGCGGCGGTCTCCGGCCCGGAGCCGGAGCCGCCTCGCAGCGCGGCGCCGCGCGGCCCGCTCGAGCGGGAGCCCTCGCGCGAGGAGCACCTGCGGCGAGTCGAGCGCGCGAAGGAGCACATCCGCGAGGGCGACGTGTTCCAGGTCGTGATCGCGCAGCGGGCGACGCGGCCGACGTCAGCGTCGGCGGTCGAGCTCTACCGGGCGCTGCGCCGCGTCAACCCGTCGCCGTACCTGTTCCTCCTCGAGCTCGGGGACCTCGCGCTGGTGGGGAGCTCGCCGGAGACGGTCGTCAAGTGCGCCGGCCGCCGGGCCGAGCTCAATCCGATCGCGGGAACGCTGCCGACCGGCGAGGGAGACGCGGCGGCACTGCTCGCCTCGGAGAAGGAGCGGGCGGAGCACACGATGCTCGTCGACCTCGGTCGCAACGACCTCTCCCGCGTCTGCGTGCCGGGCTCGGTGCAGGTCGCACGGTTCATGGAGCCGGAGCGCTACTCGCACGTGACCCACCTCGTCTCGGAGGTCGTCGGCGAGCTGCGCGACGGCGTGACGCCGTTCGAGCTCCTGCGCGCCACCTTTCCCGCCGGCACGGTCTCGGGCGCGCCCAAGGTGCGCGCGATGCAGATCATCTCCGAGCTCGAGGGCCATCGCCGCGGGATCTACGCGGGCGCGGTCGGCTACTTCCTGCCGGAGTCCGGGGAGCTGGACACGTGCATCGCGATCCGGACGCTCTGGCTGCGCGACGGCGTCGCCCACCTCCAGGCGGGCGGCGGCATCGTGGCCGACTCGGATCCCGCCGCCGAGCACGAGGAGTGCCTGGCCAAGCTGCGCGCGCTCGAAGCCGCGATCGACCTGGCAGAGTCGGAGCAGGACGCAGCGCCGTGATCCTCCTGATCGACAACTACGACTCCTTCTCGTACAACCTGTCGCACCTGTTCGGGGCGCTCGGCGCGGAGGTGGTCGTGCGGCGAAACGACGAGCTCGACGCCGACGAGGCGGAGCGGCTCGACCCCTCTCACCTCGTCCTCTCGCCCGGCCCGGGACGTCCGGCGGCTGCGGGCGCGACTCCCGCAATCGTCGAGCGATTGCTGCCGACGACCCCGACGCTCGGCGTCTGTCTCGGGCACCAGGTTCTCGTCGAGGCCTGCGGTGGCGAGGTCGGCTACGCGCGCGAGCTCGTGCACGGGAAGGCGAGCCCCGTCCGCCACGACGGAAGCGGGCTCTTCGAGGGGGTGCCGGACCCGTTCGAGGCCGGGCGCTACCACTCGCTCGCCGCGACACGCCTCCCGGGCCTGCTCGAGCCGACGGCGTTCGCGGAAGACGGCGAGGTGATGGCGGTGCGGCATCGCGAGCTCCCGGCGGTCGGTGTCCAGTTCCATCCCGAGTCGGTGCTGACCCCGGACGGGCCTGCGCTGGCCCGCAACTTCCTGGAGGGAAAGCTGTGATCCAGCAGGCGCTCGCCCGGCTGCTCGACGGCCACGACCTGAGCCGCGAGGAGGCGCGGGGGACGATGGCCGAGATCATGGTGGGCGAGGCGACGCAGGCACAGATCGCCGGGTTCCTCGTGGCGCTGCGGGCGAAGGGCGAGACGGCGGACGAGATCGCGGGCTGCGCGGAGGCGATGCGCGAGCACGTCCTCCACGTCAGGCCCTCCCGCACCGACCTGGTGGACGTCGTGGGCACCGGCGGGGACGGCGCGAACACGTACAACATCTCCACCGCCGCCGCGCTGGTCACGGCCGCGGCGGGAGCAGCTGTGGCGAAGCACGGCAACCGTTCGTCGTCGTCGCAGACCGGTGCGGCGGACGTGCTCGAGGCGCTCGGCTTCCGGCTCGACCTGCCGCCGGAGCGGATCGAGCGCTCGATCGACGAGCTCGGCTTCGGCTTCCTCTTCGCGCAGGCGCACCATCCCGCGATGCGGCACGCGGCCCCCGTCCGGCGGGAGCTTGCGACGCGTACCGTCTTCAACGTGCTCGGACCGCTCACGAACCCGGCGGGCGCACGTGCGCTCGTCCTCGGGGTCTACGCGCCCGAGCTCGCGCGGACGCTCGCCGACGCGCTCGTCCAGCTGGACGTGACGCGCGCGTACGTGGTACACGGCGCCGGCGGCATAGACGAGCTCTCCCCCTGCGGGCCCAACCTCGTCTGCGAGGTCCATGCCGGCCGGATCCGCGAGTACGTGCTCGACCCGCTCGACCTCGGCGTCGAACGCTGCGACCCGGAGGAGCTGCGCGGCGGCGACCCGGCCACGAACGCGAGAGCTCTACGGAACGTGCTCGCCGGCGCGGACGGCGGCCACCGCTCCGCCGTGATCCTCAACGCCGCCGGTGGGATCGCCGCGGTCAGTGAGGCAGACGACATCCGCGAAGGCCTCGCGCAAGCGCGCGAGACGATCGACTCCGGCGCCGCCGCCGCGCGGCTCGACGAGCTCGTGGAGTTCTCGCGCTCGTGAGGTTCGCGGAGGCACTGGCACAGCCCGGGTTCGGTGCGATCGCCGAGTTCAAGCGCCGCTCGCCCTCCGCGGGCGACATCAGCCCCGGCGCGCGGGTGGAGGACGTCGTCCCCGCGTACGAGGCCGGCGGGGCGCGCGCCGTCTCGATCCTCGTCGATGCGGCATTCGCAGGCTCGCTCGGCGACCTGCGCGCGGCGCGCGCTGCGACGGGGCTGCCGCTGCTCGCCAAGGGCTTCTTCTCGACGGACGAGCACCTTCGCGAGCTCCGCGAGGCGGGCGCCGACGCCGCGCTTCTCATCCTCCGCGACCTCGACGACGCGACTGCGACGGGTCTCATGCGCGCTGCCGAGGAGCTCGGCCTCGACACGCTCGTGGAGGCGCACGACGCCGAGGAGCTCGAGCGTGCCACGCGGCTCGACGCCCGCGTGATCGGCGTCAACGCGCGCGACCTCGGCACGTTCCGGATCGACCGCGGGGCGCAGCTCGAGCTCGTGTCCAGGGCGCCCCGCGACCGGATCGTCGTCGCCGAGAGCGCGATCCACACCCGCGCCCAGGCGGCGGCCGCGGAGCTCGCGGGGGCCGATGCCGTGCTCGTCGGCACCTCGCTGATGCGCGCGGCCGAGCCGGGAGCGGGGCTGCAGGAGCTCCTCTCGCGGCCGCTCGTCAAGGTGTGCGGCCTGACCCGGCAGGAGGACGTCGATGCCGCGGTCGAGGCGGGCGCCGACCTCTGCGGCTTCATCTTCGCCGAGGGCTCGCCCCGCCGGGCCGACGACGTCCTGCCGGTGCCGGACACCGTGCTGAGCGTCGCCGTCTTCGTCGGCGAGCCGGAGGAGCGAGGCACGGATCTCGTCCAGCTCTACGAGCGCGAGGAGGGCACGGTGCGCGGCCGCGACGCCGTCCTCCTGCGCGACGGCGAGCCTGTCGCCCGCGTCGCCGACCTCCCGTGGGAAGGCGAGGACCCCGACCACTGGCGCACCGCAACCGCGGGTGTCGAAGAGCGCCTCGTGCTCGCGGGCCGGCTCGGGCCCGACAACGTCGGCGCCGCGGTCCGCGCCGTGCACCCGTGGGCCGTGGACGCTGCGTCGCGGCTCGAGTCCGCTCCCGGCGTCAAGGACCACGCGAAGGTGCGCGCCTTCGTGCAGGAGGCGCGAGCATGAGCGGCTTCGGCGACTACGGCGGCCGCTACGTCCCCGAGACGCTGATCCCCGCCCTCGACGAGCTCGAGCGCGGCTGGAGAGAGGCGCAGGCGGACGACTCCTTCCGCGCCGAGCTGCACGACCTCCTCACCACGTACGCGGGCCGGCCGACGCCGCTCACGCTCGCCGAGCGCTTCGCGCCGGGCAAGCGCCTCTACCTGAAGCGCGAGGATCTCCTCCATACCGGCGCGCACAAGCTCAACAACGCGCTCGGCCAGGCGGTGCTCGCGCGCCGGCTCGGCAAGCGTCGCATCGTCGCCGAGACGGGCGCCGGGCAGCACGGCGTCGCGACCGCCACGGTCTGCGCGCGCTTCGGCTTCGAGTGCGTCGTCTACATGGGCGAGGAGGACATGCGGCGCCAGCGCCCCAACGTCGAGCGCATGGGCCTGCTCGGCGCCGAGGTGCGGCCCGTGGACTTCGGCACGAAGACGCTCAAGGAGGCGACGAGCGAGGCGATCCGCGACTGGATCACGAACGTCGAGACGACCCACTATCTGATCGGCTCGTGCGTCGGCCCGGCTCCGTATCCCGAGCTCGTGGCCGAGCTGCAGTCGGTGATCGGCCGCGAGGCGCGCGAGCAGATGCTGGCCGTGGAGCAGCGCCTGCCCGAGGCCGTCGTGGCGTGCGTGGGCGGCGGCTCGAACGCGATCGGGATCTTCCACGGCTTCCTCGAGGACGAAGACGTGCGGCTCGTCGGGGTCGAGGCCGCCGGCGCGGCATCGCTCGGCACCGGCCGCCCGGCCGTGCTCCACGGCGCGCGCTCCTCGGTGCTCGCCGACGAGGACGGCCAGATCGCCGACGCGCACTCGATCTCGGCGGGACTCGACTACCCCGGCGTCGGCCCCGAGCATGCGTTCCTCCGCGACCGCGGGCGGGCGGAGTACGTCGCAGCGACCGACGAGGAGGCGCTCGGGGCCTTCCGCGACCTCGCCCGCGCCGAGGGCATCCTCCCCGCGCTGGAACCCGCGCACGCGCTCGCCCGCGCGCGCGACCTCGACGCCGAGCTGATCCTCGTCGGGCTCAGCGGCCGCGGCGACAAGGACCTCGCGGAGGTGCTGGAACGGCTGTGAGCGTAGGCTTGACGGAGCTCACCGAGGAGCGCAGGCGGCGGCTTTGCCGGCGCTGGAGCGGAAAATGAGCGCCTGGGATCCGGCCCGCACGGCCGAGTTCTTCGACGAGTACGGCGAGCGCGAGTGGACGCGATTCGAGGACGGCCGCACGCCGGGGCCGAGCCTCACCACCCATATCCGCATGCTCGAGGGGTACGTCCGTCCCGGCGACCGGGTGCTCGACGCCGGCTCGGGCCCGGGTCGCTTCACCCTCGAGATGCTGCGTCTCGGCGCTCACGTGACTGCGCTCGACATCTCGCCGGGACAGCTCGAGCTGCTGCGGGCGCGCGTGCCGGACGTCGAGGCGATCGTGGGCGACATCACCGACCTCTCCCGCTTCCAGGCGGACAGCTTCGACGTCACCGTCTGCTTCGGAGGGCCGCTGAGCTACGTCGGCGAGCGGGCGGACGACGCGGTGGCCGAGCTCGCGCGCGTCACGAAGCCCGGTGGCCACGTCCTCGTCAGCGTGATGGGGTTCGCCGGCGCGGTGATCCACTTCGCCTCGATCATCGTCGACCTCGCCCGGCGCGACGGCGCCGCGAAACAAGTCGAGATCGCCCGCACCGGCGTCCTCCCCGAGGGCGAGGGCTACGGCCACCTGGCGATGCGGATGTACCTGTGGGAGGAGCTCGAGGCGCTGCTCGCTCCGCACGGCGAGGTGGTCGACGGCGCCGCCGCGGGCGTCCTCCCGCACCTCGAGGTCGAGGAGCCCGAGATCCGGGCGCTGCTCGAGGAGTTCGAGGAGCGGCTCGCGTACGACCCCGGCTCGCGCAGCTGCGGCGAGCACATCGTCGGCGTCCTGCGCGTCGCTTGAGCAAGCGGCTCGTCATCTACCTGATGGCGGAGCCGGAGACGCCGGAGCTCGCGCGGGCGGCCGTCGAGGGAGGCGCGGACATCGTGGAGCTCGGCTTCCCGTTCTCGGACCCGCTCGCCGAAGGGCCGGTGATCCGGCGCGCGTCGGAGCGAGCGCTCGCGCGCGGGATGCGCACGCGCGCCTGCCTCGACGTGCTCGCGCGCTCCCGCGAGCTGCTGCCCGAGACGCCGCTCGTCCCGATGACGTACGCCGCGATCCTCGAGGCCTACGGCTACGAGCGCTTCGCGGCGGATGCGCGGGACCGCGGCGCGTCGAGCTTCATCGTCGTCGACCTCCCGGTCGAGGAGCAGCCGGCGCTGCGGCGGATCCAGCTCGTCGCCCCGACCTCCACGGAGGAACGGATCCGTGCCGCTGCGGAGGCGACGGACGGCTGGCTCTATCTCGTCACCGTCACCGGGACGACCGGGGCCCGGACGGAGCTATCCCCCGCGCTGACGCCCCTCGTGGAGCGCGTGCGGGCCGTGAGCGACGTAGCCGTCTACGCGGGATTCGGCATCTCCACGCCGGAGCACGCGCGGGCCGTCGCCGAGGTCGCGGACGGCGTGGTCGTCGGCTCGCGGGCGGTCGCCACCGCGGAGCAGGGAGCCGACGCCCTCAGGGAGTACGTGGCGTCGCTCCGGGCAGCGCTCGAGACTTAGAAGACTCTCACCGTACGCTCAGGTCCTTCTCACCTCGGCGGGCGAGGATCCATCCCAGACCGACCCTGACTCCCTCCTATGAGAGCGCCAGCTCGGGCCCGGCGCCGGCCAGCTCCCCCTCAGCGGCCGGCGTCGGGCGAGGCGCGTCGGCCGGCACAGCGCGCACGGGCAGGTGGAGGCGGAACGACGTCCCGCGCGGCAGAGGCACGACCGAGCAGCGACCGCCGTGCGCCCGCGCCACCGCGGCCACGATCGCCAGGCCGAGCCCCGCTCCGCCGCGCTCGCGGGTGCGTGCGCCGTCGGCCCGGGCCCAGCGGTCGAAGAGACGCGGCAGCGCCTCGGCGGGAACCCCGATGCCCGAGTCGGAGACCTCGATCACTACGCCGCCCGACCCGTCCGCGCGCGCCGCCAGCGTCACCGCGTCCCCGGGATCCGTGTACTTGACCGCGTTCTCGAGCAGCGCATCGAGAGCGTTCCGCAGCGCCTCGGGGTCGGCGACCAGCCTCCCCGCCACGTCGACGTCGAGCCGCCAGCCGCGCGGAGCGACCTCCGACCAGCGGATGAACAGATCCGAGAGGAAGGCTTCGAGGTCGATCTCCTGGAAGGCGAAACCCTGCTGCTCCGACTTCGCAAGGAGCAGCAGTCGCTCGACGATCCGCTCCATCCGGCCCAGCTCGTCGAGCGCCACCTCGAGCTCGGGCGAGTCCCGCTGCTCGCGGCGCAGGAGCTCGAGGTGCCCGCGCGCGATCGTGACCGGCGTCCGGAGCTCGTGCGAGGCGTCGTGGAGGAACCGCTCCTGCCGCTCGAGCAGCGAGGCCCGCATCTCCGCGACGCCCTGCACCTCGGCGAGCGCCGCCTGCCGCCGCTGCGCGTGCCAGACCATCGCGAGGAACATCGCCGACATGAGCGGGACCTCGAACAGCTCGCCCCACAGCTGGATGCCGTCGAACGCGTCGGTGGAGATGCTCGCGCCGGTCGCCAGGATCACGGCGGAAAGGACGCCCCACATCGTCCGCATCGACCAGACACGGATGCCGTAGACGAGCGTGAGGCTGATCCAGACGAAGTGGAACGGCACCGTCTCCCAGCTCGGCCACATGACCATCGCCGCCCAATTCGCAGCCGCGAAGACGGCCCACGCGGCTTCGAGCGGGTTACGCCGTAGCCAGCCGATAACCCGCATTCCGCACCGTCTCGATCGCCGCGTCCGGCCCGAGCTTCTGCCGCAGCCTGCGCACGCAGACCTCCACGACGTTCGAGCCGGGGTCGAAGTCGTAGCCCCACACCTCCGCGAGCAGCCGCTCGCGGCTCACCACCTCGCCGACGTGCGCGAGCAGATGGTGGAGGAGTCGGAACTCGCGGTCCGAGAGATCCGCCGTCCTGTCGCCCACGCACGCCTGCCGGCGCGCGACGTCGAGGACCACATTCCCGCCGCGCAGCACGTGCTCGTCGCCGAACGCCGACGTGCCGCGCAGCCGGACGCGGATCCGGGCGAGCAGCTCGTCGAGGGAGAACGGCTTCGCCACGTAATCCGAGGCGCCGAGCTCGAACCCGCGCAGCTTGGTCTGCACGTCGCCGCGCGCGGAGAGGATCACGACGGGCAGCTCCGGCTTGGTGCGCTGCAGCTCGCGCAGCACCTGGAGCCCGTTCAGCCCGGGCAGCAGCAGATCGAGCACGACGAGGTCCCAGCGCGCGCCCATGGCCAGGTCGAGCCCCTCACGGCCGTCCCCCGAGGCAACGACCGTGTACCCCTCGGCCTCGAGGCCGCGCGCGAGGAACGCCTGGATTCGTGCCTCGTCCTCGATGACCAGGATCCGCATTCCCGACCTCCCCGGCGGAATCTACACCGGTAATCGATGACGTGTAAATGACGGGGAAATGACACATTCGTCATAAGCCGGCACCGTCACGGCGGCGTTGGATAGGAACCGCCTCGATGCGGGTCGGGATAAAGCTCCTGCTCGTAGCTGCGGCGGTCGTGGCAGCCGGCGTGCTCATCGGTTTCTACGTCTCGCACCTCACGACGCTCGCAGGCTCTCCCGCCTACTCCGCTCCGGTCTCCGGAACCGCGGCCCACCCGGTCGTGAACCTGCAGATCCAGACGGTCGCGGCCGTCGGGCCGAAGCTCAGCCAGAACCCCGACTGGGTCTCGTACCTGATCAGGAACAACAGCGGCCAGTGGAAGCGGGAGACGGTCTGGAACCTTCCCGCGAACGCGACGGTCCACGTGACCATCTTCAACTTCGACGGCGCCAGCGGGCTGCGCAATCCGTACTTCGGGCGCCCGAAGGGCATGGTCGGGAACCGGATCCTCGTCGACGGCAAGCCGACGGTCGCGGTGGACCCGAATGAGGCGTCGCACACCTTCGCGGTGCCGGGCCTCGGGCTCATCCTCGCGATTCCCGGCGTCGCCGACGACGCGAAGAACCAGTGCGGCTACGCGCCGTGCCCGATGTCGAATGCGCACCGCACGATCAAGTTCACCTTCCGTACGCCCGCGAAGGGCGGTCATTTCCGCTGGCAGTGCTTCGTGCCCTGCGCTGCGGGTTGGGTGTTCGGCTTCGGCGGGCCCATGCAGACGATCGGCTACATGGACGGCTTCCTCAACGTGAGGGCCTGATGGCGAGCGAGCCCGCGGCAGCCGCACCTCCGAGCGACTCGACCAACCACGGGTTCCGCGTGGTCGTCGCGTGGCTCGTGTTGAGCGCGATCGCGACACCGCTGGTGGCGATCTTCGTGGGACCGCACATCCCGCCGGGCAACGGGACCGTGCAGGGCCAGGGCCAGACCTTCAGCAACCAGGTGATGACGGCCTTCATCACGCCCGTCCTCTGCCTGATGGTCGTGTTCTTCGGCTACGGGCTCGTCAAGTTCCACGCCCGGCGCAGCGCGGCGATCGTCGACGGCCCGCCGCTTCGCAACGACTCCCGCATCCAGATCCTCTGGCTGGTGATCACGTCGACGATGGTGCTCTTCCTCGCCGGCTTCGGGACGTACGAGCTCCTGAAGGACGGCGCAGGGGGCGGCCAGGGCCCGAGCCCGATCGCCCTGCCGGCCAACCACCGAACCGCCTTCCAGGTGCAGGTCATCGGGCAGCAGTGGCAGTTCACGTACCGCTACCCGTCGCTCCACGGGATGGAGTCGAACGAGCTGATGCTGCCCGCGAACACGCTCATCGCCATGCACGTGACCTCGCTCGACGTCGTCCACTCCTTCTGGGCCGTGGAGCTCGGCCTCAAGGCCGACGCGAACCCGGGCACCGACAACGTTCTCTACGTCGAGACGAAGGGGCCGAGGACGTTCCACGTCCGGTGTGCGGAGCTCTGCGGGCTCTGGCACGGCTACATGTTCAACAACGGGCTCGTCGTGAACCATGCGACCTTCGCGCACTGGGCAGCGCAGGAGCTGAAGCTCTACCAGGCGATCAAGCCGTACGTGAACAAGTCGCCGGACGAGGGCGGCGCTCCCTACTCGCACACCTACCTACCCGCGCCGGAGAGGAGAGCCGGATGACCGCAGCCGCCGTCGCCACCCCGCGGCCGCCGCTGTGGCGCCGCCTGATCGGCTTCAACCTCCTGACCGCCGTGATTCTCGGCATCGGCGGCTGGTACGTGGGCTGGTTCGGGGCGCATGCGATCGTCGGTCCGAGCCTCGACTACTTCGGCGACACGGACTACAACGAGCTGTCCGTCTACCTGGCCTACCTCGGCGCCGTGGTCGGCTTCCTCGTCGGCCTCGGCTTCCTCAACTACCCGTTCGCCCGGCTCCGCGGCTACCCGCCCTCCCTGCGGGAGAAGGAGGAGGGCGGCTGGACGCGGTACTTCGGCCTCTGCACCGACCACAAGGTCGTCGGCATCCAGTACCTCTGGGGCATCGGGCTGTTCTTCTTCATCGGCGGCCTGAACGCGATGCTGATCCGCACCGAGCTGCTGACGCCGCACAGCCAGACCTTCCCCGCCGGCACCTACCTGACGATCGTCGGCATGCACGGCACGATGATGATGGGGATGATGACGAGCGGGATCCTCGGCCCGTTCGCGAACTACTTCGTCCCGATCATGATCGGCGCCCGGCGGATGGCGTTCCCACGCATCGAGGCGCTCACGTTCTGGCTCCTGATGGCGGCCGGCGTCGTCCTGACGACCACGGTCTTCTTCGGCGGCTTCCCGACCGGCTGGACGGGATATGCGCCGCTCTCCACCCAGGCCAATCCCGGCATCGACAACTACATCGTCTTCTTCGCGCTCGTCGGACTCTCGATGACGCTGCTCGGCCTGAACATGATCGTGACGATCCTGACGATGCGCGCGCCCGGCCTGACCTGGACGCGCC
>DASTZY010000059.1:0-19410 GCA_035764085.1 Gaiellaceae bacterium
AGGTTCCGCGTCCACGCGGTCCGCCCGCTGAACGGCGCGGTCGAGACATCCGTGTCGGCCATCGCGGAAGCTTATGAAGAGCCGCCGGTTCGACCGAGGAGGGCGGATGCGGGTCGGCTAGAGTCCCGTTGCCTGCGGCCGCCGGCGAGCGGCGCCGCGCCCGACCTCACGCATCAGGAGATCCATGGCCGCCAAGAGCAACGGCAAGAACACGGGAAAGATCGTCGAGATCAAGGGCGTCGTGCTCGATGCCGTCTTCCCGGACCGTCTTCCCGAGATCTACCACGCGCTGCGCGTCGACGTCCCCGAGGACGGCGGCACGCGAGAGCTGATCGCCGAGGTGCAGCAGCACCTGGGCGACGACCGCGTGCGCGCCGTCGCGATGGACTCGACCGACGGCCTCGCGCGCGGCGTCGAGATCGTCGACACGCAGGAGCCGATCTCCGTGCCCGTCGGCGACGAGACGCTCGGCCGCATCTGGAACGTGATCGGCGACCCGATCGACGGCAAGGACGCCTCCAAGGGCGAGCGGTGGCCGATCCACCGCGACCCGCCCGCCTTCGGCGACCTGTCCGCGACGGTCGAAATCTTCGAGACGGGGCTCAAGGTCGTCGACCTGATCGCGCCGTACGTCCGCGGCGGCAAGGTCGGCCTCTTCGGCGGCGCCGGCACCGGCAAGACCGTCCTGATCCAGGAGCTGATCCACAACGTCGCGCTGCAGCACGGCGGCGTCTCGGTCTTCTCCGGCGTCGGCGAGCGCACCCGCGAGGGCAACGACCTCATGCTCGAGATGCAGGAGTCGGGCGTGATGGACAAGGTCGCGATGGTCTACGGCCAGATGAACGAGCCGCCGGGCGCGCGCCTGCGCGTCGGCCTCTCCGGCCTGACCATGGCGGAGTACTTCCGCGACCAGGGCCAGGACGTCCTCCTCTTCATCGACAACATCTTCCGCTTCGTCCAGGCGGGCTCCGAGGTCTCGGCGCTGCTCGGCCGCATGCCGAGCGCGGTCGGCTACCAGCCGACGCTCGCGACCGAGATGGGGCAGCTGCAGGAGCGGATCACGTCCACCCGCACCGGCTCGGTCACGTCGGTGCAGGCGATCTACGTGCCCGCCGACGACCTCACCGACCCGGCGCCGGCCAACACGTTCGCGCACCTCGACGCGACGACGGTGCTCGACCGCGGCATCGTGGAGAAGGGCATCTATCCCGCGGTGCACCCGCTGCGCTCGACCTCGCGCGCGCTGCAGCCGGGGATCGTCTCCGACGAGCACTACCGGACGGCGACCCGCGTGCAGGAGGTGCTGCAGCGCTACGCCGACCTGCAGGACATCATCGCCATCCTCGGCATCGACGAGCTCTCCGACGAGGACAAGCTCGTCGTCGCGCGGGCGCGCAAGATCGAGCGCTACCTCTCGCAGCCGAACTTCGTCGCGGAGCAGTTCACCGGCACGCCCGGCGAGTACGTGAAGCTCGAGGACACGATCCGTGGCTTCACGGAGATCCTCGACGGCAAGCACGACGAGCTGCCCGAGCAGGCCTTCTACATGGTCGGCGCGATCGAGCAGGCGGTCGAGCGGGCGAAGGAGCTCGGCGGCGAGGAGCCGGAGGACGCGGCGCAGCGCGAGGCCGACGAGCAGGCCGAGGCCGCCGACTCCGAGCCGGCTGGCACACCGGCCTAGGCGATGCCCGACCATCCGCTCTTCCCGGTCTCGGTCGTGACGCCCGAGGGCCCGGCGTTCGAGGGCGAGGCCGAGATGCTGATCGTGCCCGGCGCCGCCGGCGAGATCGGCGTCCTGGCGCGCCACGCGCCGCTCGTCGCGATGCTGCAGGCGGGCTCGACGCGCGTCCACCTCGGCGACGGCGAGGTGCGGGAGTTCGCCACCGGCCCCGGCTTCTTCCAGGTGCTCGAGAACCGCGCCATCGCGCTGGTCGACGACGCGGTCGCGGCCGGGGACATCGACGAGGCGCGCGCCCGCCGGCAGCTCGAGGAGGCGCAGCAGGAGCTCGAGCGCGTGGAGGCGGGAGACTCGAGCGCCGACCGCTGGCAGCTGGAGCAGCGCATCCGCCACGCCGAGAACCAGCTGACCGTCAGCGGCGCGAGCTAACGCGGCTAGGCCCAGGGGAGACGTGCCCAGCTCGGCGGGCGCTCTCGGCGGAACGGCTCGATGGTCGCGTACGCCTGCCTCCAGTCGGAGGTCTCCTCCGCCACGCTCGCGCCATGGCGCGCCGCGAGCTCCGACGCCGGGTACCGCACTCCCGGGCCCGAGCGCGCGCCGACCATCAGGATCACGCACGGTCCCTCGTCCGTGCCCGCGAAGCCGTGCTCGGTCCACGGAGGAGCGTGGAAGAAGTCCCACGGCCGCAGGCGCCGCTCCTCTCCCTCGACGAGCAGCGCGCACTCGCCCGACAGGACGAGGAAGCCCTCCTGGTTCTCCTCGGCGTGGTAGAGCACGGTCTGGCCGGACTCGAGGACGGTGAGGTTGATCCCGAGCTGGTCGAACTCGACGGGCCGGTCGCCGTACTCGTTCTCGAAGGCGCACCTCGCGCCCCTGCTCTCCGCAAACCACCACTCGGCGTCCCGCACGTTGACGACGAACCAGCCCGGGGTGACGGGCGAGAGCCCCGACCCGGACTCCTCGAGCTGCGCTTCGTCCACGTTCCCTCCTAGTAGCGATCGATCTCGATCAGGCGCTCGTCGCTGATCCCGAAGTGGTGCGCGATCTCGTGGAAGACGGTGCGGCGCACGGCGAAGCGCAGCCGCTCGGGATCGCCGCCCGCCATCCGCTCGAGCGGCCCCCGGTAGATCGTGATCTTGTCGGGCAGCGCGCCGGCGTAGTACGGGCCGCGCCTGCCCCACGGGATCCCCTGATACAGGCCGAGCAGCCGCTCTCCCGGCGGCGGCTCGTCCTCGACCGTCACCGCGACGTTCGACATCAGGGAGCGGATGTCGTCCGGGAGCGCGTCGAGCGCGTCGCTCACGAGCCGGTCGAACGCCGGCTCGCCGCCGTCGGCGCTCACGAGGCCGGCGCCTCCGCGAGGACCCGGCCGTTGCGGAGCGCGTCCTCCAGCGGAGCGCCCATCGCCGCCGCGTGGATCGCCGTGTACTCGTCGCCGAGCTGCTGCTCCGCGGCCTCCTTCGCGTCCTCGAACAGCGCCCGCTCGACGGGCTGGATCAGGACGCCCGCGTCCACCTGCAGCCGGTCGGCGATGCCGGCGAGGTGCGCGGCGCGCGCGGCGTCCCCGTCGTGGAGGCAGATCCGCGCGAGCGATGCGAGCGTGTAGGCCATGACCTCCTTGTAGCCGAGCTCGTACGTCAGCGCGACCGCGCGCTCGAGCCACTCACGCGCCGGCTCGACCTCGCCGGCCTGCAGGGAGTAGTAGCCGAGGTTGTAGAGGGAGATTGCCTGCCGGCCCCGGTCGGCCAGCTCCTGCTGGATCGCCAGCGCCTCCGTGGTGACGGCGATCGCCTCCTCGAACAGGCCCTCCTGGCTCGCGGCGTCACCGAGGTTGGAGAGGGCGATCGCGAGCCCGCGCGGCACGTCGAGCTGGCGGTAGCGCGCGACGCTCTCCTCGAGCATGGTGCGTGCCCGCGGAAGGTCGCCGGCGACCGCGGCGACGGTGCCGAGGTCGCTGAGGGCGCGCGCCTCGCCCTCCGCGTCGCCGAGCTCGCGCGCGAGCTCGAGCACCTCGCCGTAGAGCTTGTCGGCGCGGACGACGTCGCCCAAGCGCATCGCGGCGCCGGCCGCGAAGGCGACCGCGTTGGCCCGCAGCTCCGGCGGCGCGGTGGTGGACGTCGCGAGCGCCTGGTCCGCCCAGCGGAGCCCTTCCGTCCAGTGGCCGCGCACCTCCCAGAACGGCCGGAGCGCGGTCACGAGCGTGAGCGCGAGCTCCACGTCGGCCTCGACCGCCCAGCCGAGCGCCGCGCGGATGTTCGGGTGCTCCGCCTCGAGCCGGTCGAGCCAGGGAACCGGATCCTCGCCGGCGAGGTTCGCGGCCTTCGCCGCCTCGGCGAGGTCGGTCAGCCACCGCGCGTGCCGCCGGCGCGTCTCCTCGGCCCCGGACTCCTCGAGCCGCTCGGCCGCGAACTGCCGGACGGTCTCGAGCATCGTGAACCGCGAATCGCGCCGCCGCAGCAGGTTGTTGTCGACGAGCGCCCCGAGCGTCTCGAGCGTCACCTCGCAGACGTGCTCGGCCGCGTCGAGCGTGCAGCCGCCGGCGAAGACGCCGAGCCGGGCGAACGCGACGCGCTCGTCCTCGCGCAGGAGGTCGTAGCTCCAGCGGATCGTCGCCGCGAGCGTCCGCTGGCGCGCCGGCGCGTCGCGCGGCCCGGCCGGGAGGAGGTTCGGCTCGCGCTCGAGCCGCCCGAGGATCTCCGCCGGCGCGAGCAGCTTGGAGCGGGCGGCCGCGAGCTCGATCGCGAGCGGCAGCCCGTCGAGGCGGGCGCAGACGCGCGCGATGTCGGGCGCCGTCCCCGTGTCGAGCTCGAAGCCGGGGTCGACCGCCCGCGCGCGCGCCGAGAAGAGACGCAGCGCGTCGGTCTGGACGAGCGCCTCGAACGGGAGGCCGGCGTCCGGCGTGTCGAACGGCGGCACCGGATACTCGTGCTCGGCCGCCAGCCGGAGCGGTGCGCGGCTGGTCGCGAGCACGAAGAGGCGTGGCGCCGCCGCGAGCAGCTCGCCGACGACCGGCGCCGCCGCGAGGAGCTGCTCGAAGTTGTCCAGGACGAGCAGCATCCGTCGCTCCCGCAGATGCTCCTGCACCTCGCCTTCCGGCACCTCGAGCGCCTCCGCGATCGCCGGCAGGAGCAGCTCCGGGCTCGAGACGGGCGCCAGGCCGACGAACGCGGCGCCGTCCCGGAGCTCGGGCTCGAGCGCATGCGCGACCGCGAGCCCCAGCCGCGTCTTGCCCGTGCCGCCCGGCCCGGTGAGCGTGACGAGCCGCACGCCCTCGTCGCGGAAGAGCGCGCTGACTGCGGCGAGCTCTAGCCGGCGGCCGACGAGCGGCGTGGGAGGGACCGGCAGGGACCGCACGGCCCGGGTGGGCGCCTGGGGCGCCGCGAGGCCCGGATCCTGGCGGAGGATCGCCCGCTCGAGCTCCTGCGAGGCGGGGCTTGGCTCGAGGCCGAGCTCGTCGGCGAGGACGCGGCGGGCGTTGCGATAGACCTCGAGCGCCTCCGCCTGCCGGCCGCAGCGGTAGAGGGCAAGCATGCGCTGCTGGAGGAACCGCTCGCGGTACTGCTCTTCGGCCGTCAGCGCCTCCAACTCTGGGACGACGGCGTCGTGCCGGCCGGAGGCGAGCTCCGCGTCGTAGCGGAGCTCGAGCGCCGTCAGTCGCAGCTCCTCGAGCCGCTCGGCCTCGGCCGCGCGCCGCGACTCCTGCGGGACGTTCGCCAGCGCGGTGCCGCGCCAGAGTGCGAGCGCTTCCCGCAGGTCCTCGGCCGCGTCGTCTGCGCGGCCGGCTTCCAGCGCTGCCCGGCCGCGCTCCAGCGTCCGCTCGAAGCGGTCGAGGTCGAGTTCGTCCTCGCCGACGACGGCGCGGTAGCCGCGGCCCGCGGTCTCGATCCGCTCGCTCCCGAGGGCGCGCCGCAACCCATGTACGTAGACCTGGAGCGACTGCACGGCCGACGCGGGCGGATCCTCTCCCCAGAGCGCGTCGACGAGCTGCTCGGCCGTGACGACGCGCCTGCGGTTGACGAGGAGCATCGCGAGCAGCGCGCGCTGCTTAGGGGCGCCCAGCGCCGCCGGCGCGCCGTCGACGAGCACCTCCACCGGCCCGAGCACCCGGAACTGCGTAGCCATGCGCCTTCAGTCCTCCCCAAGGGGATCTTAAGCGGCAGCCCCGACGCTTCCTCTGCGCCCCCGTCTACGAAAGGAGCACTTGCAGCATGAATTTGTCCGAGAACCGCAGCTGGGCCCTCTTCGGCCCGCTCACCGTCGTCCTCTGGATCGTCGGGATCATCCTGCTCAACCACAACGGCCCCGCCGACCACGCGACGGGAAGCGAGATCCTCTCCTGGTACAAGTCCAGCACGGACACGATCCTGCTGGGTGGCTGGCTCTTCATGATCGGCTGCCTCGGCTTCGTGACCTTCGTCTCCGGCGTCGGCCAGCGGCTCGCGGCGCCGGGGCTTGCTCTGGCAGGCGCCGCAATGGCGGGCCTGGCCGGGGCTCTGACCGCGGCGGTCGACGTCGCGGGAGGGCTCGACAAGAAGGACATCGGCCCCGCGACCGCTTTGACCTTCCACCACGCGGTGGACATCTTCTTCATCTGCGCGGAGCTCGCCGCGATCCTGCCGGTCGGCGTGGTCGCGATCGCCGCCTGGCGGACGCGGGCCCTGCCGCGCTGGTGGGCCGCCTTCAGCGGGCTCGTCGCAGTCGTCCTGCTCATCGGGCCGATCGGCTGGATCGGGCTGATCTTCGGTTTGCCGATCTGGACGCTCGGGACGAGTCTCTTCGTCCTGCTTCGCTCTCCCGAGCGCATGCGCTCGGCGGCTGCGGCCACCTAGGCCGCTCGACGGGAGGAGGCGCGCCAGGGGTCGGCGCGCCTCCCGCCCCGTTCAGGCGACGCGGCTGGGAGCCCGCGTCGCGCCTTCATGCGCGGGCAGGTAGAGCCGCTCGACGTACTCCGCCGCCATCCTCGCCGTCCCGAAGCGCGGGCCGAGCTCGGCGATCGACTCCCGCATCAGCGCGATCCAGCGCTGCGGCAGCCCCGCGTCGTCGCGCTCGTAGTACGCCGGGAGCACCTGCTCCTCGAGCACGGCGTACAGCGCGTCCGCGTCCGCCTCGTCCTGCTCCGCCTCGCTCGCGTCCTCGGCGGCGCCGCCCTCGACGGCGAATCCACACTCCGGCGAGTACGCCTCTGCCCACCAGCCGTCGAGGATCGAGCAGTTGAGGACGCCGTTCAGCGCCGCCTTCATCCCGGAGGTGCCGGACGCCTCGAACGGCCGCCGCGGCGTGTTGAGCCAGAGATCCACGCCCTGCACGAGCCTCCGGGCGAGCGTCATCTCGTAGTCCTCGAGAAAGACGACGCGCCCGGCCGCCGCGGACTCGCGAGCGAACTCCACCACGAGCTGGATCACGTCCTTCCCGCCCTCGTCGGCCGGGTGCGCCTTGCCCGCGACGAGCACCTGGATCGGTTGCTCGGGGTCGGCGAGCAGCTTCGCCAGCCGCTCCGGCCGGCTGAAGAGGAGGCTCGCGCGCTTGTAGGTCGCAAACCGGCGGGCGAAGCCGATCGTGAGGACGTCGGGATCGAGCCCCCGCGCGCCGCGCGTCGTGGCGACGAAGTCGAGCAGCCGTTCCTTCCCGCGGCGGCGCGCCGTCCAGAGATCCTCCGGCGTCACCTGCCGGGCGAGCTCGAACTGGGGATCCGTGTCGCCGAGCAGCCCTTCGAGCTCGGGGGAGATCCAGGTTCGCTGGTGGACGCCGTTCGTGATCGAGGTGATCGGAACCTCGTCGATCCGCCGCTCGGGCCAGAGACCGTGCCACATCTCGCGCGACACGGCGCCGTGCAGCTGGGACACCGCATTCGCGTACTGGGACGTGCGGAGTGCGAACGGCGTGAGCCCGAAGCCCTTGTCGTCCGGCGCCGTCTTGCCGAGCGCCGCGAAGTCCTCCCAAGCGAGGCCGCACCGCTCGACGAGGCCCCCGAGCGTCCGCCGCATGAGCTCCGGATCGAAGACCTCGTTCCCGGCGGGCACCGGCGTGTGCGTCGTGAACACCGTCGACGCGCGCAGGCGCTCGATCGCCTCGTCCGTCGAGAGTCCCTGGTCCTCGACGAGCTCGCGCATCCGCTCGAGCTGCAGGAGCGCCGAGTGGCCCTCGTTCAGGTGGAAGACCGTCGGCTCGAGACCGAGCCGGCGCAGCACGCGGACGCCCCCGATGCCGAGCACGACCTCCTGCCGCAGCCGGTTCGCCCGGTCGCCCCCATAGAGCGTGTCGGTGACCGCCCAGTCCGGGTTCCCCTCGACGTGGGTGTCGAGCAGGTAGAGGGAGGCGCGCCCGACCCGCACGCGCCAGACGCCGAGCCGCACCGGCACGAGCTCGCCGGTGTCGGACGCGAGCTCCACCACGGGAGCCATCGGCACGAGCTCGAGCGGCAGGCGGGTCGTGTCGGTGAGCGGGTAGAGCTCGATCTGCCGGTCGTTCTCGTCGAGCCGCTGCTGGAAGTAGCCGCGACGGTAGAAGAGGCCGATCCCGACCAGGGGCACGCCTAGCTCCGACGCGGCCTTGAGGTAGTCGCCCGCGAGCACGCCGAGTCCGCCGGAGTAGACGGGGAGGCTCTCGTCGAGCCCGAACTCCGCGGAGAAGTACGCGACGAGCAGGTCGGACGGGCCGTGGCGCTCGCGCCACCAGGTCTCCTCGCCCCGGTCCCGCGCGAGCCGCCCCTGGACGCGCGCCAGCCGCTCGAGATAGCCGGGCGTGAGCGCGCGGGCGAGATCCTCGTCCGTCAGCTCCGAGAGGAGCGCGGTCGGGTTGTGGTGCAGCTCGGCGAAGCGCCGCGGCTCGAGGTCGGAGAAGAGGGGGCGCACCTCCGCGATCCAGGTGAACGAGAAGTCGCCCGCGATCGCGAGGAGCGCCTCGCGCAGCGTCGCGCCGTCGTGCACCTCGGTCACGAGGCCGCACCCTAGCGTCCGCCCCGGCTCGTACGCGGCGGGTCCCGCGCGGTGCGGCTGCTAGCGTTTCGGGTACCCGGAGAGCTTTGACAGGCAGCTTGGCGACCGGGTCAACAAACGCCTAAAGCGCTCGAGAGCACCGCTCCCGAGCCTCTGGTAAGGAGCGTAAGGAGCGAAGGTGCAGGACACACGGGAACGGCTCGAATCCATCCTCCGGCAGCGCATCGCCGTCCTCGACGGCTCGTGGGGCGTGCTGATCCAGCGGCAGGTGCGCGGGGAGGACGAGTACCGCGGCGAGCGCTTCCGCGACCACCCGCTCGACGTCGCCGGCGACCCCGACCTGCTCAACCTGACGCGACCCGAGGTGATCCGCGAGATCCACCGCTCCTACTTCGAGGCCGGCGCCGACATCGCCACGACCAACACCTTCACGGCTACCCGGATCGGGCAGGCGGACTACGGCCTCCAGGACGTCGCCGCCGAGATGTCGCTCGAGGGCGCCAGGCTCGCCCGCGAGGTGGCCGACGAGTTCGGCGGGCTCGTCGCCGGCTCCGTCGGGCCGCTCAACGTCGCACTCTCGCTGTCGCCCCGCGTCGACGACCCTTCGTACCGGTCGGCGACCTTCGACGAGGTGGCGGAGACGTACGCCGAGCAGATCCGCGCGCTGCGCGACGGCGGGGTCGACCTGCTCCTGATCGAGACCGTCTTCGACACGCTGAACTGCAAGGCCGCGATCGTGGCCGCGCAGGACGCGGCGCCCGAGCTGCCGCTCTGGCTGTCCTTCACGGCCATCGACAAGAGCGGCCGGAACCTCTCGGGCCAGACCGTGGAGGCGTTCTGGATCTCCGTCGAGCATGCCGAGCCGCTCGTCGTCGGCGTCAACTGCTCCCTCGGCGCGGCCGAGATGCGGCCCTTCGTCGAGGACCTCGCCAAGCTCGCGCCGACCTGGGTCGCGTGCCATCCGAACGCAGGCCTGCCGAACGAGCTCGGCCTGCACGACGAGGAGCCGGAGGACACGAGCCGCTACCTCGGCGAGTTCGCGCGCGACGGCCTGCTGAACATCGTCGGCGGCTGCTGCGGGACGACGCCCGAGCACGTCCGGCAGATCGTCGCCGCCGTCGACGGCGTCGCGCCGCGCGAGGTTCCCGCGCGTCGCGCCGCGACTCGCTTCTCCGGCCTCGAGCCCTTCGAGCTGCGAGCGGACTCGAACTTCACGATGATCGGCGAGCGCACCAATATCACCGGCTCGGCCCGCTTCCGGCGGCTGATCGAGGGAGGCGACTTCCAGGCGGCGCTCGACGTCGCGCTCGAGCAGGTGCGCGGCGGCGCGAACCTGCTCGACGTCAACATGGACGCCGACCTGCTCGACGGAGAGCGGGCGATGACGACCTTCCTCAACCTCGTCGCCACGGAGCCCGAGGTCGCGCGCATCCCGATCATGGTCGACAGCTCGCGTTGGTCGGTGCTCGAGGCGGGTCTCAAGTGCGTTCAGGGCAAGGGCGTCGTCAACTCGGTCTCGCTGAAGGAGGGGGAAGAGGCGTTCCTCGAGCAGGCGCGGACGGTTCGCCGCTACGGCGCCGGCGTCGTCGTGATGGCCTTCGACGAGCAGGGCCAGGCAGAGACCGTCGAGCGCAAGGTCGAGATCTGCGAGCGCGCCTACCGCCTCCTCGTCGAGCAGGTGGGCTTCGCGCCGGAGGACCTGATCTTCGACCCGAACGTCCTCGCCGTCGCCACCGGAATCGAGGAGCATCGCGGCTTCGCAAAGGCGTTCCTCGAGGCGCTGCCGCTGATCAAGGAGCGCTGTCCGGGCGCCAGGACGAGCGGTGGGATCTCCAACCTGAGCTTCGCCTTCCGCGGCAACGACGTCGTCCGCGAGGCGATGCACTCCGCCTTTCTCTTCCACGCGATCCGCGCCGGCCTCGACATGGGCATCGTCAACGCCGGCCAGCTCGTCGTGTACGAGGACATCGAGCCCGAGCTGCTCGAGCACGTCGAGGACGTCATCTTCGACCGGCGGCCCGACGCGACCGAGCGGCTGGTCGAGTACGCCGGGCGCGTGCGCGGCGAGGCGACGCGGCGCGAGGTCGACCTCTCCTGGCGCGAGGCGCCCGTCGAGAAGCGGCTCGAGCACGCGCTCGTCCACGGCATCGTCGACTTCATCGAGGAGGACACCGAGGAAGCGCGGCAGCGCGCCGACCGGCCGCTCGACGTGATCGAGGGGCCGCTGATGTCCGGCATGCAGGTCGTCGGCGACCTCTTCGGCGCCGGGAAGATGTTCCTCCCGCAGGTCGTGAAGAGTGCCCGCGCGATGAAGCGCGCCGTCGCGTATCTCGAGCCGTACATGGAGGCGGAGCAGGCCGCGGGCGGCGGGCCGCCGCGCGCGCGCGGGAAGGCCGTCCTCGCCACGGTCAAGGGCGACGTCCACGACATCGGCAAGAACATCGTCGGCGTCGTGCTCGGCTGCAACGACTACGACGTCGTCGACCTCGGCGTGATGGTGCCGGCCGAGCGGATCCTCGAGACGGCCGTCGAGGAGCGGGCGGACGTGGTCGGGCTGTCCGGGCTGATCACGCCGTCGCTCGACCAGATGGTCGACGTCGCAAAGGAGATGGAGCGCCGCGGGATGGATCTGCCGCTCCTGATCGGCGGCGCCACCACGTCACGTCAGCACACGGCGGTGCGGATCGCGCCCGCGTACTCGCGGCCGGTCGTGCACGTCCTCGACGCCTCACGGGTCGTCGGTGTCGTCTCCGACCTGCTCGATCCAGTGCGGCGCGAGCGGCTCGACGGCGAGAACCGCGCCGAGCAGGAGCGGCTGCGCGACCTCCACGCCGAGAAGGAGCGAAAGCCGCTGCTCCCCCTCGCCCGGGCGCGCGAGAACCGGCAGCGCGTGGAGTTCGACGAGCTGCCCGTGCCCGAGTTCACGGGCGGCCGTTTCGTCGAGCCGGATCTCGCGACGCTGCGGGAGTACATCGACTGGCAGTTCTTCTTCCACGCCTGGGAGCTGAAGGGGAAGTACCCGGCGATCCTGGAGGAGCCGGCGGCGCGGGAGCTGTTCGACGACGCCCAGCGCCTGCTCGACCGCATCGTCGAGGAGCGTCTCCTCGTGGCACGCGGCGTCTTCGGCTTCTGGCCGGCGGCGTCCGACGGCGACGATATCGTTGTCGACGATGACAACGGATCGGGTACGCGCTTCTGTTTCCTCCGCCAGCAGACCGACTACGGCGACTCCCGCCCGAACCGGTCGCTCGTCGATTTCGTGGCCCCCGCAGGAGACCACCTCGGGGCGTTCGCGGTCACCGCCGGCATCGGGGCAGAGGAGCTCGCCGCCGAGTACGCCGCCGAGCACGACGACTACCACGCGATCATGGTCAAGGCGCTCGCCGACCGCCTCGCCGAGGCCTTCGCGGAGTACCTGCACGAGGTCGCGCGACGCGCCTGGTACGAGACGGGCCCGAAGCTCCCGAACGAACAACTGATCGCCGAGCGCTTCCGCGGCATCCGGCCCGCGTTCGGGTACCCCGCCTGCCCGGATCACAGCGAGAAGCCGAAGCTGTTCGCGCTGCTCGGAGCCGAGGAGGCCGGGATCGAGCTGACCGAGACGTTCGCCATGACGCCGGCTGCGAGCGTGAGCGGCATCTACCTCGCCCATCCCGAGGCGCGCTACTTCTCCGTCGGGCGCCTGGCGCGCGACCAGGTCGAGGACTACGCGTCGCGGAAGGGAGTGACACCCGCCGACGCAGAGCGCTGGCTGCGGCCGAATCTCGGCTACGAACCGAGCAGCGATGAGACCGAAGTGAGGGTGGCCGCGGCCTCCTCCGGGACCTGAGCTATCCTCGGCCGAGGCGCCGAGTTGGCGCCGATGTCGTTATGCGGACAACGCTGAAGCGCGGAATCGGACGTGCCGGCCTCAACGGCAATGGCAACGGCCACTCGACGGCGACGCCCCTGTTCGGGCCGATCGTCCGCTACCGCCAGCCCGGCCCGCCGCGGCGCTCGTTCGCCGCGCTGCTCCTGCGCGGCTTCGGCTGGCTCGTGCTCCTGCTCGTCGTGGTCGCCTCGGGCACCGCGGGTGGGCTCTACCTCTACACGCACGAGTCGGTGGCCGCCCTCCAGGCAACCGGCGACGCGACCGCGAAGGCCAAGACCAAGCTCCACGTGCTCGCCTCCCCGTCTCAGCCTGCGATCGCCCTGATCGCCGGCTACGACTTCCGGGTCGGGCAGGGGACGAAGTCGCTGAACGGCTCGAACTCGGACACGCTCATGCTCGTCCGGGCGGACCCGACGAACCACACGCTCTCGCTCCTCTCGTTCCCGAGGGATCTCTATGTCCCGATCTACTGCCACGGCGACGTCGTCTACACGCACAGCCGCATCAACTCCGCGTGGTCGCTCTGTCCGGGCAACAACGGCCCGGCCGCGACGCTCAACACGATGGAGCACCTGACACACCTGCCGATCAACTACCTGATCACGCTCGACTTCCACGCCTTCAAGCAGCTCGTCAACCGGCTGCACGGCGTGTACATGAACGTTGACCGCCGGTACTACATCCCGCCGCACACGGGGACGTCGGCGATCAATCTCCGCCCCGGGTACCAGAAGCTCAACGGTGGAGAGGCGCTCTCCTACGTCCGTTTCCGGCACTTCGACAGCGACATCTACCGGACGGGCCGGCAGCAGCTGTTCCTGGAAGCCCTCAAGGCGCGGCTGAAGACGGAGCTCGCGCTCTCGAAGCTTCCGTTCGAGATTCCCAAGCTGATCGGCGTCCTGAAGCACAACCTCGAGTACGTCAAGGCGGGCGGAGGGCCGGTGTCGATCAGCGAGCTGGAGTCGTATCTCGGCATCGCCTACCACCTGCCGCCCGGCCACCTGTTCCGCAACCAGATTCCGATCAACGACTTCTCGTACCCGATGATCAACGGTGCGAGCCTCGTGGAGGCGCCTCCGTCCGCGGTCTCCGCTGCCGTCCACTCCTTCCTCCATCCGAACGTGAGCGACGCGCAGCGCGTCAATCTCCAGCTCAGCGGCCGGAAGCCGAAGACCAAGCCGAAGAGGAAGCCGCTCGCGAAGTCGGACGTCTCGGTCCTCGTGCTCAACGCCGGCGACACGCCGGGCGAGGCGTCGAACACGACCTACCTCCTGTCGACGGACGGCTATACGACCAAGACGCTGCCGGCGAACGTGCCCGCCAACGCGCCGCAGGCGCAGCGCGACTCGACCGTGTACTACGACCCGGTCCAGCCGAACGCGAAGCAGGCTGCGCAGCAGCTCCGGCCGCTGTTCGGGGCGAACAGCCACGTCCGGCAGATGACGACGGCCATCGCCGAATATGCGAAGGAGGCCGGCAACCCGCTCACGGTCGTCGCGGTCGGGACGAGCTTCGGCGGCAAGCTCGTCGTGCCGCACAAGGTCAAGCCGCTGCCGCACCTGCCGCCTCAGGTGAGCCCGGGGCGCTCGGCGACCGCGCCGAGGCTCGGCGGCCTCACGGGCAGGGTGCACTTCCCGGTCCTCGCGCCTGGCCAGATCGCGCGGTACTCCCAGCTCGACAGCATCAGCAACCAGGGAGTGCGCGTCTTCAGTCCGCTGCGGGGCAAGCACGAGGTCGCGCTCACGTTCTTCACGCCGCAGGGCCTCTACTGGCAGATCGAGGAAACGGACTGGACCTCGGCGCCGATCCTGGCGAACCCGAGCCTCCAGATCCCGTACCACCACAACAAGCTCCTGGTCTACACGAACAGTGGCGCGATCCAGATGGTCGCGCTCCGGACGCCCAAGGGTGTGTACATGGTCATGAACACGATCCTCAACCAGCTCTCGAACTCGACGATGGTCGCCATCGCCAAGAGCCTCGAGCCGCTAGGTCGCTGACGATCCGACTACGCTAGGGCGCCGTGGCGAGGATCGCGATCTTCGGGGCCGGCTACGTCGGCCTCGTCACCGGGGCGTGCTTCGCGGACCTCGGCCACGAGGTCGTCGTGCGCGACGTCCTGCCCGAGCGCATCGAACAGCTGCAGGCCGGCGAGGTGCCGATCTACGAGCCCGGCCTCGACGAGGTGCTCGCGCGCAACAGGGAGCGGATCTCGTTCACGCTCGACGTCGGCGAGTCCGTGGAGGGAGCGGACTTCCTCTACGTCGCGGTCGGCACGCCGCCGACGTACGCCGGCGACGCCGACCTCTCCGCGGTCTGGACGGTGGTGGACGAGCTCCCCGCCGACGCGCGCGCCACGATCGTCATGAAGTCGACGGTCCCCGTCGGCACGGGCGAGAAGGTGCGCGCGGCACTCGACGCGCGCGGGCTCGACTCGGTCGGCTACGTCTCGAACCCGGAGTTCACCGCCGAAGGCACCGCCGTCCGCGACTTCATGGAGCCGGACCGCATCGTGATCGGGGCGTTCGACGAGGAGGACGGCGAGGCCGTCGAGGCGCTGCACGACGGCATCGACGCTCCGGTCGTGCACGCGGACGTCAACTCCGCCGAGATGATCAAGCTCGCGGCGAACGCGTTCCTCGTCACGCGGATCAGCTTCATCAACGAGATCGCCAACGTCTGCGAGCTCGTCGGCGCCGATGTCGAGCCGGTCGCAAAGGGGATCGGGCTCGATCATCGGCTCGGGCCGCACTTCCTTCGCGCGGGGATCGGCTGGGGCGGCTCATGCTTCCCGAAGGACTCCCTCGCGCTGAAGCAGCTCGCCGCGAACTCGGGCTACCACTTCCACCTCATGAACGCCGTGATCGAGGTCAACGAGCTGCAGAAGCGGCGCGTGCTGCGGAAGCTGGAGCGGCATCTCGGCAAGCTGCACGGGAAGCGGATCGCGCTGCTCGGGCTCGCCTTCAAGCCGAACACCGACGACATGCGGGAGGCGCCCTCGCTCGTCCTCGCCTCGCGGCTCATCGCCGAAGGGGCCGAGGTGCGCGGCTGGGACCCGATCGCGCGTCCCGACCTGCAGGGAGTCGAGCTCTCCGCCACGCCGCTCGAGGCTGTCACCGCCGCCGACGCGGCCGTGATCGTGACCGAGTGGCCGCAGCTCCTCGAGTTTCCGAGCGAGGAGACGCGGAAGGCGATGCGCCATCCGCTGATCGTCGACGGGCGCAACCTGCTCGACCCGGCGGCGGTGCGGGCGCTCGGGTTCGCATACGAAGGCACGGGGCGCAAGATCTCGGAGACGGACGTCCTTCCGGAGGCAGCCGAGCCCCAGCTGGAGACGAGCGAGTAATGGAGGCGCTCGTGCTCGGCGGCGGCAAGGCCGAGCGCCTGGGAGACGCGGCGCAGGGGCTGCCGAAGCCGCTCGTGCCGGTCGCAGGCTTCCCGCTCGCCGGCTACGCGGTCGCGCGGCTCGTCGAGTGCGGCGTGACGCGCGTGATCGTCGCCTGCCGCGCCGGCGACGAGGAGGCGTTCCTCCACGCGCTCTCCGGTCTGGGCGCCGAGGTCGAGGCCGTGGGGGAGGTGGAGCCGCTCGGCCGCGGAGGCGGGCTCCGACTCGCGGCCTCGCGGCGGCAGGAGGAAGGGCCGGTGCTCGCGCTCAACGGCGACGAGCTCCTCGACGTCGACTACCGCGCGCTCCTCTCCGAGCACGAGGCGAGCGGCGCGGCGGCGACGCTCGTCGTCGCCCAGGTGCGCTCGCCGTTCGGCGTCGTCCAGGTCGAGGAGGACGGCACGATCAGCGGCTTCCGGGAGGCGCCGCTGCTCGACCACTGGGTCAACTCCGGCGTGTACGTCCTCGGCGAGGAGGCGCTCGCGCTGCTGCCGGAGAAGGGCGACCACGAGCAGTCCACCTTCCCTCGACTCGCGGGCGAGCGGAGGTTGCACGCGCATCGGCACGCGGGCGTCTGGCTGACCGTGAACACACCGAAGGACCTCCGCCGCGCCGCCGAGTTCGTCGAGGCGCACCCGGAATGGAAGCCGCAGAGGCAGCTCGCGTGATGCTGGACAGCCCGAACTACGGCTCGCTCGACCGCTTCGCCTTCGAGGCGCGCCGCATCGAGAAGCCGTGGGGCTGGGAGCTGATCTGGGCGCACGCGGACGGCTACGTCGGGAAGATCCTCTTCGTCAAGGCGGGCGAGTCGCTGTCGCTGCAGTTCCACCGGGAGAAGGACGAGAGCTGGTACGTCGAGAGGGGTCGCGCGCGGCTCGAGCTCGGCGAGGCCGGGCAGGAGGCGCTCGATGAGGAGGTCGTGACCGGCGGCGCGTGCTTCCGCTTCCGGCCCGGCACCGTCCACCGCGTGACGGCGCTCGAGGACACCACCATCCTCGAGGTCTCGACCCCGCAGCTCGACGACGTCGTCCGGCTCGAGGACCGCTATGGACGCGAAGGCACCAGCGTCCCCTGAGCGCGTCCTCCGCTGGGACGGCTGCGTCAACGTCCGCGACCTCGGGGGATTGCCGCTCACGGACGGCGGCGAGACCGCGTACCGCGTCGTCGTGCGCGCCGACTCCCTGCCCGGGCTGACGGAGGCCGGACGTGACGCGCTCGTCGAGTACGGCGTCTCGGTCGTCGTGAACCTGCGGCCGGAGCGGGAGGGAGGAGAGGAGCCGCCTGCGCCGCTTCCCGTCCCGGTCGTCCGGGCGCCGATGGATCCGCGTCCGGTGGCCGCCGCGTGGGAGTGGCCGTCGATGCGGGACGCCTACCTCGCGCTGGCGGATCACTACCGCGGCGAGCTCGCGCGGGCGCTGACCGTGCTCGGCGACGCGGAGCCGCCGGCCGCGATCCACTGCGCAGGCGGCCGCGACCGCACCGGAATCGCCTGCGGGATGGCCCTCTGGCTCGCGGGCGTCGAGCCCGACGCGATGGCCGCCGACCATGCGCTGAGCGACGAGAGCTGGGCGCCGTACAACGACGGCTGGCTCGCGGAGGCACCGGACGAGCGGGAGCGAGAGCGGCGGCGCCGGATCTCCGAGCCCGCCGGCCGTACCCTTGTCGAGGTGCTCGAGGAGATCGACGGACAGGACGGGATCCGCAACCGCCTGGTGGCGGCCGGCGCCGACGAGGCCGCGCTCGACCGCCTCCTCGCGCGCCTGCGAGGCGAGGCGTGAGCGAGCGCGAAAGGGTTCGCGAGCAGTACGCGACGAACGCGAACCTGCGCGCGCGGATCGCGCTGCACGACCGCTACTCCCGGACGACGGTCTCGTACCCGCACTGGATCTTCGACGGCTACGGGTTCGGCGACGAGGGCGACGTGCTCGAGGTCGGCTGCGGCGACGGGAACATCTGGCGCGAGAACCTCGACCGCATCCCGCCCGGCTGGCGCCTGACGCTCACGGACTTCTCGCCCGGCATGGTCGACGCGGCGCGCGCCGCGCTCGGCGATCGGGCGGAGTACGCGGTCGCCGACGTCCAGGACCTGCCGTTCGACGACGCCTCCTTCGACGCGGTGATCGCGAACCACATGCTCTTCCACGTCGAGGACCGCCCGCGGGCGCTCGGCGAGCTCGCGCGTGCCCTTCGCCCGGGCGGGGCGTTCCGCGCCACGACCATCGGGCTGGAGCACCTGCGCGAGCTGCGGGAGCTCGTGCCGCCCCCGCCCGAGAGCCAATGGGCGAGGACGCGCGAGCGCTTCATGATCGAGCAGGTGCCGGAGGAGCTCGCGCCGTTCTTCGTCGACGTGGAGGTGGAGCGGGTTCCGGGCCCGCAGGATCTCGAGGTGACGGAGCTCGAGCCGCTGCTCGACTTCGTCCGCTCGCGTGGGGACGTGTCGGAGGAGGAGCTCGAACCGCTGCGCCGCGCCGCCGAGACCGAGATCGCGGAACGCGGTTTCTTCCGGGTCTCGCGGGACTCGGCGCGCGTCAGCGCCCACAAGCCTTGACACAGGTGTGTTAGGGTCGCGGCGATGGATCCGCTCCACGTCGGTCCCGCCGCAGCCCGTACGGGCTGGTCCGCCCGGATGCTGCGCTATCTCGAGCAGGCCGGGCTCGTCGTCCCGTCGCGCACGCCCGCCGGTTACCGGCTCTACGGCCTGCGCGAGCTGAACCAGCTACGCTCGCTCGCGGAGCTGCGGCGGCGCTTCGGCCTCGGGATCGGCGACATCGCCTTCGCTGCGCGGCTCCGCCGGGAGCCCGAGCTCCGGACGGCGATCGACGGCTGGCTCGCCGACGTGGAGCTCGGCTGGGTCGAGTGGGAGCAACGGAAGCACGAGCGGCTGCTGAGGGCCGCATAACCGAGAAAGGATTTCATGGCAGCAACGCAGCGCTACGACGTGAAAGACCTCGCCCTCGCGGAGGAGGGCAAGCGGCGGATCGAGTGGGCCGACCGGCAGATGCCGGTGCTGGCCGCGATCCGTGAGCGGTTCGAGAGCGAGCAGCCGCTCGCCGGTCTCCGCATCTCCGCCTGTCTCCACGTCACGACCGAGACGGCGAACCTGATGCGGACACTGCAGGCGGGCGGCGCGGACGTCGTCCTCTGCGCCTCGAACCCGCTCTCCACGCAGGACGACGTCGCGGCCGCGCTCGTGGCCGAGTACGACGTCTCCGTGTTCGCGATCAAGGGCGAGGACAACGACACCTACTACGCCCACATCGAGGCGGCCGTCGATCACAAGCCGCACTTCACGATGGACGACGGCGCCGACGTGATCGGCGTGCTCCACTCGGCGCGGCGGGAGCAGCTCGGCGAGATCATCGCCGGCACCGAGGAGACGACGACGGGCGTGATCCGGCTCAAGGCGCTCGAGGCGGAGGGGAAGCTCGGCTTCCCGATCATCGCCGTCAACGAGGCGCAGACGAAGCACATGTTCGACAACCGCTACGGCACGGGCCAGTCGACGATCGACGGGATCATCCGCGCGACGAACGTCCTCATC
>DASTZY010000060.1:0-23954 GCA_035764085.1 Gaiellaceae bacterium
CGCACGCGCATGCGCTCGACGCCGAGCTCCTTCGCCAGCGTCCTGGCGCGTGCCGCGATCGTCCCCCGCAGCTCGTGCGGCTCGAGCAGGACGGCATCTCCGCGCCCGGCGAGGATCTCGCTCTCCAGCCAGTCCTCGTCGCCGTACGGGCGCTCGGCGAGCGCTGTGCCGTCCGTGAGGAGGCGGGCACCCCGCTCGGTGGCGAAGCGTGCCACGTCGCGCGCGTAGAGGATCACCGCGGTCCGCGCGTTCCGCAGCTTCGTCGGCTCGAAGCCGGGCCTCGGCTCGAAGCGCTCCTTCGTCAGCGTCGCGCTCCGCATCCGGTCGAGGCGGAACGAGCGCTCGCCGTCGCTCGTCCGGTCCCACGTGTGGACGTACCAGTTCGGCAGCTCCCGTCCGAACGAGTACGGCTCGACGAGACGGGTCGAGGGCGCGGCGTCGACCTCCTTCTGGTACTCGATCTCGACGACCCGTCGCTCCCGCATGCCGCGTGCGAGCGTCGAGACGAGGTCGACCTCCTCCGTGCCGACGTGCGGCTCCGGCGTCCGCGCGAGCTCGAACTGCCCGAACGTCTCCTCGAGCTTCTTGCGGACGCGGGCGAGCGGTGTGTGCGCATCGGCGGCGATCATCGGCCCGACGTACTCGAGGGCGAGGCGGATCGCGCGCGCCTCCAGCGGGGTCAGCCGCGGTGCCGCGCGGAACGTGTCGCCCCAGAGCTCCTTGTCGACGTGCACCGATCCGTCCCGCAGCTCCGCGTAGACCGTGTAGCAGCCGCCGCCGAAGTTGACGAGGTTGAGGAGGGACAGGTGCTCCTCGAGCTCCTCCGGCGGGATCGACGGGAAACGCTCGAGCAGCTCCGGTGCGGGGATCTCGGCCTCCCGCTCCTCGCCGCAGGCCGCGAGGAGATACGCGAGCAGAGCCTGCAGGACTGCGAAGCGCTCTGGCGCGACGGGTCCGGCCGGGCGCTCGGCGACGCCGTCCCCGCCGCGCACCGCCTTCTCGCGCGCCGGCGACGGCGGCGCGCCCTCGTGCGCCTCGCGGACGTGCCGCAGGGCTGTCGCGACCTCCCGCCTCAGCTCCGCCGGCTCCAGCGGCACCGCGCGTCCGTTCTGGCGCAGGACCCAGGAGGCGAGCTGGGGGAGCGAGGAGTAGTCCGTGACGAAGACGTCGTCCTCGAGGGTCCCGGTCGAGCCGTACGTGCGCCGCACCCACCAGGCGGTGTCGCCGCGCACCTCGATCCGCGCGGAGCCGACGATGTCGCCGATCTGCCACGGCGGCCGGCCGCGGTACTGCTCGATGTCGAACTCCGACGGTGCGCGGAAGTCGCGCTCGCGGCGCGTCGCGAACTTGATGTCGCCGCGGATGCGCGAGACGCGGAACGTGCGGATGTCGTCGCGGTCGAGGTCGTGTCCGACGACGTACCAGGCGGCGTTGTCCTGCAGGAGGGCGTACGGGTTGAGCGTCCGCTCGCTCACCTTGTCGCGCGAGATCGACCAGTACTCGAACTTCACCGTCCGCTGCTTCGAGATCGCGTTCTCGAGCTTGGCCAGGCGCCCCGGCATCTCGGGCGAGTAGTCGGGATCGAGCACCTCGACGCGCTCCGCGGTCTCGGTCGGGGACTCGACGAAGCCCGGCCGCCCGAGCGCGAGGTTCTGCAGCGCGAGGCGCAGCGGCTCGGCGTACGCGAACTTCCCCTCGAGGAGGTAGAACGCCGTCTGGAGCGCGGCCAGCTCCTCGTCCTCGAGCTCGAGCTGGGGGAGGAAGTACTGCTCCGAGCGGAGCGTGTAGAGCTCCTCGCCGGTGAACTCGTCGCGCTGCGACTGGAGCGGGACGCCCAACGAGAGCAGCTCGGCCCGGTCGGAGTAGAAGCGGCGGGCGAAGGCCTCGTCCGACATCTCGGAGTAGCCCTCGACGTTCGACTTCACGTCGCGCGCCGTGATCGCCCGGCGCTCCGCCATCAGAAAGGCGACGAGCGAGAGCTGCCGGATCAGCTTGTCCGTGTCGTGAGACACCCGCGCCGGACACTACAGCCGCATGGCTGTGGAAAGCGACTGTGGATAAGTCGAGCGAAGTCCCGGGGACTCCGCCCGATCGCTACGCGGCTGCTTTCGTCTCCAGGTGCTGATGCGAGGGGCAGTAGTCGCGCTCGGGCAGGGGCGTCCGCTGGCACGGCTTGCCCTTGCGTGTGGTGGCCCGGCAGCGGGCGACGCCGCCGTCGAGCAGCCCCGACTCGATCTGCTCCTCGATGAAGTCCACCGCGGCCTTCACTCCCTCCTGCACCGCCCACGCCACCTGCGCCTGCGCGGTGATCGGGAAGTAGCGCCGAATGTCCTGGAACAGCGCCCGGTCGGGCTTTGCGAAGTAGAGCGGATCGGTCGCCAGACGCTCCATCGTCTGCTCACAGGCGACGAGCACCCCGCGACGCGACTCGAGTTGGGTCGCGCGATCCGAATACGGATCGATCATGTCCTTCACGGAGCGGTAAATGGCCCGTGAGTATTGATACATGCACTGCTGAAGCTGGGCAGTCCTCTCGTCAATCACTTGCGCCTACGTCTCCTCCCGCAGACCCCGCAAGGCCTTGTCCGAAGCCAAATCCCCGGTGGGCTCCCCTTAGCCCAGGGTTCGATCCTACATCGTAACCTGAGCTGTCACAAAGTCGCCCGATTCGTTGCCCTGCCGGTAAACGGACCGCTCAGACGCGGTCGCGCTCCACGACGTCGTCGCCGCCGGCCGCGCGACGCCCGAAACCCGCGATCCAGACCACCGCGAGCAGGAGGCCGACGATGCCGACCGGGATCCCGACCCACGGGATGATGAACAGGAAGACGATCCCGACGAGGATGAATGCGATCGCCACGCCGATCATGTCCTCCGCGTCCCCGGCGCGGGGGAACGGGAAACGTCCGGGCGGGCGGCCCTACGCCTGGATGACGACCAACCGCTCCTCGGTCATCTCGCGAATCGTGTACGCGGGGCCTTCCTTCGTGTTGCCGGAGCCCTTGACGCCGCCGTACGGCATCTGGTCGGCGCGGAAGGTCGGAGCCTCGTTGACGGTAACGCCGCCGAACTCGAGCGTCTCGGCCGCGGCGAGAGCGGTCGCGATCGAGCCGGTGAAGATCCCGGCCTGGAGCCCGTACTCAGTGGCGTTGGCGCGTGCGTACGCGTCGTCGAGCGAGTCGACGGCGTTGACGACGCACACCGGGCCGAAGACCTCGTCGCAGACCACGTGCGCCGACTCGGGCGCCTCGCCGAGCACGATCGGGCCGAGAGGCACGGCGTCGGTGGCGCCGGCGAGGAGCTTCGCCCCCGCGCCCTGCGCCTCCTCGACCCACTCCACGATCCGCGTGCGCGAGTCCTCGTCGATCACGGGCCCGACGTCGGTGGCCTCGTCCGCGGGATCGCCGGTGGCGAGCCCCTCCACCTTCGGGAGGAACCGCTCGAGGAAGCCGTCGAGCGCCGGCCGCTCGACGTAGATCCGCTGCACGGAGATGCAGCTTTGCCCGGCGAAGGAGAAGGCGTTCGCGGCGAGCTTGGTCGCCGCGAGGTCGAGGTCTGCGTCGGCGGCGACGACCACGGGAGTCGAGTTGCCGAGCTCGAGCCGGACGCGCTTCTTCGCCGCGCGCTCCGCGATCCCCCAGCCGACCCCGCTGGACCCGGTGAACGTGATCATCCGGACACGCTCGTCTTCGACGAGGACGTCGCCGATCTCGCTCGACGGCCCGACGAGGACGGTGAGCCAGCCGGGCGGGAGGCCGGCCTCCTCCTCGAACTCCGCGAGCAGGAGCGCCGACAGCGGCGTCTGGCTCGCCGGCTTGAGGACGACCGGGCAGCCCGCGGCGAGCGCCGGCGCCAGCTTGTGCGCGACGAGGTTGCACGGGAAGTTGAAGGGCGAGATGGCGCCGACGACGCCCACCGGCCTGCGAAGCGTGAATGCGATCTTCCCCTCGCCGGCCTCGGAGGCGCCCATCGGAACGACCTCGCCGGCGAGCTTGCGAGCCTCGACGGCCGCGAACGTGTACGTGGAGATCGCGCGGGACGCCTCCACGCGCGCGGTCTTGATCGGCTTGCCGGCCTCGGCGCAGATCGTCTGCGCCATGTCCTCGTGCCGCTCGCCCAGGAGCGCGGCGACGCGGTCGAGGATCGCGGCGCGCTCGTGCGCCGGCAAGGGGGACTCGAGCGCCTTCGCGGCAGCGTCGACCGCGCGACGCGCGTCGTCCGCGCCGGACTTTGGTGCACGGCCGACGACCTCGCCGCTGTAGGGCGAGCGGACATCGACCCATTCTTCCGTGGTGGTGGCCATATGCTCCGGTCGTGCTCACGCGTGACGATATAGCTCGGCACGTGACCAGTGAGGTGGTGTTCTCCGGGGAGACCTGGCCCGGCTTCTCCGACACGATCGAGCACCCCGACGGGCTCGTCCTCGTGGACACCGGGATGATCGACTCGACGCCCGAGCTCGACGAGGCGTGGCACCCGACGCCGCACCCGCTACCGCACGATCTCGTTGCGCGCGTCGGGGTCGTCGTCAACACGCACCTGCACTTCGACCACTGCGGCGGGAACCGGCTCTTTCCGGGCATCCCGATCCACGTGCAGCGCAGGGAGCTCGCGGACGCGCTCTCCGAGGAGGACTACACCGTGCGCGAATGGGTCGACTTCCCCGGCGCGACGTACGTTGAGCACGACGGCGAGGCGGAGATCCTCCCGGGCGTCCGGCTCGTCCCGGCGCCGGGTCACTCGGCCGGGCACCAGATCGTCGTGGTGGACACGGACGAGGGGCCGGTCGTGCTCGGCGGGGACGTCGGCTACTCGTTCGCGGAGGTCGGGCTCGGGGACACCGACGGGCGGCGGCTCGTCATCGATCTCGCCGCGCCGACATACCTCGGGCACGTCCCGGAGCCGCGGGTGCCGCGGCTCAACGCGTAGAGGTCACTGGAACTCGGGCGGCAGCCGCATCGCGAGCGCGTAGAGCACCTTCGGCTGCAGCGAGGGCACGTCGCGCATGAGCGTCCGGAAGTCGCGCGCGGTCATGAGCAGGATCTCGGCGGGCGTCAGCGTGGTCACGGTCGCCGTCCGCGGCACGTCGGCCACGAGCGCGATCTCGCCGAGGAACTCCCCGGCCTCGAGGTCCCTGAGCCGGCGCCCTTGGCGCTCCACCCCGGCCCGCCCCTCGACGAGCACGATGAACTCCTGCCCGCGCCCGCCCTCCTTCGTCAGCTTCCGGCCGGCGGGGAGGTGCACCTCGTCCGCGAGGCCCGCGATCTGCTGCAGCTCGCGCTTCGAGCACCGCTCGAACAACGGAACCCGCTTGAGGAGCTCGATCTTGGCGTTCTTGCGCAGCATCGACCGCCCGGGAGTCAGAACTCCTCGGGCGAGAGGCGTGCCGCGAGCGCGGCCATCACCTTGTCCTGGATCGAAGGGACGTCGCGCATGAGCACCCGGAAGCCGGAGGCCGAGACGACGAGGATGCGGGACGGGCCGCGCGTCCGCACGGTCGCCGTCCGCGGCTGAGCGGTGATCAGGGCGATCTCGCCGATGAAGTCGCCGGGGCCGAGCTGGTTGATGACGCGGCCCTTCCGGACGACGTCGGCCTCGCCCTCGACGAGGATGATGAACTCCCAGCCGCCTTGCCCTTCGCGCGTCAGGTTGCGCGCCGACGGAAGGTCGAGCTCGTCGGCGAGGGTCGCGATCTCTCCGAGCTCGCGTTTCGAGCACCGCTCGAAGAGCGGCACGCGCTTGAGGAGCTCGATCTTCGCGTTCTTGCGCAGCATCGACCGCGGTACAGTCTCTTGCATGACGCAGTCCGGCGCAATGATCGTCGACGCGGTCCGCAGCCCGATCGGGCGGAAGAACGGCACCCTCTCGCACATCCGGGGCGACGAGCTCTCGGCGCAGGTCGTGAATGCGCTCGTGTCCCGGAACGGCGTCGATCCCGGCCAGGTCGAGGACGTGCAGTGGGGTTGCGTATCCCAGGTCGACGAGCAGGCGTGGAACATCGGCCGCAACGTCGCGCTCACCGCCGGCTGGCCCGTCTCGGTCGCCGGGACGACGGTCGACCGCCAGTGCGGCTCCTCGATGCAGACGAACTTCAACGCCGCCGCCGCGGTCTGGTCGGGCCAGCTCGACCTCGTCGTCTCGGGCGGGGTGGAGATGATGTCCCGCGTCCCGATGGGGTCGAACAACGGCTCGATGTCACCGCTCGTCCACGACCGCTACGAGGTCGTGATGCAGGGCATCTCGGCCGAGGAGATCGCGAAGCAGTGGAACCTGCCCCGCGAGGAGCTCGACCGGATCTCCTACGAGTCGCACCTCCGCGCGGCGCGCGCCATCGACGAGGGCCGCTTCGAGAAGGAGGTCGTCCCGATCGAGCTCGACGTGCCCGCGGCGGACGACTCCGGGGGCGCCGCGACGCTCGTGCGGACGCGCTTCGCGGTGGACGAGGCCGTCCGGCGCGAGACGACGCTGGAGAAGATGGCCGCGCTGCAGCCGGCGTTCATCCCGGAAGGCGTCGTCACGGCCGGGAACTCGTCCCAGATCGTGGACGGCTCGGCGGCGCTGCTCGTCGCCTCCGAGGCGAAGGTGTCCGAGCTCGGGCTGGAGCCGCGGGCCCGCTTCCTCTCGTTCGGCGTGGTCGGCGTCGACCCGCACCTGATGCTGCACGGCAACCCCAAGGCGTCGGCGAAGGCGCTTGCGAAGGCGAGCCTCACCTGGGACGACATGGACGTGATCGAGGTCAACGAGGCGTTCGCCTCGGTCGTCGGCCAGTTCCTCGCCGACACCGGCCTGCAGGAGCGCTACGAGGCCGGCGACGTGAACCCGAACGGCGGCGGCATCTCTCTCGGCCACCCGCTCGGCGCGACGGGTGCGCGGATCACGGCGACGCTCGTCTCGGAGCTCGAGCGGCGCGAGGCACGCTACGGCCTCGCCACGATGTGCATCGGCTTCGGCCAGGCCATCGCGGCCGTCATCGAGCGGGTCTAGCGCGAACCGGGTCCGGGACCAGCTCGAGGCGCTCGTCGCCACCGGCGTCCCGGGGGCGATCGCGGTCGCCACCCGGCCCGAAGGAACGGTCGAGATCGCGGCAGGGCTGGCCGACGTCGCGCAAGACGTGCCCCTGACCCCCGAGCATCGGTTCCGCATCGGAAGCGTCACGAAGATCTTCGTGGCCGCACTGGCTCTACAGCTGGCCGCGGAGGGCCGTATCGCGCTTGATCAAGATGCCGCACCGTTCGTCGAGGGCGTCACGATCCGCCAGCTTCTGAATCACACGAGCGGCCTCGACGACTTCGCCGTCGATGCCTCGTTCTGGGAGCCGTACCGACGCGATCCGGCTCATCGCTGGGAGCTCGGCCCGCTCGATGAGCTGCGGATGGTCTTGGCGAGGCCGCGCCTCTTCGCGCCGGGCGAGGGCTGGGCGTACCACGGCAGCAACTACCTCGCGCTGAGGCTCGTCCTGGAGGAGGCGACGGGCGCGAGCCTCGGCGACCTGCTCCGTCAACGGGTCTTCGCGCCGCTGGAGTTGCGGAAGACCGATCTCGTCGAGGGCCCTCTGCCGGAGGAGTGCGCGCACGGCTACCTCCCGCCGGACAATCCGATCCTGCCGGGAGGGCCGGGTCCGGTCGACGTCACCGCGATCGACGTCCCGTTCCACCGAGCCGGGGGCGGCATCGTCTCGACCGCCGGCGAGGTCGCGAAGATGCTCCGCTCGGTGCTGGGTGGCTCGTTTCTTCCGGACGATCTGCGCCGCGAGATGCTCGCCGCGGTTGAATCCGACTGGGACGAGACCGACCGCTACGGGCTCGGGATCGGCGAGATCGCCTCGATCATGGGGAGGAAGACCTCGCGGTGCGGAACAGCGTGGGGTCATCTGGGTTTCTCACTCGGGTACGTCGCGATCGCACTGTCGAGCGAGGACGGCGAACGTCAGGCCGTGATCGGCGCGAACGGGCACCCGTCCGACGCAGACACGGAGGCGTTTCTGGACGCAGCCGGCACCCTCGCGTGGGATCTCTACTGCGGCTGAGCTCTCAGTCGTGGCGGGCGAGCCAGTCGCCCACGACCTGCATGTAGCGCTCGCGCTCCTCCACGTGCGGGAGGTGGGAGGAGTCCTCGAAGCAAACCCATTCCGAGCCGCGGATCCCCTCGAGCAGCGGCTCCTGGAGCGCCGGTGTCGCCTCGTCGTGGCGGCCGGAGACGAGGAGCGTCGGGACGTCGACCTCGCCGAGCCGGTCCTTCGACTGCCAGTCGCGGATCGAGCCGATGACGTGGAACTCGCTCGGGCCGTTCATCGTGTGGTAGACGGTCGGGTCGCGCTCGATCCACGCGAAGGCCTCGACCACCTCCTCCGGCCACGGGTCGAGCCGGCACAGGTGGCGGGCGTAGAAGACCATGCAGGCCGCCTCGTACTCCGGGTCGTCGGTCGTGCCGGCCTCCTCGTGCCGGCGTAGCGTCTCATCCACCTCCGGCGGCAGCAGCGCGCGCAGGCGGTTCGCCTCGGCGACGAAGTCCGGGAACGAGGACGCCGTGTCGGCAAGGACGAGCGCGCGCAGGCCCGGCGGCTGCGTGAGCGCGTACTCCTGGCCGAGGAACCCGCCCCAGGACTGGCCGAGGACGTGGTGGCCGCCGGCGATTCCCAGCGTGTCGACGAGGTTGTGCAGCTCGCGGACGAACAGGTCGACCGTCCAGAAGTCGGCGCCGCGGTCGGGGTGGTGCGTGCTGCGCCCGTTGCCGAGCTGGTCGTAGTGGACGACGGCGCGGGTCCCGGCGAGGTCGGTGAGCGAGAGGAGGTAGTCGTGCGTTGCGCCCGGGCCGCCGTGGAGGACGACGAGCGGAGCCGGCGCGTCGGCGTCCCCCGGCCGCAGGTCGCCGGTGACCCGGTACCACGTCTGCGCCTCCTCGCCGTCGATCTGGAAGGCGACCGTGCCCTCGCGAACGTCCACCGCGCGGCGAGTCTACGCTCCTCGGCGTGAGAGCAGATCCGCGGCTGCGCCGCGCGCACGTCGCGCTCGCGCTCACCTTCGTGGCGTTCGGCTCTCTGGAGGGCACGTGGACGGCGCGGTTGCCCGCGCTGAAGCGACAGCTCGAGCTCGACAGCGGCGAGCTCGGCCTCGTCCTCTTCGCGTTCTCGGTCGCCGCGACCGTCGTGCTGCCGCTCGCCGGGTGGCTCGCCGGACGCTTCGGCAGCCGGGCGCCGGCGGCGTCGGGATTGCTGGTCGCGGCAGGGGCGCTCGTCGGCGCGGCGTTTGCCCCGGCCGGCGCGCAGCTCGCCGTGGCGGCCGCGGTCATGGGCGCCGGCGTCGGCATCGTCGACATCTCCGCGAACGCCCACGGCGTGGGCCTCGAAGGGCGACTCGGTCGTCACGTCCTCTCGACGCTGCACGGGATGTGGAGCGTCGGGCTGCTGACCGGCTCCGCCATCGCGGCAATCGCCGCCGCGGCGGCGGTCGGGGTCCGTGCCAACTTCTCTGCGGTGGCTCTGGGAGTCGCCGTCCTCACGCTCGCGATCGTCCCGAGGCTGCTGCCGGGGAGGGAGGACGCGGGCGGGGCGCGGTTCGCGCTGCCGAATCGTGAGGTCGCGCTTCCCGCGCTCCTCATGTTCTGCTCGATGTTCGTCGAGTCGGCGACCATGAGCTGGAGTGCCGTCTTCCTCGCAGGGCCGGCGGGCGCCGGCGGGGCCGTGGCCGCCGCCGGGGTCGTCGCCTTCTCGGTGGCGATGGCGGCGTCGCGTTTCGTGGGCGACCAGGCGCTCGCGCGCTGGGGCGTCGGAGGCCTCGCCCGGCGCGGCGGCGCCGTCGCCTGCGGCGGGATCGCTCTCGCGCTGGCGGTCCGCGCGCCGGCCGCCGGTCTCGTGGGCTTCGCCCTCGTCGGTGTCGGCTCGGCGGTTCTCGTGCCGGCGATCTTCCGCGTTGCGGGCATGACCGCCCGCACGTCGGCCGCGGCTGGGATCGCAGCCGTTGCGACCGCCGGATACACGGGCGGCGTCGTGAACGGCCCGGCGATCGGCTTCCTCGCTCGCGGCGTAGGCCTCACCGCCGCGCTCGGACTGATCGGCGTGGCGGCTCTCGTGATCGCCCTCCTCGGCCCACGATTAGGCTCCGCACGATGAAGGTCGGAGTCGTGGGGCTGGGGACGATGGGCGCCGGGATCGCGCAGCTCGCCGTCGAGGCGGGGCTCGAGACGGTCGGGCGCGAGGTGACAGACGAGCTGGGGGAGAAGGCGAAGGGGCGGATCGAGCACTTCCTCACCCGCAAGGTCGAGAAGGGGCAGATCGACTCCTTCGACATCGGCCTGCTGGAGCTCACGACCACCGTCTCCGCGCTCGAGGGCTGCGACGTCGTGATCGAGGCGATCGGCGAGGAGCTCGTCCCGAAGCGGGAGCTGTTCGCGGAGCTGGAGCGCGTCTGCCGCCCCGACGCCGTGCTGGCGACGAACACGTCGGCGCTCTCGGTGACCGAGATCGCCGGCGCGACGTCGTCTCCGGAGCGCGTGGTCGGGATGCACTTCTTCAACCCGGCGCCGCTGATGCCGCTCGTGGAGATCGTGCGCGCCGAGCTGACCTCCGAGGACGCGTTCCAGACCGCTTACTCGCTCGGCGAACGGCTCGGCAAGCACCCGATCCGCTGCCACGACACGCCCGGCTTCGTCGTCAACCGGATCCTGATCCCGCTGCTCAACGACTGCGTGCGCGTGCTCGACGAGGCACGCGTGACGCCCGCCGATCTCGACGCGGGGATGAAGCACGGCGCCGGCTGGCCGATGGGCCCTTGCGAGCTCGTCGACCTCGTCGGGATCGACGTCCACGTGCACGCGAGCGAGGCCCTCTGGGAGAAGCTGCGCGAGCCGCGAATGGCCCCGCCCGCCCGCCTCGTGGCGATGGCGAACGCCGGTCTCCTGGGCCGCAAGACCGGCCGCGGCTTCTACGAGTACGGCTAGGCCACCAGCCGGAGGTCGAGCTGCGGATCCTGGGGCGGCTCGACAACGGTGCGCGACCGCTCGAGCAGCAGCTCGAGGTTGAGCGCCTGGAGGACGACGGCCGAAGCGCGCGAGAGGAGCTGCGCCGAGGCTTCCTCCGGGGCGCCGCAGGCGCGCAGTGCTTCGGCGAGTGCTTCGACGCGTGCCGCAAGCACGTCGGCGCGCCTCTGCAGTCGGTCGTCTTCTGTCATGGCAACGGAGAAGCTTCGCCCAGCCGTCGGACGTTCCTGCCGCGGAGTACCCTGGGCGCACCATGCGGCGGATCTTGCTCAGCTGCGCCGGTCTGGCGGTGCTCATGCTCCCGGTCGCGGCGTCCGCCGGAGCGACGGCGCGCGCGAATCCCGGCTTCCTCGTCGTCCGCAAGGCGGCGGGGGACGGCGGCATCCACGGCCGCCCGGTGGTCACCGTCGTCGTCGTAAACGGCTTCGTGCTCGGACGCGTCACGCAGGAGGCGCGCGTCGACGTCTACCAGCTGCCGACGTCGTCCGGAGAGGGCGCCCCGCAGGCCGCCGGCCCGGACGTGTCGACGAGCACTGCGCGGTTCCACGGCTTCACGGGCAAGGAGTACCGCGGCAGCGGCTTCCGCTTCCGCGCGATCGGAGGTGCGTATCGCGTCGTGGTGCGCGGCGCGGGCGTCTATCTGTTCGCGGGCGGCCACGGCACCGTCACCGTCCAGGGCTCCTCGGTCTATCCGCTAGCCGACGGGGCGTACTCGGTCGACGGCCGCCGGTTCCGCTCGTTGCCGACGGAGCCGCTGAAGCGGAGGATCGGACGCGGATGACCCGCCCCCAGACGATCCTGGTGGTCGAGGACGAGCAGGCGATCGCATCCTTCGTCGCCGCCTACCTCCGCAAGGACGGCTTCGACGTCCGCATGACCGCCAGCGGCCGCGAGGCGCTGAGCCTCGTCGGCTCGGAGGCGCCGGCGCTCGTCGTCCTCGACCTGATGCTGCCCGACCTCGACGGGATGGAGGTCTGCCGCCGGATCCGCGAGGTGAGCACGCTGCCGGTGCTGATGCTGACGGCGCGCGACGACGATCTGGACAAGATCGCCGGCCTCGAGGTCGGCGCCGACGACTACCTCACGAAGCCCTTCAACCCCCGCGAGCTCGTGGCGCGGGTGCGGGCCATCCTCCGCCGCAGCGCCGAGCGGACGAAGCCGGACGGCGGGACGCTCACGCACGGAGACCTCGTGCTCGACGCCGGCAGGCGGGAGTGCCGCGTGGGCGACCAGGAGATCCGGCTCGCCCCGAAGGAGTTCGACCTCCTCTGGGAGTTGCTCGACCACAAGGGGCTCGTGCTCACGCGCGACCAGCTGCTCGAACGCGTCTGGGGCTACACCTTCGCGGGCGACACGCGGACGGTCGACGTCCACGTCCGCCAGCTGAGGCGGAAGCTCGGCGACGCGGCGCCGATCGTGACGGTCTGGGGCATCGGCTACAAGGCCGGCCCGGTCCGCGACGCCGCCAAGTAGCGGGCGAGGAGGCCGGCGGTGCTCAGGTCGCTTCGCTTCCGTCTCCCCGCGCTCTTCCTGCTCGGCATGGTCTTCGCTGGCGTCGTGGCGACGCTGATCGCCGTCCGCTTCTTCCAGAGCTACACGCGCACGCATGCCGCGGGCGAGCTGCGGCGGGAGTCGGCCGGGATCGTGCAGCTCTACGAGAGGCAGGCGGGAGTGGGGCACGTCTCGCGTCCCAACCTCGAGCTGGCGCTCGGCGACAGGCTGTTCTGGGTGCCCGTCGTGCCGGGAGCGTCGCTGCTCGCGGGCCCGCTGCCGGAGCTCCCGCGCCGCTCCGTCCCTCTCTCCAGGCTCCTCTCCGGCAAGCCCCCCGCCTTCGATCTCCACGTGCGGAGCGGCTCCTATCTCGGCGTCGGCGGGGTCGTCAAGCTCGCGGGGCTCCCCGTGGGCGTGCTCGTCGTCGCGAGGCCCAACTCGGCCCTGCGCAGCAGCCTGCTCCAGCTCGTCTGGAACCTCGCGCTCGCGTTCGCCATCGGGATCCCGCTCGTGGGAATCATCGTCTTCTACGTGACCCGCCGCATCACGCGGCCGCTCGAGACGCTCACGGCGGCCGCGGACGAGGTCGCAGCCGGCCACTACCACGTCGCGCTGCCCGAGCGGACGGGCGGAAGCGAGCTCGAGCGACTCTCCGCGCGGTTCGGCGAGATGGCGGCGAAGCTCGAGGAGTCGGACCAGCTCTCGCGCAACTTCCTGATGTCGGTCTCGCACGAGCTGCGGACGCCGTTGACCGCGATCCGCGGCCACGTCGCCGCGCTGCGGGAGGGCGTGGTCGACGACGAGGAGTCGCAGCGGCGCTCGCTCGAGGTGATCTCGGAGGAAGCCCTGCGGCTCGAGCGGCTCGTGGGCGACGTGCTCGACCTGGCGAAGCTCGACGCGCGTCGCTTCGCGCTCCTGCGCGAGGAGGTCGACATGCGGGCGCTCTGCGAGCGCGCCTACGCGGCGTTCGCGGAGGAGGCGCGGGCGCGCGACATCGACTACGACCTCGTGCTGGGCGAGGGCGCGGTGCTCGTGACCGACGGCGACCGCGTGCTGCAGATCGTCTCCAACCTGCTCGCGAACGCGCTCCGCGTCACGCCTGCGGGCGGCCGCGTCGACCTGGGGCTGGCGGCGGCGAACGGCGAGGTCAGCGTGGCGGTCGAGGACACGGGCCCCGGGATCGCGCCGGAGGAGACGGAGCGGATCTTCCGGCCGTTCTGGTCCGGGGACGGTGGCGGGACGGGGCTCGGCCTGACGATCGCGCGCGAGCTCGCGCTGGCACTGGGCGGCCGGCTCGAGCTCGACAGCGAACCCGGCCGCGGCAGCCGCTTCGTGCTCGTGCTACCGGTGCACGTGGGTCAGCCGGCCTGACGCTCGCCGAGGCGGTAGACCGTCGCGCCGTCGCGCGTCAGTCCCTCCTCGAGCTTGCCCAGCCGTTCCTCGACGCTCCGCCAGCCCGAGGCGATCAGGTCGACGAGGAGGGCGAGATCGTCGACGCGGGCGTGACGCTCGGTCAGGAGGTCGCCCTCGATCCGCTCGAGGCGGCGGATGACTTGGTTCGTCAGGCCTCGCACCTCGGCGAGGTGGCGGGCGCTGGGCCGGAAGTGCTGGCGCAGGCCGTCCTGGATCGCCTCGGGCAGGCCCGCCTCGAAGCGGGCCGTGGTCGCGGCCAGAGACTCGACGGCGTGGCGCGCGCGCTCGAGCGTCGCGTCGAACGCCGCGGGATCCGTGCGGCCCGCTGCCGCGTCCTCGATCCGTTGCTGCGCTCGGGCGATGGCGTCCATGTCCACGGAGGCGACGGTACAACTGCCGTCGGATGGAACTCTCGGAGCTCGACTACGACCTGCCGCCCGAGCTCGTCGCGCAGCATCCGGCCGAGCATCGCGACGCGTCGCGACTGCTCGTGTACGAGCGCGAGACCGGCGCCGTCCGGCATCGCACCTTCGCGGAGCTGCCGGACGAGATCGGCGACCGCCTCGTGGTGGTGAACGACACGCGGGTCGTCCCCGCGAGGATCCCCATCGTGCAGCCGAAGGGCGAGGTCCTGCTGCTGGAGCGTGTCGGCGACGGGGTCTGGGAGGCCCTGGCGCGCCCGACGCGACGCTTGCGCGCGGGTCGCCGCTACGGGCCGGTCGAGCTGCTGGAGCACCTCGGGGAGGGCCGCTGGCGCGTCCGGCTCGACGGCGAGCCTGCGGGCGAGACGCCGCTGCCGCCCTACATCACCGAGCCGCTCGGCGATCCGTCGCGCTACCAGACCGTCTACGCGCGCGAGCCCGGCTCGGCCGCCGCGCCGACCGCCGGTCTCCACTTCACCTCCGAGCTGCTCGCGCAGCTCGACCCGGTGCGCGTCACGCTCCACGTCGGCCTCGACACCTTCCGGCCGGTGACCGAGGAGCGGCTGGAGGAGCACCGGATCCACGGCGAGCGGTACGAGGTCGAGGCGGACGCGTGGGAGCGCATCCGGGGCGCCGAGCGAGTCCTGGCCGTCGGCACGACGACGGTGCGCGTGCTCGAGACGCTCGCGCGCGGCGGCCCGCTCGCCGGCCGCACCGAGCTGTTCGTCACGCCCGGCTTCGAGTTCCGGCGGGTAGACACGCTCCTCACGAACTTCCACCTGCCCCGCTCGACGCTGCTCGCGCTCGTGATGGCGTTCGCCGGGATCGAGGAGACGCGGCGCCTGTACCGGCTCGCGGTGGAGGAGCGGTACCGCTTCTACTCGTTCGGCGATGCAATGCTCCTGCTCTGATGTTCGACCACGTGACGATCCGCGTCGCCGACCGCGACGCGTCGCGCGGGTTCTACGAGACCCTGCTCGGCGCGCCGACGCATGCGGGCGAGGACTTCGACGAGTGGAACGACTTCTCGCTCGCGCAGACGGACGGCGGCCATCCCGTCACGCGGAACCTCCACGTCGCGTTCGGTGCCCGCTCGCGGGAGGACGTGGACGAACGCTGGCGCCGCGCCGTCGGCGCGGGCTTCATCAGCGACGGCGAGCCGGGCCCGAGACCGCAATACAGCCCCGATTACTACGGCGGCTTCCTGCTCGATCCCGACCGGAACAGTGCCGAGGTCGTGCACGGCGTGCACCCCTTCGGCGACAACCTGATCGACCATCTCTGGATCGGCGTCGGCGACCTCGCGGCGAGCCGTCGCTTCTACGAGACGCTTGCGCCGGTGCTCGGCTTCCGCGTCGTCGACGCCTCGCGTCCCGGCCACGTCTCCGTGACGAACGGCGAGCGTCACTTCATCCTCGTCGCCCACGGACGCCCGCCGACCGAGAACCTGCACCTCGCCTTCCCGGTCCCGGACGACGAGACGGTCGCGGAGTTCCACCGGGTCGCGACCGCGGCGGGCTACCGCGACAACGGCGGGCCCGGCGAGCGGCCGGAGTACCACCCCGGGTACGTCGGCGCCTTCGTCCTCGACCCCGACGGGAACAACGTCGAGGCGGTGCATCACAAATGCGCGTAGGCTCGACGAAGCGCATCAGAGAGCGAAGGCGCCGGCTCTGCCGGCGCCGGAAGCGGGAAAATTGAGGCCGCGCAGCGCGAACGAGTGGCGGGACTTCTGGCGCGACGGCGGCGAGCGCGAGCTGCACGGTCAGCTGGAGGAGTTCGCGCCGTACTCCGTCCGGATCGCGACCCTGCTCGGCAGCAACGCGCCGCAGCGGGCGCTCGTCGCGGAGCTCGGCCGCATCCGCGGGCACGAGCTGGGAGGGCCGGCCGACCCGGGCCGCGACGCCGAGCTCGGCGGCCGCGTCTACGCCTGGTTCGAGAGCGCGGCGCTCTCCCGCTGAATCGCCTCGCGGACGTCCGCCTCGAGCAGCTCGAGCAGGGACGTGTCGCGCAGCGTCGCCCAGACGAAGTGGCGCGAGCCGCAGCGCCGGACGTACGCGTCGTCGAGGATCTCGCCGAGGTGGCGGCCGCGCCGGTGCTCCCGGCGGATGTAGGAGACGAGCCGCTCCTCGCGGAACGGCCGGCGCGCCGCGAAGAAATACGGAGTGCGGGCGAGCGGTCCGGACGTTGCCATCGCAATACGATCTTACCTGTCCGCGCGGATCGAGAAACTACGCTCGGCCCGTGAGCGGCACGTTCACCGTCACCGCCCGCGACGGCGCGGCCCGGGCCGGCGTCCTCCGCACCGCGCACGGCGACGTGCGGACGCCCGCGTTCATGCCGGTCGGGACGAAGGCCACGGTCAAGACCGTGGATCCCGACGAGCTGCGCACGCTGGGCGCGGAGATCGTGCTCGGGAACGCGTACCACCTCCACTTCCGCCCAGGGGAGCAGCTCGTCGCCGAGCTCGGCGGCCTGCACGCCTTCATGGGCTGGGACGGCGCAATCCTCACCGACTCCGGCGGCTTCCAGGTCTTCTCCCTCCGCGACACGCTGCTCGAGACCGACGACGACGGCGTCACGTTCCGCTCGGTCTACGACGGCAGCCCCGAGCGCTTCACGCCCGAGCTGGCGGCGCGCGTGCAGGAGCTGCTCGGCTCGGACATCGCCATGTGTCTCGACATCTGCTCCCCGGCCGACGCCACCCGCGCCGAGCTCGAGGAAGCAGTGCGCCGGACGACGCTGTGGGCGGAGCAACAGCGCGGCCTGCCGCGCGCGCCCGGGCAGCTCCGCTTCGGGATCACGCAGGGCGGCCTCGACGGCGAGCTGAGGCGCCGCTCGTCGGAGGATCTCGTCGCGCTCGACTTCGACGGCTACGCGATCGGCGGGCTCAGCGTGGGGGAGCACCGCGCGCCGATGTTCGAGGCGACGACCGAGGCTGCGGCGCTCCTGCCGGAGGAGAAGCCGCGCTATTTCATGGGGATCGGCGACCCGGAGGGCGTGCTGGAGGTGATCGCCCGCGGCGTGGACATGTTCGACTGCGTCCTGCCGACCCGCACGGCGCGCACCGGCAGCGCCCTGACCGCCGAAGGCCGGCTCAACCTCCGCAACGCGCGCTTCGCCCGCGACGAGCGCCCGCTGGACGAAGGCTGCTCGTGCCCGGCGTGCTCCCGTTTCAGCCGCGCCTACATCCGCCACCTCGTCAACCAGCAGGAGATCCTCGGATTGCGGCTGCTCAGCCTGCATAATCTCCGCTTCCTGCTCGACCTCGTCGCCGCGGCGCGGCAGGCGATCGAGCGCGGCGAGTTCCTCACCTGGAAGGACGAGGCGCTCCGACGAGCGAAGGGAGCCAGCGTGTGATTGCAGCGAGCGGCGGGTCGGGCTTCTTCCTGATCATCATCATCGCGTTCGCCGTGCTCTGGCTGATCGTCGTCCGGCCGCAGCGGAAACGGCAGACGCAGCAGCAGCAGATGCTCTCGGAGCTGAGCGTGGGGGACGAGGTGCTGACCGCAGGCGGGATCTACGGCACGATCACGGCCCTCGACGAGGATCGCGTGACGGTCGAGATCGCCCCGAACCTCGAGGTGCACGTGGCCCGGCGCGCGATCGCCGGCGTCACGGTCGAGCCCGAGCCCGAAGAGGAGGACGAGGAGCCCGAAGAGGCCGAGCAGAGCGCGGAAGAGCCGCATGAGGACGCTGATCCGACTGGGCCAATCCCGGGCGGCGACACGTCGAACGAGGAGAACCGCGGCTAACCTGTTCCGCGGTCTTGAAGGATCCTTCGTGAGAGAACGGCGCAACTACCTCCTGCTCATGGGCGCGATCGCCGCGGCCCTCGTCGGCGCGGTGCTCCTCGCGGTGCCCGGCTCGCCCGTGTACCAGAAGCCGAACCTCGGCCTCGACCTGCAGGGCGGGATCGAGGTCGTGCTGCGCGCCGTCCCGGACAAGGGCCAGCAGCTCACCACGGCGGGCATGCAGACGGCGCAGCAGATCATCGAGCAGCGCGTCAACAAGCTCGGCCTGTCGTCGCCGAACGTGGCACTGCAGGGGAACAACGAGATCGTGGTCCAGCTCGCGGGCGTCCACGACCCCGCGAAGGCAGCCCAGATCATCGGCTCCACCGGAAAGCTGTACTTCTTCGACTTCGAGAACGATCTGGCGCCGCCGAGCGTGAACGCGAACGGCCAGCCGACCCCGGCCACGTCGCTCTACTCGCTGCTCACGTCGGTGAAGGACCAGGCGAAGAAGGGCTCGCCCTCGGGCTACTACCTGTTCCGCATCAAGAAGATCACGAAGAACGTGACGTCGAAGGTCAAGGGAAAGAAGGTCACGAAGCCCCACACCACGACGACGGAGAAGCGGCTGCAGGGGCCGGCGACCCTGAAGGAGCTCCTCCGGCCCTACGGCGGCAAGCAGCCGCCCAACACGAAGATCCTCGCCGTCCCGGCGAACCGTCTCGTCGTCCATTCCCCCGGCGGGGCGCAGTGGTACCTCTTCAAGTTCTTCCCGACCTCCCCGACCGGGCTCAAGGGGCCGCCGGAGCTCTCGGGGAACGACCTCCAGGAGTCGCAGATCACCGCCGACTTCAACCAGCAGAGCGGCCAACCGGAGGTCGTGCTCGGCTTCACCGGCCACGGCTCGAAGCAGTTCCAGAAGATCACGCGGGACGAGTACCAGCGCGGCCAGCGCGTGGCCGGTCTCGCCGGCAAGGCGACGGATCACAGCCAGGCCACGGTGCTCCAGTACGCGCAACACAACGCGATCGTGCTCGACGGCGTGCTCGAGTCGACCCCGTACATCGACTACACGGACGGCGCGCTCGCCGACGGCATCGCGGGTGGCGCGACGATCCAGATGGGATCGGGTGGCATCGGGGCCGCGAAGGACCTCGCTCTCATCCTGCAGAGCGGCTCGCTGCCGTACCAGTTCCAGCCGCTCGAGCGCACGGACGTCTCGGCGACGCTCGGCAAGAGCTCGCTCCACCAGGCGATCTGGGCCGCGGCCGCCGGCCTCGCGATCGTCGCGCTCTTCCTCCTCGTCCTGTACCGCTTCCTCGGCCTCGTCGCAGTCGCCGGCCTCGCGATCTACGGGCTCCTCTACTACGCCGCGATCCTGCTCTTCAACGTCACCCTTACGCTGCCGGGCTTCGCCGGCCTGATCCTCACGATCGGCGTCGCGGCCGACGCGAACGTCGTCGTGTTCGAACGCATCAAGGAAGAGGTGAGAGCCGGTCGATCGGTGCGGGCGGCGATCTCCGCCGGCTACGGGAAGGGCTTCCACACGATCCTCGACGCGAACGTCGTGACCGTGATCACGGCGATGGTGATCTTCCTGATCGCGGTCGCGGACGTGAAGGGCTTCGCCCTCATGCTCCTGATCGGCACCGTCATCTCACTGATCACCGCCGTCGCGGCGACGCGGGCCATGCTCGGCCTGCTGAGCGGCTTCCGCTGGTTCGACAACCCGAAGTTCATGGGCGCCGAGGGCCAGCAGACGGCGAAGTGGCTCCAGATCGACTTCATGGGGAAGCGCAAGCTGTGGTTCGGGATCTCCGGCGCGATCATCCTCGCCGGCGTGATCGCGCTCGGCGTGCAGGGCCTCAACCTCGGGATCGACTTCAAGGGCGGCACGCAGTTCACGTTCAAGACGCACCAGGCGCACTCGACGGGCGACGTCCAGTCCTTCATGGCGCAACAGGGACAGCGCGACGCGGTGGTCCAGGGCACCGGCAAGAGCGTGAACGGCGAGTTCACCGGGTGGCAGGTCCGGACCGAGTCGCTCAAGAGCGCGGAGCAGTCCCAGGTCAGCCAGGGCCTGACGAGCCAGCTCGGTGCCTACTCGGAGGGGGTCAAGAACGTCTCCGGGACGTTCGGGCACCAGATCGCGACCGATGCGATCTACGGGATCGTCGTCTCGCTGCTCCTGATCGTGATCTACATCGCGATCCGGTTCGACCTCAAGTTCGCGATCCCGGTGATCCTGGCGATGCTGCACGACATAGCCGTGACCGTCGGCGTGTACGCGATCGTCGGGAAGGAGGTCACCGTCGCGACGGTGGCCGCGGTGCTGACGGTGCTCGGCTACTCGATCTACGACACGATCATCATCTTCGACCGCGTACGCGAGAACATCCCGCTGATGCGCCGGTCGCCGTTCGCGACCATCGCGAACGTCTCGCTGTGGGAGACGATCAGGCGCTCCCTGGCCACGACCTTCATCACGCTGCTGCCGATCATCTGTCTCGAGATCCTCGGCGGCGCGACGCTCAAGGACTTCGCCTTCGCGCTCATCGTCGGCGTCATCTCGGGTGCCTACTCCTCGATCTTCATCGCCGCCCCGCTGCTCACGATCTGGAAGGAGCGCGAGCCGGAGTACGCGCGGCGGAAGGCGCAGGCCGAGGCAGGCGTCATCTCCGCGGCCGGAGACGGACGCAGCGCGGGCGGGATCGTCGACACCGGCACGGCGGCTCTCGTCGCGTCGGAAGCGGCGCTGTCCGCCGAGCCGACGCCGGAGCTCGCGGACGTCGTGACGGCGGCGCCGTCGGAGCCGTCGGCGCAGGCGCGTCGCGAGAAGCGGCGCCAGCGGCGGCGCTCGAGGCCGCATGGCCGCGCGCGGTAGCAGCCGGCTGCTCCTCGACACCTTCGAGGAGCTCCTCGCGGAGCTGCCGTCCCGCGTGCGCGGCGGCCGCACCCGCCTGTCCGAGAGCGCCCTCGCGGTCCTGCGCGGGATCGCCGACGAGCTCGACCTCGTCACCCGCGACGAGCTCGACGAGCTCGAGCTCCGCGTCGCCCAGCTCGAACATCGAATGAGGCTCCTGGAGAGCTCGGACGCTCCGCGTCCGTTCACCGACTAGCGCCGGAAGCGGTTCACCGTGGCGGCGAGGAAGGTCTCCGCGTCGTAGACGACGAACGCGCAGACGGCCGCGAGCGGGAGCTCGACGAGCACGGCCTCCGCAACCGCCTCCCACATCTCCCCGCCGCTCCGCGAGGTGACGATATCGAACCAGGCGTCGCAGACGAGCATCGTCCCGGTGACGGCGGCGAGCGGGACGAGCCACTGCGAGCCGCGGAACGTCGCCCACGCCGTGGCGGCGAACGACGCCGCGAGCCCGACGTCGAAGCCGACCCAGGCGAGGTCGTAGTGGAATGTGACGTGCCGTGACGGCAGCGTGAAGGTCAGGTAGAGCGTCCACGGGACGAGCGCGACCGCGACCAAGGCGAGGAGCAGCGTCAGCCAGCGCGGCAGCGGTATCCGGACGGCGGCCTCTCCCGATTCCCTCATGCGCACGTTGTACCCTCGGCGCGTGCTGTCGCGGCTGCCCAGTGCCGAGAAGCTCGTTGCCTGGAGCGCCGCCGGCGTGGGCGCGATCGGGCTCGTCTCCGCGCTGACGCCGGAGATGGCGAACCGGTACGAGATCGTCCAGGGGATCCTGCCGCCGGGGTGGCCGGAAGCCGCCCGCGTGCTCACGGTCGCCATCGGGATCGGGTTGATCTGGCTCTCCCGCTCGCTCGCGAAGCGCCGGCGCCGGGCATGGCAGCTCGCGGTCGGCGTGGTCGTGGCATCTGCCGCGGCACACCTTGCGAAGGGTCTCGATTTCGAGGAGGCGGCGATTTCGCTGCTGCTGCTCGCCGCGCTCGTCCGGTGGCGCCGGCGCTTCGACGTGCCCGGCGACCGGGCCGGCGTCCGGCCTCTGCTGGGCCTCGGTGCGGCTCTCGCGGGAATCGCGGCGGTCGTCGTCGGAGAGGAGCTGCGCGGTGTCGAGCTCTCGCACCGCACGGGCGACGCGCTTCTCGGGCTCGGCATCGCCCTCGGCTTCCTCGCCCTGTACTTCTGGCTGCGGCCGGTCGGTCATGCCGTCGCGCAGACGGTTGCCGAGCGGCGGCTGGCGCGCACGCTCGTCGAGGCGCACGGCCGCGACAGCCTCTCCTTCTTCGCCCTCCGGCGCGACAAGAGCTACGTCTTCTCGCCGTCGCAGCGGGCATTCCTCGCCTACCGCGTGGTGGCAGGGACGGTGTTGATGAGCGGCGACCCGGTCGGCGACGAGGCGGAGATCGACGAGCTGCTCACCGACTTCCGGCGCTTCGTTCGCAGTCGCGGGTGGCGCCTCGCCGTCGTCGGCGCCTCGGACGAGCACCTTGCCCGCTACCGCGCGCTCGGGCTCAAGCCGGTGCCGATCGGAGACGAGGCGGTGCTGCGGCCGCAGCAGTTCTCGCTCGAGGGCCGCGCGATTCGCAAGGTGCGCCAGTCGGTGTCGCGGCTTCGCAAGGCCGGCTACTCGTTCCGCGTCGTCGCGGCCGACGACGTCGCCCCCGCGGTCGAGGCCGAGCTCGAGGACGTGTCGGCCGCCTGGCGCCGCGGCCAGCCCGAGCGCGGCTTCTCGATGGCGATCGACGATCTCCACGTCCCGGGAACGGTCCTTGCCCTGGCCGAGGACGCGAACGGCCGCGTCGGCGGCTTCCTCCACCTCGCGCCGTCGCCGAAGGCCGGAAGCGTCGGCGACCAAGTTGCCGACGCCCAGCCGGAAAGACCGACCGCCTTCGGCGGTCTGGGCGGCGGCGGGTGGTCGCTGAGCGCGATGCGCCGCCGCCCGGACGCGCCCAATGGGCTCACGGAGTTCCTCGTCGTCGAGACGCTCGCCTGGGCGCGGCAGACCGGCGCGAGCGAGCTGTCCCTCAATTTCTGCGCGCTCACGGACTATCTCGCGCCGGAACGGGTGACGACGCCGGCGCGCCGGGCCGTCCGACGCGGGCTCCTGCTCGCCGACAACGTGTTCCAGCTCGAGCGCCTCTACGCGTTCAACCGGAAGTTCTTCCCGGAGTGGCGCCCCCGCTACATCTGCGTCGAGCGCTTCACCGACCTGCCGGCCGTCGGGCTCGCGTATCTGCACGCCGAGTCGCTGCTCGTGCCGCCCGGCCCGTGGACGCGGCGGCGCGAAGCACGGCGCCGCCTGGCTGTCGGCAGACGCGCCGCGTAGCCTTTCGGCATGAGCACGACCCGCAGCATCGGGCGCCTCTCGGAGATCGCCCAGGTCATGGTGCGCCACGGCTTCGGCTACTTCCTCGAGGCGCACAAGCTCAGCGATCTCCTGCCCGGCCGCTCGGCGGAGGACCGGATCGCCCACGCGGCCGCCGAGCACGGCGCCGCCTCCGCGCGGGGGCAGCACCTGCGGGAGGTGCTCGACGAGCTCGGGCCGACGTTCGTCAAGTTCGGGCAGCTGCTGTCGATGCGCCCAGACGTCGTCCCGCCGGACATCGTCACGGAGCTGCGCGGCCTGCAGGACGACGTGCGGCCGTTCTCGTACGCGGAGGTCGAGCGCACGATTCTCGAAGAGCTCGGTCAGCCGATCGAGCGGCTGTTCCTGTCGTTCGACGAGGAGCCGCTCGCGGCCGCGTCGATCGGCCAGGTGCATCGCGCGACGCTGCCGAACGGCCGGCGCGTCGTCGTCAAGGTGCAGCGGCCGAACGCACCGCGGCAGATCGAGGCCGACCTCACGCTGCTGTATCAGGCAGCGCGCCTGATCAAGGAACGCGTGCACGCACTCGACTTTCTCGACCCGAACGAGCTCGTCGACGAGTTCGCGCGCTCGATCCGGCAGGAGCTCGACTACCGGCAAGAGGCGCGCAACGCGGAGACGTTCCACCACAACTTCGCCGG
>DASTZY010000061.1:0-17040 GCA_035764085.1 Gaiellaceae bacterium
TGCCGTCGAGGATTGCATTCGCGACGTCGCTCGCTTCCGCCCGCGTGGGCTCGGGCGAGTGCACCATCGTCTCGAGCATCTGCGTCGCCGTGATCACCGGCTTTCCGCGCTCGAGCGCCTTGTGGATGATCCGCTTCTGCACGAGCGGCACGAGTGCCGGCCCGATCTCCACGCCGAGATCTCCGCGGGCGACCATCACGGCGTCGGTCTCGGCGAGCACGTCGTCCAGGACGTCAACGGCTTCCGACTTCTCGATCTTCGCGATCACGTGTGCGTGCGAATCGGCCTGCTCGAGCAATGCGCGTAGATCGCGCACGTCGGCCGGGGAACGGACGAAGGAGAGCGCGACGAAGTCCACGCCCGTCGAGACCGCCCACTCGAGGTCGGCCACGTCCTTGCGCGTGATCGACGGTATCGGCACCGGGACGCCGGGGAGGTTCACACCCTTGTGCGAGCTGACGAGGCCGCCGACGACCACGGCGCAGTTGGCGCGCCCGCTCTTGACGTCGTCTACGCGGAGACGTACGAGCCCGTCGTCGATCAGCACCTCGTGACCCGGTTCGAGAACGTCGCCGATCACCGCCGGGGCGATCGGCAGCTCGCCGTCGGTCGCGGCTTCCTCGGCGCACACGCAGATCTTGTCGCCCGTCTGGAGGACGACCGGCTCCGCCAACTCCCCGATCCGAAGCTTCGGGCCCTGCAGGTCTCCGATCAGCGCAACGGGGCGCCCGAGCTCGGCCGCGATCTCGCGTACGAGCCAGGCGCGCGCGGAGTGCTCCTCGTGTGTCCCGTGGGAGAGGTTGAACCGCACCGCGTCCACCCCCGCTTCGATGAGCGTGCGAAGGCGCTCCCGCGAGTCGGACGACGGCCCAAGCGTCGCCACGATCTTCGTTCTACGCTCGCCGGCCACGGCGATTCAATGTAGCTACCGGGCCGTACGCGGGAAGGCGTCCCAGCCGCGGTACGCCGCCCCGTCACCAAGCTCCTCTTCGATTCGGAGCAGCTGGTTGTACTTCGCGACGCGATCGCTTCTCGCGGGCGCGCCCGTCTTGATCTGCCCGGTGCCGAGCGCGACCGCGAGATCGGCGATCGTCGCGTCTTCGGTCTCTCCCGAGCGGTGCGACATCACGGCCGTGTAGCCGTTCGCGTGCGCGAGCCGCACGGCCTCGATGGTCTCCGTCAGCGTCCCGATCTGGTTGACCTTGACGAGGATCGAGTTGGCGACACCGCGGTCGATGCCCTCCTGCAGGCGAGTCGGATTGGTGACGAAGAGGTCGTCGCCGACGAGCTGCACGCGCTCGCCGAGCTGCTGCGTCAGGGCCGACCAGGAGTCCCAGTCGTCCTCCGCCGCGCCGTCCTCGATCGAGACCACGGGATAGCGGTCGACGATCTCCGCCCAGAACCCGGGCATCTGCGCGCTCGACTTCTCGCGCCCCTCGAAGCGATAGACGCCGTCGGAGAAGACCTCGCTCGTCGCCGGGTCGAGAGCGATCGCGACGCGGTCGCGGTGTCCTGCCCGCTCGGCCGCCTCGAGGATCAGGTCGATTGCGGTCTCGCTCGACTCGAGATTCGGCGCGAAGCCGCCCTCGTCGCCGACGAGCGTCGAGAGGCCGCGTTCGGTGAGCAGCTTCTTGAGGGCGTGGTACACCTCCACGCCGATCTGCAGACCGCCGGAGTAGGAGTCCGCGCCGGCCGGGACGAGCATGAACTCCTGCAGGTCGATCGAGTTGTCGGCGTGCACGCCGCCGTTGATCACGTTCAGCATCGGCACCGGCAGCGTCGTCGCGTCCTCGCCGCCGAAGTGCCGGAAGAGCGAGACGCCCGCCTCGGCGGCGGCCGCCTTCGCGGCGGCGAGCGAGACCCCGAGGACCGCGTTCGCGCCGAGCCGTCCCTTGTTCGGAGTGCCGTCGAGCTCGATCAGGACGCGATCGAGCTTCTCCTGGTCCGCGGCGTCGAGGCCGCGAACCGCGTCCGCGATCTCTCGGTTGACGTTGGCCACCGCGGTGGAGACGCCCTTTCCGCTCCACGCGCCGCCGCCGTCGCGGAGCTCGACCGCCTCGTGCACGCCGGTCGAGGCGCCGGACGGCACGATCGCCCGCCCGAGCTCTCCTGCGCGGACCTCGACCTCGACGGTCGGGTTCCCGCGCGAGTCCAGGACCTGCCGTGCGTGAACCTCGGTGATCGCGCTCATGCGGTGTGCTCCTTCGCCCGGTCGAACCACTCGTCCTGCCGCTCGAGCGGCAGCTCGCTCCAGTTCTCACCCGTCTCGGCCGCAAGCCTCTCCGCGACCTCGACCCGGCGGCGGAACCGCTGCGCCGCGCGCCGCACCTCGAGCTCGGGATCGACCTCGAGCCTGCGCGCGACGTTGACCGCCGCGAAGAGGACGTCGCCGAGCTCGTCGCCGGACAACTCCTCCTCCAGCTCGCGGAGCTCGTCGGCCAGGTCGGCGAGCGCGCCGGCGAGGTCCGGGTACTCGAAGCCGACGGCCTTCGCCCGCTGCTGGGTCTTGCGGGCGTAGAGCAGCCCCGGAAGGCCCTCCGCGACATCGTGGAAGATGCCTTCGCGGCCCTCCTGCTCGCGCTTGATGCGCTCCCAGTTCGAGCGGACGCGGTCGGCGGTGCGCGCCTCGACGTCGCCGAAGACGTGCGGATGACGTCGCACGAGCTTCGCGTGCACGCCGCGCGCGACCTGCGCCAGGTCGCCGGCGCCCCGCTCCTCGAGCAGGAGCGAGAGGAAATAGACCTGGAAGAGGAGGTCGCCGAGCTCGTCGAGCAGCTTCCCGTCGTCGCCGCCAAGCGCCGCGTCGGCGACCTCGTAGGCCTCCTCGACCGTGTGCGGCACGATGGTCGCCGCCGTCTGCTCGCGGTCCCACGGGCAGTCGCGGCGCAGGCGCTCGGTCAAGCGCTGCAGCTCGAGGAGAGCCTCCCCGGGCTCTTCTCGCGCCCGGCTCGTCACCTCAGCCGGTCGTCGTCGGCGCCGTGACCGCGGGGGCCGTCGTCGTCGCGGGCTTGTAGCCGGTCTGATAGGAGACCTTGCCGCTGAAGTCCTTCTTCAGCTTCGCGAGCCAGTTCGACCAGGCGACCTGCTTCTGCTGCTGCGCGAGGTTCGCCTCGATCTGCGACTCGACCTCCTTGAAGGTCTGGGTGTGAGCGGGCTTGATCGGGCCGACCGGCTGGATGATGTGCCACCCGTAGACGCTGTGCACCGGCTGCGAGATCTCGTTCGTCTTCAGGGAGAAGGACGCCTTGTCGAAGGGCGGCACCGTCTGCTGGCAGGCGCCGCTCGAGCCGCCGTGCGCCACGCAGAGCTTGCCGCCCTGGGCCGCCGAGGCCGTGTCCTTGGAGTATTTCTTGGCCAGGGCCGCGAAGCTCGCGCCCTTCTTCAGCTGCGTCGCGATCTTGTCGGCGAGGCTCTTCTTGGTCACGAGGATGTGCCGCACCTCGCGCGTCTTCGGCGTGGTGAACGAGGACTTGTTCTGGTTGTAGTACTTCTGGGCCGCGGCCGCCGAGACCTTGACGTCGGAGGTCACCTTCGCCTGGAGCTTCTCGCTGAGGAGCGTCGGCTTGAGGTTGTACTGCTCGAGCTCGTCCAGCGTGATGTCGTCCTTCTTCAGCGCGGCGTCGAGCTTCGACTGGCTGTTCTGGTAGTACGTCTTCTTGATCAGGGCGAGGCGCTTGTCGATGTCGCTCTGCGACACCGTGACGCCGAGCTTCTGGGCTTCCTGCTGCAGCTCCTCCTCCTGGACGAGGAAGGTGACCGCCTGATCCTTGAGCTGCGAATAGGCCGGCGTGCCGACCTTCGGGGTGCTCTGTCCCTGTGCCTTGTAGCGCGCGAACGCCACGTTCATGAGGGCGTTGAACGTGTCCTTCGAGATCTGCGTGGAGCCGACCGTGGCAACCGAGCCGGCGGAGGGGGAGCTCGAGCCGCCGCCTCCGCCGCAGCCGGCGGCGAGAACGGCGACGAGCGCGATGGTCAGGGGCAGGAACAGCAGGCGAGTCTTCATTTCCATCCAGTGAGGTCGATGTCGCGGGAGCGCCGAGAGAGACGGAAAGCGGTCTCAGGCCGCCCGGCGCGCGTCCAAGATAGCATCGACAAGGTCGACCGCCTGGGCAATTTCCTCCTGCCCGCGAATGCTTACTTCCTGCTTAGACGAGACGTAGACAGCGGTCTTCGCGCGGTCGCGGAGCTCGCGCAGCTCCCCCGAGCCGAGCACGAGGCGGCCGACGGTGGATCTGCCGCCCTGGAAGACGAGGTAGTCGGCGCCGAGGAGCGCGACCTTGATCTTCGCCTCCTGGATCCGGAAGAGGTTCTCGACCGGCTCGGGCAGCGGCCCGTAGCGGTCTTCGAGCGCCGCCTGCAGCTCGCGCAGCTCGTCCTCGGTCTCCGCGAGCGCGAGCCGGCGGTGGACGTCGATGCGGAGCGCCTCCGAGTCGACGTACGCAGCAGGCACGTAGGCGTCGACGCGTGCGTCCACCCGCACCGGCCTCGCCGCGATCCGCTTCTGACCCTGGAGCTCGGCGACGGCCTCGTTGAGGAGCTCGACGTACAGTTCGAAGCCGACGGCCGCGACGTGGCCGGACTGCTCCGCTCCGAGAAGCTCGCCGGCGCCGCGGATCTCGAGGTCGCGCATCGCGATCGCGAAGCCGGCCCCGAGCTCGGTGTGGTCGGCGAGCGTCGCCAGCCGGGCCCGCGCCTCCGGGGTCAGCTCGCGCGCGTCGGGATAGAAGAGATACGCGAAGGAGGTTGCGTCGGAGCGGCCGACGCGACCGCGGATCTGGTAGAGCTGGGCGAGGCCGAGCGTGTCGGCCCGCTCGACGATCAGCGTGTTCGCCTGCGGGATGTCGATCCCGGACTCGATGATCGTGGTGGAGACGAGCACGTCGGCGTCGCCGCGCAGGAAGGCGTGCATCCGCTCCTCGAGCTCCTTCTCGCGCATCTGTCCGTGCGCGACGAGGAAGCGCAGGCCGGGACAGAGCTGCTGCAGCTGCGCGGCGCGCTCCTCGATCGTCTCGACGCGGTTGTGCAGGAAGAAGGCCTGTCCCTCGCGCTCCGCCTCGCGCTCGAGCGCGAGCTTCACGAGCTCCTCGTCGTACTCGCCCACGGTGGTGCGGATCGGCCGCCGTCCCTCCGGCGGCGTCTCAATGATCGAGATGTCGCGCATGCCGGCGAGCGAGAGGTGGAGCGTGCGCGGGATCGGAGTCGCGCTGAGCGTGAGCACGTCGACCTCGAGCCGCAGCGACTTGAGGAGCTCCTTCTGCGCGACGCCGAAGCGCTGCTCCTCGTCGAGGATCACCAGCCCGAGCTCCTTCGGGATCACGTCGCGGCTGAGGACCCGGTGCGTGCCGATCAGGACGTCGACCTTGCCGGCGCTGAAGTCGGCGAGGATCCGCTTCGTCTCCTTCGGCGGCACGAACCGCGAGACCATCTCGACGCGCACCGGGAAGTCGCGGAAGCGGTCGCGGAACGTGTTGTAGTGCTGCTCTGCGAGGATCGTCGTGGGCGCCAGCAGCAGCACCTGCCGGCCGTTGACCGCGACCGCGAAACCGGCCCGCACCGCGACCTCGGTCTTGCCGAAGCCGACGTCGCCGCAGACGAGGCGGTCCATCGGCCGCGGCGTCTCGAGGTCCTCCTTCACCGCCTCGATCGCCGCCTCCTGGTCCGGCGTCTCGCGGTAGGGGAAGCTCGCCTCGAGCTGCGGCAGCCACTCGCTGGAGAGGTCGAACGCGACACCTTCGCGGGTCTGCCGCTGCGCGTACAGCTGGATCAGGTCGCCGGCGAGCTCGCGGACGGACTCGCGCGCGCGCGACTTGAGCGTCTGCCACGCCTTGCCGCCGAGCTTCGAGAGCGCCGGGGCGGAAGCGTCGGCGCCGACGTAGCGGGAGACCTTGCCGAGCTGCTCGTGCGGGACGTAGAGCCGGTCCTCGCCGCGGAAGGCGAGCTGGAGGTAGTCGCGCGTGACGCCGGCGACCGTCTTCGTCTCGAAGCCGAGCAGCCGGCCGACGCCGTGATCCTCGTGCACGACGTAGTCGCCGGTGCGGAGGTCGGCGAAGGACTGCAGCGCGCGGCCGCCGAGGCGGCGCTCGCGCGGGGCGCGGCGGCGGAAGACCTGGTGGTCGGGCAGGAGGACGAGGCCGAGGTCGCGCCAGACGAAGCCGCGGCGGGCCGGGGCGACGGCGAACAGGAGCTCGGGCTCCTCCGGGAGCTCCTCCCCGGGCTCCAGCACCCGCGCCTCGACCCGGCGCAGCAGGTTCTGCGTCCGCAGCGCCTCGCCGCGGTGCGGGAAGGCGACGACGACGCGCTGCCCCGAGCGAAGCAGCGACGCGAGCTCGCTCTCGGCCTCGGCGAGGCCGCGCGCCGCGATCGCGGGCCGCTGCGCCTCGAAGGCGAACGGCTGCGACTGCGGGAAGGGATCGAGCTCCGTCGACCCCGCGAGCGACGGCTGCTCGCGTAGACCGTCCTCCTCCCAGACGCGGCGCACGTCGTCCGGCTCGAAGACGAGGTCGGGCGGGTTGGCGAGCGGAGGCACCAGGTCGTCCGGCACCGGCGCGACGGCCGGCTCATCTCCATCGTCCGCAAGTAACAGACCATCACCGAGTTCGACAGTGTCCAGCCGGCGCTCGGCCGCCGGGTACAGGGTCGCCTCGGCCACCGGATGCAGCGCCCGCTGCGTGAAGGGCGAGAACGCGCGCACCGACTCGATCTCGTCGCCGAAGAACTCGACGCGGAGCGGCTCGCGGCCGGTCGTCGGGAAGACGTCGACGATGCCGCCACGCACCGCGAACTGCCCGCGGTCGTCCACCCGCTCCACCCGCTCGTAGCCCGCGAGCGCCAGCGACTCCCCCAGTCCCTCGACACCCGTCTCGAGGCCGGGGCGGACGGAGATCGGCTCGGGACGCGACTCGGCCGGCGGCAGCCCCTCGGCGAGCGCTCTCGCCGACGCGCAGACGAGCCCACCGCGTTCGAACACGTGCAGCGCCCGCGCCCGCTCCCCGACGAGGTGCGGCGGCGGAACGAGGCCGGACTCCCAGGTGACGCCGCGGCTCGGCAGCAGGCCGACCGTCTCGTCGCCAAGGAACCAGGCGGCGCCCTCGGCGGCGTCGCGTGCGTCCGCGTCCTCGGGCAGGAGCACGACGACGCCCCGCTCGAGCCGTACGTGGAGCGTCGCGAGCAGGAGCGGCAGCGCGGATTCCGAGACGCGGGCGCGCGTCGGCAGCGCCTCTGCGAGCTCGCCGAGACGCTCGCTCTCGACGAGCTCGCGGACGAAGGCGTGGAGTACCGGACGGTCCATGACGACGGGCGGAACCGGCCGGTTCCGCTGGGAACGATGGTAACGAGCCGCCCCGAGGCGTACATTCCAGGACGTGCGCGGGGTCGGTCGCTTCGGACCGCTGAAGGAGCGTCCGTTCAGGCTGCTCTGGCTCGCGCGCACGGGATCGTCGATCGGCGACTCCCTCGTCCCGGTCGCGCTCGCGTTCGCCGTGATCGACATGCACGGCGCCGCGCTCGACCTCGGCATCGTCCTCGGGGCCCGCACGATCGCGCTCGGCACTTCCACGATCGCCGGCGGCGTCTGGGCCGACCGCCTGCCCCGCCGGGCCGTGATGATCTCCGCCGACCTCCTCCGCTTCGCGACCGAGGCAATGACCGCGGCGCTCCTCTTCCAGGGCACCGCCCAGGTGTGGCAGCTGGCCCTGCTCCAGTCGGCCGCCGGTGTGGGCGCCGGCTTCTTCGGCCCGGCCGCGACGGCGCTGCTGCCGCAGGCCGTCAGCACGGGGAACCTGCAGAAGGCGAACTCGCTGCTCTCGATGGCCGAGAGCGGGACGCGGATCTTCGGGCCGGCGCTCTCGGGCCTGATCGTCGCCGCCGCCGGAGCGGGCTGGTGCTTCGCGATCGACTCGGCGAGCTTCCTCGTCAGCGCCGGATTCGTGACGGCGATGGAGGTCGCGGCCCACGTCCGCCCCGTGCGGCAGCGCTTCTGGCACGAGGTCGCCGAGGGCTGGCAGGAGGTGCGGAGCCACCGCTGGCTCACCGCGGGCTTTCTCGGCTTCGCCCTCGGCAACGTCGGGATCGGGATCTACCTCGTGCTCGGCCCGTTCGTCGCGAACGAGGACCTCGGCGGGGCGTTCGCCTGGGGTCTGATCATCCTCGCCGTTCCCGTCGGCGGCCTGCTCGGCGGAATCGTCGCGTACCGGATCCGGCCGACGCATCCCGTGGCGACCGCGTTCGCGATCTGGTCGCTGGCGGCGGTGCTGCCGTTTGCGCTCGTCCGGCCGCTGCCGCTCGCCGCGATCATGGTGTCGTCGGCCGTTCTCGGCGCCTGCCTCCTGATCGGCAACGCGCTCTGGGAGACGGCGATGCAGCAGGAGGTGCGACCCGACCGGCTCGCGCGGGTGGCGTCGATCGACATGCTCCTCTCGGTCGGCCTGATGCCGATCGGGCAGGCGCTCGCAGGCGCGCTGGCGGCCGGGATGGGCCTGCGCGAGACGCTCCTCCTCGCCGGGATGCTGATGTGCGTGCCGAACCTGTTCGTGGTCGCGTTCGTCCGCGAGGTGCGGAACCTGCGCCGCCGTGACGAGCCGGAGCCCGCGCTGTCAGCCCTCTAGCACGGGAGCCTGTTCCGGCCGCCCCGCCTCGCGGATGAAGAGCGCGCGACGCGTCCAGTTCGGCAGCCACCAGTTCGCCCGCCCGAGCAACGCCATCAGCGCGGGAACCAGCAGGGCGCGGATCACCGTCGCGTCGAAGATGATCCCCGCGGCGAGCCCGATCGCGAACTCCTTGATCTCGAAGCCCGGGCTGGACGAGAGCACGAGGAATGCGAACGCCAGGATGAGCGCCGCGCTCGTCACGAGCTTCCCGGTCCGCGCGAGCCCGAGCTCGATCGCCCGCGGCGTCGAGCCGGTCTCGTCGTAGGCCTCCCGCATCCGCGTGAGCATGAAGACCTCGTAGTCCATCGACAGCCCGAACAGGAAGGCGAAGATCATCAACGGGATCCAGGCGGTGATCGCCTGCGTCGCCGTGATGTTCCAGAGCGACGAGCCGTGCCCCATCTGGAAGATGAACACGACGATCCCGAACGCCGCGCCCAGCGACACGAGGTTGAGAATCGCCGCCTTGATCGGCAGCACGATCGAGCGGAAGGCCCGCGCCAGCAGGACGAGCGTCAGGATGAGCACGAACGCGAGCACGTAGGGGAAGTTGCCGTAGACGGCGTGCACGAAGTCCCGATCCTGCGCCGCCACGCCGCCGAGAGTCGCGTCGGTTCCCCGCAGCACGCCGTTGACGCGGTCGATGGTGCCCTGGATGCCCGGGGCCGCGCCGTCGATCGCGGGAAATGCCTCGACGAGGGTGTCCTGACCCTGGTGCCAGCCCGGCCCGGGCGGCACCGTCGCGCCGACGACTCCGGAGACGGTGCGCTCCTTCGCCGCGATCGCCTGAGCGTCTCCCCCGTCCTCGACGAGGGTGACGAGCGGCTTCATCACGCCCGGGGAGATACCGGCGTCTGCGAGCAGCGTGCGACCGGCGATCGCCGTGCCGGTGCCGGGGAAGTTCTTCAGCTGCGACTCGTTCGGGTTCAGCTGGAGGCCGAGCACGACGAGCACCGTCACGATCGTCATCCCGATGCCCGCGATCGCCCACGGCCGCCGCAACACGAAGCGTGCCCAGCGCCCCCAGGCGCCGTCCTCGGGATGGCCCCGGTCGACGAACCGCTTCGGCAGCAGGCGCACGCTGTTGATGCGCGCGCCGAGCACGGCGAGCAGTGCCGGCATGAGGGTGATCGCGGCCAGGACCGAGACCGCCGGAATCAGCATTCCCCCGATCCCGATCGAGCGGATGAACGGCAGCGGCAGGAGGATCATCGACAGGAGCCCCACCGCGACGGTCGACCCGGAGACGATCACCGAGCGGCCGGCGTGGGTCATCGTCTCGACGAGCGCCGTCTCGACGTCGCTCCCGTCCCGCAACTCGTCGCGGAAGCGGAAGATCATCAGCAGGGCGTAGTCGATCGCGACGCCCAGGCCCACGAGCGCGATCAGGAACTCGACGATGATCGACACGTTCGTGATGTAGGTGAGCGCCCAGATGAGCGTGAACGTGTTGAGGATCGCCGCCGCCGCGACCGCGACCGGGATCAGGATCGCGGGCAATGTCCCGAAGACGAAGAGCAGGATCACGATCGCGCCGAGCCCGCCGATCATCGCCTCGACGAGGACGTTGCCGCCTCCGCCGCCGTGCGTGCTCGCCTCCTCCAGCGGATCGTGACCGGTCACCTCGACCTGGATGCCGGGCGGCAACCCACGGGCGGCGGCGGCGCGCACCTTCGAGGCGCCGCTCGTCGTCGAGAAGGTGGACGTCCCGGGCGGATAGACCTCTTCGAACGTCGTGTGCCGGTCCTTCGAGACGTAAATGAGGTCGTGCGTGGAGAAGTACGAGCTCGTCCGGGCGCCGGGCATCGCCGCGGCGGCGCGTGCCGTCGCAGCCTCGATCGCCTTGCTCGTCGTCGCGTCACCGGCGGTGTGGAAGACCACGACGTCCGGCGGGCGTACGCCCGTGCCGAAGGTGTTCAGGGTGCGCTGGTTCGCCTCGTATGCCGACTTGCCGGGGATCGAGAAGCTCTGGTACCAGCGCTTCGAGACCTGTCCTGCGGCGAACGCGCCGAAGAGCGTCAGCGCGATCCAGGCGGCGATCACCTTCCAGCGGTGCCGAGCCGTCAGGTGAGCAAGTCTTCCGAGAAAGGTCCTGTCCGCGACCTGGGCCATGCCGTCCCTTCGTTCGCTTCGCGATTAAACGTTCGGTAGCTGAACTGTTCGGTAGCTGTAGCATATGCGCGTGGCGCCACGCAACCCTCGAGCCGCCGAGGCGACGCAGACCCCGTTCCGGAGCGTGGCCTTCATGCTCTCGAGCCTCGGCTACGCGGTCTCGCGACGCTTCCATCAGATACTCGGCCCCCTGGAGCTCGAGCCCGGCGAGTTCGCGCTCCTCCGCGCGGTCTCGGCCGGCGAAGGCGAGCCGCAGAATGCGCTCGCCGAGCGCCTGCACATCTCGCCCAGCTGGATGGTCGCGATCGTCGACGACCTCGAGCGGCGCGAGTTGCTCGAGCGCCGGCCGCACGCACGTGACCGCCGCGTGCGCAACCTCCACCTGACGGTCGCCGGGAAGAAGCTCCTGCGACAGGCGGAACGGAAGGCACAAGACTTCGACCGACAGGTGCGGGACCCGCTGAGCGAGGCGGAGCTGGAGCAGCTGCTGGAGCTGCTGCAGCGGCTCGCCGCGGGCCTCGATCTGCAGCCGGGAGCGCATGCCGCGCTCCGCGAGCGCCGCTAGCGCCGGTTGACCTGGATCTGCGTGCGCTCGACGCCGTCCGCGGCGAGCAGCTCGACGGCGTCCGCGGCGCGCGCGACGATCTCGTCACGGTTCTCGTGCGGCTCGAAGTCCGCGAGGACCCAGTCCGCGAGCGGCCGCGGATCGCCCCGCTCCGGGCGACCGACGCCGATGCGGAGGCGGAGGAAGTCCTGCGTGCCGAGCTGGTGCGCTATCGACCGCAGGCCGTTGTGGCCGGCGAGGCCTCCGCCCACCTTCAGCTCGAGCCGGCCGAGGTCGAAGTCGCCCTCGTCGTGGACGACGAGCACCTCGCTCGGCTCCAGCTTGAAGAACGCGGCCGCCGCGCCGACCGAGCGGCCGGATTCGTTCATGTACGTCTCCGGCTTCAGCAGCGCGAGCCGCTCGTCGCCGACGCGCACCTCCGCCATCTGGCCCGAGAACTTGCCGCGCCACGACCCGCCGTGCCGCCGCGCGAGCTCGTCGACGACGAACCAGCCGGCGTTGTGCCGGTTCCGGGCGTGCTCCCGGCCCGGGTTCCCCAGACCGGCCACCAGCAGCAAGAGCTAGCCCTCGGTCGTGCCCTGGTCGCCGGCGGCGTCGGCCTCCGGCTCGGCCGGCTCCCCGGCAGCACCCTCGGCAGCCTCGCCCTCGGCGCCCTCCTCGCCCTCGGCAGCCTCGCCCTCCGCCTCCATCGCGGCGAGCTCCTCCTCGGTGGGCTCGGGCTCGACGACCTTGGTCGGCGCGGTGACCGTGGCGACGACCATCTCCGGGTCGTCGAGAAGCGTGACGCCGTCGGGCGTCGAGAGATCCTCGATACGCAGCGTGCCGCCGATCTCCATGCCGGAGACGTCGAGGTCGAGATGCTCCGGCACCTCCAGCGGCAGCGCCTCGACCCTCACCTCGCGCAGCGGCTGCGAGAGCACTCCGCCCTCGCGCACGCCGGGCGCATCGTCGCCGCCGTGCAGCTGGACGGAGACCGAGGCCTGGATCGGCTGGTCGAGCCGCACCTCCTGCAGGTCGACGTGCGTGACGCCGCCGCGCACCGGATCGACCTGGTACTCCTTGAGGATCGACGCGTGCGTCTCGCCCTTGCCGTCGATCTCGACGTCGAGGATCGAGTGCAGCCCGGCGGCGCCGGTGAGCGCGCGGCGGAGCTCCCGCTCCGCGATGCAGATCGCGACCGGCTCGCCGTTGCCGTAGAGGACGCCGGGCACGAGCCCCTCCCGGCGCAGGCGGCGCGACTCGGACGAGCCGAGCCTCTCGCGCTGCGCGACGACGAGCTTCGTGCGTTCTCCGGCCATTCCGGCGGCGGAGTGTAGCGGCCTCGGTCGCCTAGCGGCGGTGCTTCGGCGGGTGCCGCATGCTGCGTGCGCCGTGGTAGGGCTGCAGCAGCCACCCGCCGCGCGGGAAGCTCTCGGGCCGGACGTGGCCGAGCACGCGGGCCATGTAGGCGCGCCAGATCCGGGCGGGGAACGAACCGCCCTGCACCTGGATGCCGTGCACGTTCGACATCGAGCGCGTCCGTCGCGGGTAGCCGACCCACGTGACCGTGGTGAGGCGCGGCACATAGCCCGCGAACCAGGCGTCCGTCCAGTCCGTCGTCGTGCCCGTCTTGCCGGCGACGTGCCGGCCCGGAATCGCGGCGGCGACGCCGGTGCCCGAGCGCACGTTCGCCTGCAGCACCTTCGTCACGGTCCAGGCGACGCCCGGCGGCAGGATCGTGAAGGTGTTCGGCTTCCAGAGGCGATCGACCTGGCCGTCGGGCCGCACCACCTTCCGGATCGCGTAGGAACCGTGGTAGATCCCGCCGGAGGCAAGGGTGGAGTACGCGGTCGCGAGCATCAGCGGCGTGACCGAGTTCGAGCCGAGGCCGATCGACGGCACGACCTCGAGCGGGGAGCTGATCCCCATCTGGTGCGCAACCCACGCGACGGTCGCCGGGCCGAGGTCGAGCGTGAGCTTCGCGTAGACGACGTTGTCGGAGAGGAGCGTCGCCTTCGTCAGCGTCTCCGGGCCGAAGTAGCGGTCCTCGTACGTGTGCGGCGTCCACGGCTTCGACTGCAGCGTCGGCTGGTACGTGAACCTCGACGAGTCGTACCACGTCCTGTTCGGATCGGCGTGGTGCTGCCAGACGGCGTCCGTCAGGACGAACGGCTTGAAGGCGGAGCCCGTCTGCCGGGCGCCGTCGGCCGGGAGGTCGAACTGGAGCTCGTGGCCGTGCCAGCTCGAGGCGAGCGCCCTGATCGCGCCGTCACGCGGGTCGATCGAGACGAGCGCAGACGCGGGGTCGCCCGGGCGGCCGAGGGCGTTGCGCATCGCGTTCAGAGCGAGTCGCTGGGCGCGCGGATCGAGGGTCGTGTACACGCGGAGTCCGCCGCTCCGGGCCGCCCTGCGGCCGTACGTCTGCACGAGCTGCGACTCGACGTAGGAGAAGAAGTTCGGCATCCGCACGACGCGGTATCCGTGACCGGGATGGAGCCCGAGCGGTTGGCGCACGAGCCGGCGATAGTCGCGCGCCGAAAGCGCGTGGTTCCGGTGCATCGCGCTCAGCACCTCGTTGCGGCGGGCGCGCGCCGCCTGCTCGTGCTCGGACGGGTCGTACGCCGACGGCGCCTGGGGAAGGCCGGCGAGGAAGGCGGCCTGGGCCGGCCCGAGCCTCGAGGCCGGCATGCCGAAGTAGGTGCGCGCCGCCGCCTCGATCCCGAGCGCGTGGTGCCCGTACGGGATGCGGTTCAGGTACGCGGTCAGGATGTCGCGCTTCGTCGACTGCCTGGTCAGCTTCAGCGCGAGGCACGCCTCCAGCCGCTTGCGCGCGAGGGTCTTGTCGTCGTCGAGGTAGAGGTTCCGCACGAGCTGCTGCGTGATGGTCGCGACCGTCGAGGGAGCAGTCGTGGAGCGCGGCCCGCACTGCACCGCCGGCGGCGACGGTGGCGCCCACCAGCGTCGCCGGGCCGAGCACGAGCACCGTGATCACGATGGCCCGCAGAGCGCGATTACCGTCGCTCGCCCGTCCGCGGCGCAGCCGCTGCGCGGCGAGCAGCAGGAGGAGCCGATCGTCGTTCCTCCGGTGCCGGTGACGCCCTCGCGGGTGGGCCATCGAACCTCCGATTTACGGGTTTTCCAAGAGGTAAACGACGCGACCGGCAGAGACGGTTGCTCTCCGTCTACGGTGCCGGAGTGGACTTCGAGGACCTGCTTGCCGCCTGGGAAGGGGAGCACGCCGTCGTCCGGCACGACGAGGAGAACGGCGCCTGGATGTTCGTCTGCGTCCATTCGACCGTGCTCGGCCCGGCCGGCGGCGGCACGCGAATGCGCGTCTACCCCGCTCCGGCCGACGGCCTCGCCGACGCGATGCGCCTCTCGGGTGCGATGACCTGGAAGATGGCCGCCGCCGGGATGCCGCGCGGGGGCGGCAAAGCGGTGCTCGCCGTGCCCGAGCTGCCGGCGGGCGAGCCGCGCCGGAAGCTGCTCCGCCGCTACGGCGAGCTCGTCGCATCCCTCGGCGGCAGCTACCGGACGGCGGGCGACATGAACATCTCGCCGGAGGATCTGGACGTCGTCGCCGAGACGTGCCCGTGGGTCTACGGAACGACGCAGCGCGGAGGGAACAGCGGCCGCGGCACCGCGCGTGGCGCGCTGCACGCGATCCGTGCAACGGTCGAGCACCTCTTCGGGTCGCCGGACCTCGCGGGCCGCAGCGTCCTAGTGCAGGGCGCCGGCTCCGTCGGCGCCGTCCTCTCGCGCGAGCTCGCCGACGCGGGTGCGCGCGTCCTGGTCAGCGACGTCGACGAGCAGCGCGCCGCCGCGACCGGCTGCGAGACGGTGCCGCCCGAGCGCGTCGTCGAGACCGAGGTGGACGTCTACTCGCCGTGCGCCGTCGGCGGCACGCTCAACGCGGGCTCGATCCCGAGCCTCGCGTGCCGCGCCGTCGCCGGCTGCGCGAACAACCAGCTCGCCGAGCCGGCCGACGACGAGCGGTTGCGCGAGCGCGGCATCCTCTATGCGCCGGACTACGTCGTCAACGCCGGCGGGATCATCCAGCTCATCGGCCTCGAGGACGAGTGCTGGGACGAGGCGCAGCTCGAGGAGCGCCTCGCCGGCATCGGCGACACGCTGCGGACGCTCTTCGCCGAAGCCGAGGCGGACGGCATCACGCCGGCGGAAGCCGCGGACCAGCTCGTCCGGCGGCGGCTCGCAGACGCGCGCTAGCCGATCGTGCGATTGGGATCACCCGCCACCGGGAACAGCCCGATCGTGACCGCGGCCGAGATGACCGACGCGCTCGTGGAGATCAACGACCGACTCGCCGACGCGGGTAGAGGCAGAGGAGACGCCGGTGTCACATTCTTCTGCGAGTGCGGCGAGTGTCTGGCCGAGGAGGTGCCGCTCCTGTTGGACGAACACGAAGAGATCCGCGTGCGCGAGGATCTGATCTTCGCGCCGGGGCACGACGCGCCGAGGCGCTACCGGCAACCGAAGCGGCAGATGGTCGATCCCGCGGCAGCCGCGACCGACTTCGCCGGCGTCGCCGACCGCCTCGTCCTCCTGGCGCTCCCCCGGCATGCCGGGCGCTTGCGAGATCTCTAGCGGCGAACGCCGAAGTCGGCGGTGATGATCGTGACGCGCCTGCCGCCGTAGACGCCGGGAGCGCGGGTGACGCCGACGGCCGAGATTCCGATCTGACGCCACCGGCGAGACAGGAGGTTCGCCCGATGTGGTGGGCTCGCGATCCAGAGGTTCAGCGCAGCCCCGGCGGTAAGGCTCGGCGAGGCCCAGACGAGGTTCTCGCCTGCCGACCAGTACGAATAGCCGTGCGCGGAGTAGAAGTGCCGGATGCGCTGCCAGAACTGCGCGCCGTCGGCGGAGGAATGAGCGAAGTAGCCGAGCCGGCCCATCTCGAGCGAGTGCTGGCGCGCCGATCGGTCGAGCGCGTTCGACTCATGGAGCGCCACGAGGCCGTGCCTGGCGCGAAACCGGTTCACCGAGGCGAGCACCTTGCCGTTCAGCGTCCTGAGGCTCGTCTCCGAGCGACTGGACGCCAGGGCCGAATCGGCAAGAAACGCGATCGCGAGGAGCATGGCGAAGGCGAGCGCGAACCGAAGTCCTCTCCGGCCGTTCACGGGCACACCGTTCCGAAGCAGAAGATTGTCATTTGTCCCCCTGACCAACACGACTTGGAAAAGCTAAGGACTAGCTCGGCTAGATCCCTGTTCACCTTGAGTGGCGATCCCCTCGGTGGCCTCTAGCTCGTCGCGGCGAATCCGCACGGCCGGCCCGAGAAGTGTCTGTCGATCTCGTAACTGTTGCAAAGTCGCCGGCGTTATGCGACGGAGGCACTTCGGCGAACAGGGGGTCTGCGGTGATGACTGGGGGACGGGTGACAAGGCTGCTTCGGCTCGTCCTGATGGGCGTCCTCATTGCTGTGGTCGTGGTCACGACCGCCACCGCCGACAGTCCGGCGTGTACGCATGGCGTCTCGTCGATCGGACCGGTCACGATCACGAACGGCCACCTCAGCGGCGACACCAGTCCGCACACCGAGGCCTGTCTTCCGAACTGAGTCAGAGTCGGCGAGCCGTTTAGAAGAGCTGGTTCTCGCCGCCGAAGATCGCCGAGACCGAGTCGTCGGCGAAGACGTTCATGATCGCCTCGGCCAGCAGGCCCGAGACGCTGAGGACGGTCATGTTGTCGGGACGCTTCAGCGGATCGACCGGGACGGTG